>DASZNJ010000001.1:0-15541 GCA_035551575.1 Gemmatimonadaceae bacterium
GCGCCCGGGGAGGAGGTGGCGCCCGAGCGTCCCCGCCTCAGCCGCCGCTTCGGGCTCCTCCCGGCGACGGCGCTGAACATGACGAACATGATGGGGGCGGGGCCGTTCATCACGATCCCCCTCCTCATGTCCGCGTTAGGCGGTCCGCAGGCGATGCTCGGCTGGATCGTCGCGCTGGTGATCGTCATCTGCGACGGGATGGTGTGGAGCGAGCTCGGTGCGGCGATGCCGGGATCGGGGGGCTCGTTCCAGTACCTGCGCGAGGCGTTCGGCCGCGAGCGGTACGGCCGGCTGATGGCCTTCCTCTTCGTCTGGCAGTTCGTGCTGAGCGGGCCGCTGGAAATCGCGTCGGGGTACATCGGCTTCGCCCAGTACTCGAGCTACATCTGGTCCGGGCTGACGCGGCCGTGGGTGATCGCGCTGGTGACGGTGGTCGGGATCATCAACGTCGCCCTGCTCTACCGCCGGATCCACTCGATCGCGAAGATCACGATCTCGCTCTGGGTGGGGACGCTGGTGACCGTGCTCGCGGTGATCATCACGGGGGCAATGCACTTCGACCCGCGGATCGCCTTCGACTTCCCGCCGGGCGCCTTCGACTTCTCGTTAGGCTTCTTCCTCGGCCTCGGCGCGGCGTCGCGGATCGGGATCTACGACTACCTCGGCTACTACGACGTCTGCTACATCGGCGACGAGGTCAGGGATCCGGGGCGGGTGATCCCGCGGTCGATCCTGATCAGCACCGCGGCGGTCGCGCTGATCTACCTCGGGGTGAACCTGTCAATCATCGGCGTGATCCCGTGGCGGGAGTTCGTCCCCGCCGAGTCGCATGCGGAGTCCGGGTTCATCGTCTCGATCTTCATGGAGCGGGTGTACGGCCACGGGGTTGCGACCTTCTTCACCCTGCTCGTGCTCTGGACCGCGTTCGGGTCGGTGTTCGCGCTCCTGCTCGGGTACTCGCGGATCCCGTTCGCGGCGGCGGAGAGCGGGTACTTCTTCAAGGTGTTCGGCCGGCTGCACCCGACGAAGGGCTTTCCGTACGTGTCGCTGGTGGTGCTCGGGGCTATCTCGATCGTCGCCGGGTTCTTCTCGTTAGGCACGGTGATCGACGCGCTGATCGTGACGCGGATCCTGGTGCAGTTCATGGGGCAGGTGTTCGGGCTGATCCTTCTGCGGCGACGGGCGCCCGGCATGGCGCGGCCGTACCGGATGTGGCTCTACCCCGTGCCGGCGCTCATCGCGCTGGCAGGATGGATCTTCGTCTTCGCGACGACGCAGGTGATGGTGATCCTGTTCGGGGTGGGGGTGCTGGCGTTGGGAGGCGTGGCGTTTCTGGTGTGGTCGTGGCGGACGAAGGGGTGGCCGTTCGGGGTGGCGCGCGCCCCCGACCCGGTCACCGTTGCCTGACGCTGATGCGAGCTGGGCGCGGCGGCTTCCGGGCGTCCAATCCCCTGTGCCTTTCACCGCGTCCGGGGCGATGGGAAGTCGGGTTCCGTCACCCCTTGCCACTTCGGCCGCCTTCGTTTGGATATCTCTTCCGTGGAGGTCACAGATGACGGCACGTTCGGTTCGCGGTCTCCAGGCGATTGCATTCTGCGCCGCCGCGCTCAGTGGTCCCGTGCGGCTGTCCGCCCAGGGCACGTCCACGACGAGCGCCGTCGCCGCGGGCGACGATGCGCTCGCCGCTGCGGTCCGCGACACGATCGCGGCGCGGCTCGCAGCGCTGGAAGTCCTCCGTGCCAGGCTGCGCGCGACAGGAAAGATGCCGAGCCATCCCGATCGGGTGAGCGTGGACCGCCAGGTCGAGCTCCTCCGCCAGCAATTGCACACGCTCCCGATGCCGGAGACAGCCGAGGCATACGCCAACGTGGTAGTTCTCCGCGCCATCGAGGGGCGCCTGGCAAGCGTCGCCGTCTCGCGCCCACTGCTCGAGGCAGAGCGGGGCGCGACGCATCCCGACGTGCAGGCGCTGGTCGCCGAAGAGAGGGAGTTGCAGCAACGGCGGAGCGAGCTCCGTCGAGCGCGCAGGTGAAGCGCGCTGGTAAACCGAGGTGAGGCCGGGGGGTCGTTCCCCTGCGCGACTTCCTTGAAACAGGATGCAGGCGGACGACATGGCTCTCGAGCGGATGGACAACGTTGGCATCGTCGTCGAATCGCTCGATGCCGTAATCCCGTTCTTCGTCGAGCTTGGCCTGAGACTCGAAGGCCGGGCAATGATCGAAGGAGAGTGGGCCGGACGCGTCACGGGCCTCGAATCCCAGCGCGTCGAGATCGCGATGCTCGTCACTCCGGACGGCCACAGCCGGCTCGAGCTCTCACAATTTCTTGCGCCACCGGTGATCGCCGATCACCGGAATGCGCCGGTGAACGCACTCGGGTATCTCCGTGTCATGTTCACCGTGACCGGGATCGGCGAGACGCTCGACAGACTCCGCAGGCACGGTGCGGAGCTCGTCGGTGAGGTCGTCCAGTACGAAGCGATGTACCGGCTCTGCTACATCCGGGGCCCCGAGGGGATTCTCATCGGCCTCGCGGAGGAGCTTCCGCACTGACACCGGCCAGGGAGTGACTGCACCACGCGGCTCTTTCCAAGGGGAACGGGCAACGCCACATTGTGGCAGACGCATGTCGACCCTCATCCGGGAGCCTTCAATGTCCACGCCGCTCGGTCGTCGCCCGTTCATCGGTACTCTCGCGTCGCTCGCCGGCATCGCGGCCGTCGCTCCCGGGTCCGCGCTCGCCGCAACCCGCCACGACGCCGGTTCCCTTCGCCCGGCGGCGCCCGGGACCTGGGACCTCTCCTGGCTCGGGACGCTCAAGGGCAAGCACCGTCAGGTCTTCGCCGCCGGCGGCGGGGGACCGATGTCGATGGTGGTCGCCACGAACTGGCTCGACGCGCACGAAGAGGTGTTCGGATTGAAACCCCCCGCCGTGAACGCGCTGATCGGGATCTCCGTGCGCGCCTTCCCGATCAACTGCAGCGATCAGCTCTGGACGAAATACGAGCTCGGGCGCCGCTTCGAGATCAAGGACCCCGCCACCAGCGACTGGGCGACGCGCAACGTCTTCCTCGACCAGGTCGCCGAGTTCGCCGGGTGGAAGGTCGTCGGCGTGCGGCCGCTCCAGTCGCGCGGCGTGATCTTCTGGCAGTGCAACAACGCGCTGACCGCCCACGCCAACCGCTTCGCGCGCGAGATGCATCTCGATCCCAAGGCGGTGCACGACGACCTGGTCGCCGGGCTCAATCCCGGCGTCAAGCTGGTCCCCGCGCACACGATGGCACTCGGCCTCGCGCAGGAGCACGGATGCACGTACGAGCAGATCGGTTAGCCCTGACGCGATCGCCGCGAGACCTGCCGGACGCGCTCATCGCACCAGGATCGGCGCCGTCCACCTGAACGTCCCCTCGGCGCCGACGTCGTCAACCGCGTGGCCGCGTTGGCCCCGGCGCGGCAGACCGCGTCGTACGGGATGACGCTTCTTGCCGCGGCGGACGAGCCGCGACTAGACTCCGGAACGTCACGGCGCGGCTGGTCCAGCAGGAACTCATCGAAGAGGAGGCATGTGATGGCGAAGCCGGCAAAAAACACCATTTGCCTCTGGTACGATCGCGACGCCGAGGCCGCGGCCCGGTTCTATGCGAAGACATTCCCGAACTCGTCGGTCGGCGCGGTGCACCGCGCACCGGGAGACTTTCCGGATGGGAAGAAGGGCGACGTCCTTACGGTCGAGTTCACCGTCCTCGGCATCCCGTGCCTCGGGCTCAACGGCGGACCCGCGTTCAAGCACACCGAAGCATTCTCCTTCCAGGTCGCGACCGTCGACCAGGCGGAGACGGATCGCTACTGGAACGCAATCGTCGGGAACGGGGGCGAGGAGAGCGCGTGCGGGTGGTGCCGGGACAAGTGGGGACTGTCGTGGCAGATCACGCCGATCGCCCTCTCGGAAGGGGTCACCGATCCCGATCCCGCGATCGCGAAGCGCGTGTTCGATGCGATGATGACGATGCACAAGATCGACATCGCGACGATCGAGGCGGCGCGGCGCGGTTGATGTACACCGGGGGCTCGTTCACTCATCCTCGCACCGTCGATCATGCCGCATGAGCGCTGACCTGGCGCACGTACTCCCATTGCTTCAGCGCGACGTCGAGCAGACGCTCGGCGCGGGATATCGGCAGCTCGTCGCCGATACCGCCGCGGACGTGCGGGAGCTCGGCGTCGAGGGCGCGGGCGACAAGCTCGTCGAGGATGTCCAGCAGTACTTCCACGATACGCACGTGGACACGACGTGGCCGGCGTGTCCACGGCACAGGCGCCATCCGCTCTGGTACCGCGACGGCGCATGGTGGTGTGTCGAGGACGGCGTCGAGATCGCGCGCCTGGGCGAGCTTGAGTCGAAGTAGGACGCGATGGCTGCGCTGAAGGCCGCTCGCCCGGGCGCGCGAGCAGCGGATTCGGAGGGGCGAGGTGCTGGCGCGCATCGCCGCGATGGCGCAGCGCTGGTGAGGCGAGCGGTGGGCTGAGGAGCCTGGCGGAACAAGGGGATCACCAGCTCGGACTCGAACGCCAGAGGGGAGGAGCGATGAGGCAGCGTTCGCTGGCAGCAATCGTCGTCGGCGCCCTGCTCGCAACCGCGCCCGTGCGAGCGCAGGATGCAGCATCCGAAGCAGCGATTCGTGCGATCATCGCCGCCCAGGTCGCGGCCTGGAACGCCGGCGATGCCGCTGGCTGCGCGCGCCACATTTCCGACGACGTCTCGTTCACCAACCTGTTCGGGATGGTGATGTACGGCGCCCCGGCGTTCACTTCGCGACACCGTGAGATCCTGGCGACGTTCTACAAGGGGACCCGGAAGGGGTGATCGCCGCGAACGAGGGAGAGCGTCGGTTACTGAGGGGGGGCACGGCGCCGCTCCTGATCGAGATGGATCCGCTGACCACCGGTTCGACGCGGATGGTGCTCGGCAGTTCCGATCTCCCACCGGGTGACGCGATCCACGTCCACAGGCTTCTCCGTGAGGTCCTGCGCAGCGCGCTGCCGCGTTTCACGAGGGTCGCGCCGAGGCGGGGCCAGGCGACTGTTGAAGCGCGGCGGCGGCTGACCAGGTGCGGTTCCTTGCGTGACTCTTCCAGCCTTCCCATGCTTGTCGGTGACCTATCCTCTCCGGAGGCCACAATGACGACGCTTCGGCTGGTTGCTGTTGGCACGTCGGTGCTCATCGCCGCCGGCTGCGATGGACACGAGACCTTTGCCCCCGCGAACGTGGATCACGCCGGCGCGTCGCGCGCCGCGGCGGTTGCGTCCCAGCAGGTGGAGGTGTCAGGCCCCTTCGACGCGATCGTCGACTTCTCGACGCTCTCGCTGACGCCGCGGGGGAGCAACTGCCTGCTGCAGGTGAGTGGTCGCTTCGTCTTCCACGGGGCCATCGACGGTGTAGCGATGGGACAGACGACAGCGCTCGTCTTCGGACGCTGCGAGCAGGTGGCGAGCACTCCGCCAGGCACCGACCCCGATGTCTTCGTGTCGGAGGCGACGTTCGACGGAACGGTCGCCGGCGTCCCCGCGCAGGCTAACGTGCGCTATCAGGGCCGAGTGGCGCCGGGTGGGCACATCGACGGGCATCTCATCTTCTCCAACGGCGTCTCCGGTGTGCTCGACGCTGAAGCACAGGTGGCGGTGGGGGGGACGTATCACGGGTCGCTCGTCGTTCACTGACATCCCGCGCGAGGAAGCGCCGTGACCCTTATCGACGGGCACCGTGAGGTCATCGACCGCTACCTCGCCGCGTACAATGCCTTCGACGTCGCGGGGATGATCGAGGTGCTCCACCCGAATATCGAGTTCCGCAACGTCGCGAAGGGAGAGGTGACCGCGGCAGCGCGGGGGCGTGACGAATTTCGCGCCCTCGCCAGGCGCGCGGTCACGCTGTTCACGAGCCGGCGCCAGACGGTGCGCGAGTACGGCAGCGACGGCGACGAGGCGTGGATCGCGGTGGACTACGAAGGCGTGCTGGCGACTGACCTCGGACCGGGGATGCGGATGGGCGACACGCTCCGCCTCTCCGGTCGCTCGACCTTCAACTTTCGTGACGGGCTGATCGTCGAGCTGGTCGACGAGAGCTGACTGCGCGCGGGGCCGCTCTTTGCCGTTCCCGGTCACGAAAGGCAAGCAATGGCGCGCGGGGCACAACCGGGCGTATCATGGGGAGCGTACCCGCATCCGGAGGCTGACCATGCGCTCTTGCCATGCATTCCTGCTCGGCGCCGCATTCGCGCCAACACTACTCCTCGCCCAGCTGCCGGCGCGCGCCGCGACGACCGCGTCGCAGCACGACGCGAAGGAGTGGGTGGTCCCCTACGGCGCGGCGACGCGCCCGCGTGACCCATTCGCCGACGCGCAGGGGGGTGTCTGGTTCGTCGGGCAGGTCGGGAACTACATCGCCCATCTCGACCCGCGCACCGGCACCTTCAAGCGTTATGACATCGACGACGGGACGCATCCGCACAACCTCGTCGTCGAGAAGGGGATGGTCTGGTTCACCGGGAACCAGAACGGGCGCATCGTCAGGCTCGAACCGGCGACTGGAAAGCTGACGACGTACATGATCCCCGACCGCACGGTCGGCGATCCGCACACGATGGTGTTCGACCCGAAGAGCGGGGTCGCCTGGTTCACCGCGCAATCGGCGGGCGCGATCGGGCGGTTCGACCCGGCGACGGGGAAGTTCCGGCTCTGGAAGACGGGCGACGGTACGCGGCCGTATGGCATCGTCATCGACTCGAAGGGGAGGCCGTGGTTCGACCTCTTCGGGACGAACAAGCTCGGCACCATCGACCCGCAGACCTTCGCGATGAAGCAGTACGAGCTGCCTGACGCGAAGGCACGTCCGCGCCGCATCGCGATCACCTCGCGCGACCAGCTCTACTGGGGGGACTACACGCGCGGCTTCCTCGGGCACCTCGACCCGGCGACCGGGACGATGGAGGAGTGGCGGCTGCCCGCCGGACCGGCGTCGCTGCCTTACGGGATGGCGACGGACGATCGCGACGTGATCTGGGTGGCGCAGGCCGGGCAGCGCGGGGCGCCGGCGACGCTGGTGGCGTTCGACGCGAACACGAACCGATTCATCGCCGAGGTGCCGGTGGGCAATCCGGGTCCCAACACGATCCGGCACATGACCTTCGACAAGGCGACGCGGCAGATCTGGTTCGGAACGGACCAGGGAGCGATCGGGCGGATCACGGTACCCCCGCGGGCGCTGGTGCCGTAGCGGTTCGTACCACCTGACGTTGTCCTACTTTTCATTCGACGAGGCCCCCGTGCACCGACGTGACTTTCTCGCAGCGACCGCGCTGGCTGCTGCTGCTCCCCTCCCCCAGCTCGAGGCGCTCGGACAGGCGGAGGCACGGCAGTACATCGAGCTGCGGCGCTATCACCTGCTCCCGGGCGCGAAGCAGCGGGCATTCACCGAGTTCGTCGGCGCAGCGGCGATCCCGGCGATGAACCGCGCGGGGATACGGCGGGTCGGGGCGTTCACGGTGGTGTACGGTGAGAACGCGCCGTCGCTGCTGCTCCTCCTCGTGCACCCGACGCTGGAGAGCGTCGTCACGCTGCGCGAGCGGTTGGCGAGCGACGCCGAGTACGCGCGTGCAGGTGCTGCGATCATCGACGCGCCGATGTCGGACCCCGCCTTCGTGCGCGCCGAGAGCACGCTGCTGCGCGCCTTCGAGGCGATGCCGGTGGTCGAGGCCTCGGCGGGTGCCGGCACGGCGGCGCGCCGGATCTTCGAGATGCGGACTTACGAGAGCCACAGCGACCGCGCCGCGCTGAACAAGCTGCAGATGTTCAATGCCGGCGAGATCCCGATCTTCCGGCGAACGGGGCTGACGCCGGTCTTCTTCGGCGAGACAGTGATCGGCGCGAAGATGCCGAGCCTGACCTACATGCTGACTTTCGCCGACATGGCGGCGCGCGATGCGGCATGGTCGGCATTCGGCAAGGACCCGGACTGGAAGAGGCTCTCCGGCGATCCGCAGTACCGCGACAACGTCTCGGCGATCACCGACATCATCCTCCAGCCGACGTCGTACTCGCAGATCTGAGCGTGGCGATGGAGCGCGGCGCGGATCACGAGCATCAACAGGGGGAACCACGATTACGCGGATTTCGCGGATCGCTCCGGGTTGGTGCGGCGCTCCTCGCGGCCGCCCGAGGCAATAGCGGCGACATCCGCGAAATTGTCGTTCAGCTGTTGATGCGAACGGGGTGCGATGTCCTGACCTGGCTCACGAAACCAGGGCGCTGGATCTCCATGAGCATTCCACGCTGCGGAGATCGGGGCGGACGTCAGGCGGCGCACCATTTACTTCAGGACCACGCATGGCAACCGTCAGGATCGCGCTCGCGAACGTCAGGTTTCCGGAGAGCCCGCAGGAGTCCGTTGCGCGCGTGCGGGAGGCGATAGCCGAGGCTGCCGCCCAGCGGGCGGAGGTCGTCTGCTTTCCGGAGTGCTACGTGCCGGGGTACCGCGCCACAGGGAGGCCGGTGCCGCCGGTCGATACGGCGTTTCTCGAGGAGGCGTGGTCGTCGATCGCGCGGGCGGCGGGTGACGGCAGGGTCGCGGTGGTGCTCGGGACCGAACGGTTCGTCGAGGGCGTCGCGCGGATCGCGGTGCTGGTGATCAACCGCGACGGGACGATCGCCGGCATCCAGGACAAGATCCAGCTCGACCCATCCGAAGACGACATGTATGCACCCGGGAGCGAGCGACGGCTGTTCGAGGTCGGCCCGCTCACCTTCGGCGTCGTGATCTGTCACGAGGGGTGGCGCTATCCCGAGACGGTGCGGTGGGCGGCGCGGCGCGGGGCGCACCTGGTGTTCCATCCCCATTTCGGTGAAGCAGAGCCGGGGAGCTACCGGCCGACGGAGTTCGGCGACCCGCGGAACACCTTCCACGAGAAGGCGATGCTCTGCCGCGCGGCGGAGAACACGATCTACTTCGCGAGCGTGAACTGCGCGGCCGAGGGATCGCCGACGACGTCAGCGGTCGTCGCCCCCGACGGCTCGGTCATCGCGTGGCAGCCGTATGGAGAGGAGGGGCTGCTGGTCGCGGACATCGACACTTCCGCGGCGACGGGGCTGCTCGCGGCGCGGTGCCGGAGTGGGTGATCGACGGCGAGACGGCGGATGATTTCTGCGGGAGGCTCGAAGCGCCCGGAGAGTCGTGACGGCGGGATTTGCCTCGTGCTTCACCGCGCTCACAGCACCCGCCACACCGAGTAGCAGGCACTCTCCTTGATGCGCTCGATCCGGCCGCGCTTGCGGAACTCGTCGAGCTTGATCTCCTTCGCGAAGCCGAGGTCATCGTGGAACTGCTGCTCGAGGGTGGCGGCGACGCGTTCATCGAGCATCATGAGGACGGTCTCCTCGTTGAGTGAGAGCGAGCGGTTATCGGCGTTCATGCTGCCTAACGCGGCCCAGCGGCCGTCGACGGTGATGGTCTTCGCGTGCATCATCACCGGCTGGTACTCGAAGATGCGGACGCCGGCGCTGAGCAGCTCCTCGTAGCGGGCGCGGCCCGCGTACCAGGTGCTCTTCACGTCGGTCTGGTCGCTCACCGTGAGGATGCGCGTGTCCACGCCGCGCCGGGCGGCGTCGGCGATCATCGCACGGATCTCGCGGTCGGGAACGAAGTACGAGTTGGTGATGTACAGCTTCTTCCGCGCGCTGGCGATCGAGCAGGTGAAGAAGCGCTCGGCCTCGGTGCTGCCGACCGAGGGCGACGCGTGCAGCAGCCCGGCGATCACCGAGCCATCGCGCCGCCCCGCCGGATCCGCATCGTTCGACGGAAGCTGCACCGGCATGATCAGCAGCTCGCCGGTCGATTCGGCCCAGCAGGCGGCGAAGGCGGCCTGCAGCTGGTTCACCGCTGGTCCGGTGAAGCGCACGTTCGAGTCACGCCACTGGTCCCTGGTACGGCCGTTGCCGAACCACTTGTCGGAGATCCCGAAGCCGCCGGTCCAGCCGATCGCGCCGTCGATGCAGACGACGCGGATGTGCGCGCGATGCTGGACCTTCTGCAGCGCGTTGAGTGCCACGGGGCGAAAGGGCTCGGGATGGACGCCGCCTGCACGCAGCCTGTCGAGGTAGTCCTTCTTGAAAGAGGTGCCGAAGGCATCATAGAGGAAGAGAACGCGGACGCCGGCGCGCGCGCGCTCGGTGAGGATCGCGCTCAGCTCCTCGGCCATGCGCCCGGGCTCGTTGTAGTAGAGCTGCAGGGTGATCGACGTGGTCGCCGCGCGGAGGTCGGCCCACATCCGCGGATAGGTCTGATCGCCGTTCCAGAACACTTCCGCCTCATGTCCCTCGCACATCGTGGTGCGGCTGACGAGCTCCATCGTCGTGCGGAAGGCCGGGTCGTCGACTGACGGAAGCTCGCCCGTGAAGGGAAGCACCTTGTCGATCGGGGTGCCGCGCACCGCGTCGAGAAAGCCGATGAGGCCGAGGGCGCCGACGAGGAGGCCGGCGATGACGAAGGCGGCGATGACCATTTAACGGGCGCTGGGGTGGAGAGAGGTTTCGGGGGAGTGTCGCAGGATCGGGACCGTGGGGAGATGGGGGGTTGGGGAATGGGAGTTTCGAGACTGCACTGGGAATGGAAGTCTCGAAACAACCTGGGGAATGGAAGTCTCGAAACAACCTGGGGAGTGGAAGTCTCGAAACAACCTGGGGAGTGGAAGTCTCGAAACCGCCTGCGAGTGCAACCGCGCGACTTGCGGAACGGCTGCTGCGGGGCAGCTTTGAGCGCGCGGTTCATTTCCACGGCTGTCTCGAGACTTCCATTCCCATTCCCATTCCCATCTGTTCCATGCGCCTCCCGGACATTCGCATCATTGCGATCGTGATGAGCCTTGCCGTCGCAGGGGGCAGCGCGGAGGGACAGGGTGCGGTGGGTGTGTTCGACGGGCAGGCGGACGTCGGAGCCGTGAGGCGGGCGGGCACGGCGCGATACGATCGCGACCGCCAGGCGTACCGCGTCGCCGGGTCGGGGGCGAACATGTGGGGAGACCACGACGAGCTTCATTTCGTCTGGAAGCGGATGACGGGGAACTTCATCCTCTCGACGCGGGCGCGGTTCGTCGGCGCGGGGGGAGATCCGCACCGGAAGATCGGATGGATGATCCGGTCATCGCTGGATGCGACGAGCGCCCACGTCTCGGCGGTCGTCCACGGCGATGGGTTGGCGTCGCTGCAGTATCGCCGCGCGAGCGGGGCGATGACCGAGGAGAACAAGGCGCGCGACAGCATGCCCGATGCGGATGCGGTGATCCAGCTCGAGCGGCGCGACGGGGTCTACCTGATGTCGGCCGCGCGGTTCGGGGACACCCTCGCGACGCAGGTGCTGACGGGCGTCTCGCTGCCGGACACGGTCTACGTCGGGCTCTTCGTCTGCGCCCACGACGCGTCGGCGATCGAGCGGGCGACGTTCAGCAACGTGAGGATCACCGTGCCAGCCGGTCCTGATTTAGTAGCATATCGTGACTATTTAGGGAGCCGCCTCGAGATCCTCGACGTCGCGACCGGGAACGCGACGGTCGTTCACGAATACCGGGGGTCCTTCCAGGCCCCGAACTGGACGCATGACGGAAAGGCGCTCATCTACGCGCAGGAGGGGAAGCTCTATCGCTTCGCCCTCGCCTCCCGAAGGCCGACGGTGATCAACACCGGCTTCGCGACGCGCAACAACAACGACCACGTCCTCTCCTTCGACGGGCGGATGCTCGGGATCAGCAACCATGTGGCCGAGGACAGCGGAGCGTCGATCGTCTTCACCCTGCCGGTACGCGGCGGCACGCCGCGGCGCATCACGGCGCGCGGCCCGTCGTACCTGCACGGGTGGTCGCCCGACGGCAAGTGGCTCGTCTACACGGGTCAGCGGGGTGGCGACTTCGACGTCTACCGGATCGCGGCGAGCGGGGGCGAGGAGATCCGTCTCACGTCCGCGCCCGGTCTCGACGATGGCGCGGAGTACACGCCTGACGGCGAGTGGATCTGGTTCAACTCGGCGCGCACGGGGCGGATGCAGCTCTGGCGGATGCGCCCCGACGGAAGCGACCAGCAGCAGGTCACCGATGATGGCTTCAACAACTGGTTTCCGCACCTCTCACCCGACGGCAAGTGGGTCGCGTTCCTCAGCTTCCCGCCGGACGTCCCGGCGAACGATCACCCATTCTACAAGCACGTCCTGCTGCGATTGATGCCGGTCGGCGGCGGTCCGGCGCGCGTGATCGCGTACGTTTATGGCGGCCAGGGGACGATCAACGTCCCATCGTGGTCGCCGGATGGGAAACGGCTGGCGTTCGTCAGCAATACGGGAATGCGGTGACAGGGCGCTGCGCGTCGGCACCACCGTCTTCACGCGGCTCGCGTCACCGTGAGGCCTGACACGCCGAAGCGTGGCGCGGCGAGCTCGCCGCAACAGCCTCAACTCGCGCGTGCGCGCGACCGTGATCGATGGGCTCGCAATCGACGTGGTGATCTTCGCCCCCGCGCTCGAGCGACGCCTGCTCGCGGGCCCGGGTGGCGAGCAGCTGCGGGGACGCGTGCGCTTCACGCGCCGGGTTCCGTGGGTCCGGCACGACGAGCATTATCACGTGAACTTCCGGGTCCTCCCCGACTCCAGCCCGCGCTCGGCGGCGGGGATGCCGGGGCCGAGGTAGCGCCCGGCGGGGTCGTGCCCCGGCCAGGGCGAGTACGACGCGCGAGCGTCTCATGCCCGAACGCGATTGGCGCTCCGCGCTCCGCCGGGCGTATCTTCCACCATCCCCATTCCGAGGTTCGTCGATGCGTCATCTGCTCCATGCACTCCCCGTCGCGCTCGTGGTCGGCTGGAGCGCGCCACTCCCGGCGCAGCAGGCGGACTGGGTGAGCCAGCTCCTGACCGCGGCGCGCCTCCCGGTCGCGACGGCTGAAGCGCGCCGCGAGGGCGTGGCGAGCACCGACATCCGCGCGGTGCTCGATGCGATGATCCGTGCGAAGCTGCCGGCATCGGAAGCGACGCTGGTGATCGACACCGCGCGCGTACTGCAGCGCGAGCAGGGTCCGGTGAACAACTTCGGCGCTTTCGTGCAGTCGCAGCTCGCGGCCGGGAAGCGCGGTCCCGCCCTCGCCGCGGCGATCCGCGCCGAGCATGCCCGGCAGGGGAAGGGGAATGCGGCGAAGGGGGCGAAGAATCGCGAACGCGACGACGCCGAGGACGACCATGAGCGCGGCAACGACTCGAAGCGCGGCGACGATTCCAAGCGCGACGACGACAGCGCGAAGGGGCACGGGCGTGGGAACCCAGGGTCGCAAGGCAAGCCGGAAGGCGGAAATCCGAAGCACGACAATGGCGGACGCGGACATTCCGCGTCGGGCGCGCGTTGACCGGCAGGCGGAGACGACCATGAGATACCCGACCGTTATGACCGTCCTCCTCGTCGCAACCGTCGCGTGCGCCGGCGGCGAGAAGAAGGCCGACACGACCGCCGTCGCCGCGGCGCCGGCGGCCGCGGCGAACGACCGCGCCCGCACCGCCGCTTCGGTCGCCAACGCGATCGAGGCGAATCCGGCGAAGGCGGACTCGATCCTCGAGGCAGCGGGCTACACCCGCGACAGCTTCCAGCGGGCGATGTACGAGATCGCCGCCGATTCGGCGATGAGCGCCGACTACGCCGCGGCGAAGAAGCAGTAGCGGGAGGGGGCGCGCCGGTACGGCGCGAGGAACCGCTCCACGGCTGGTCGCGGCGCTCCTCCTCGCCGGTTGCGCCGGCGCGCCTGACGGTGCCGCCGACCGCGACTGGCCGGTCACCGGCGGGGATCCGGGGAACAGCCGCTATTCATCGCTCGCGCAGATCGACCGCGGGAACGTCAGGCAGCTCGCGGTCGCCTGGACCTACCACAGCGGTGACGTCGCGGCCGGCGTCCACTCGGAGATGCAGGCGACGCCGATCGTCGTCGGGCGGGTGCTCTACTCGACGACGCCGGCGCTCGCGGTCGTCGCGCTGCGGGCCGACAGCGGGACGCTGGTCTGGAAGTTCGACCCGTTCGCGAAGGGACCGCGCGAGACACACGTGAATCGCGGGGTCGCGTACTGGGCGGAGGGCGACGAGCGGCGAATCTTCTTTTCGGCGGGGCGGCGGCTCTACGCGCTCGACGCGCGCACCGGAATCCCGATTCCAACCTTCGGCGACTCGGGATGGGTGGACCTCGGCGCGGGGCTCGGCCGCGACATCGGCGATGCGTACGTCGTCGCCACGACAGCGGGGGCCGTCTACCAGGACCTGCTCATCCAGGGGACGCGCGTCGGTGAGGGAGAGGGCTCGGCGCCGGGCGACGTGCGCGCGTACGACGTGCGCACGGGGAGGATCGCGTGGACCTTTCACACCATCCCGCGCCCGGGAGAGGCGGGCCACGAGACGTGGCCGCCCGATGCATGGCAGCGCGCCGGGGGCGCGAACTCGTGGGCCGGGATGACCGTCGACGTCGAGCGCGGGATCGTTTACGTCCCGACCGGATCGGCGACCCCCGACTTCTACGGCGGCGGGCGGATCGGCGCGAACCTGTTCGCGAACACCCTGCTCGCGCTCGATGCGAAAACGGGGCAGCGCCGCTGGCACTTCCAGACGGTGCATCACGACCTCCTCGACCGCGACCTCCCCGCCGCGCCGAACCTCGTCACGCTGTCGCGCGAGGGGAGACGGGTGGACGCCATCGCGCAGATCACCAAGACGGGGTTCGTCTTCGTCTTCGATCGCGCGACGGGGGCGCCGCTCTTTCCCGTCGAGGAGCGGCCGGTGCCGCGATCCGACCTGCGCGGCGAGCAGTCGTGGCCGACGCAGCCGATTCCGCTGAAGCCCGCGCCGTTCGCGCGCCAGTCGATAAGCGAAGCGGATCTCACCGACATCTCGCCGGCGGCGCACGCCGCCGCTCTGCGACGCTTCCGGACGCTCAGGCCTGACGCTCCGTTCACGCCGCCGAGCCGGGAGGGGAGCATCGTCCTCCCCGGCTTCGACGGCGGAGGCGAGTGGGGGGGCGCGGCGGTGGACCGCGAGAGCGGGGTGCTCTACGTCAACGCCAGCGACGTCCCGTGGATCGCGGCGATGCGCGAGACCACGCCGCTCCCGGCGGCGAGCGCGGCGTCGCGCGGGACCGGGGCGGGGGCGGGTGCAGGGGCGGGGCGCTTGGTGTACGAGGCGACGTGTGTCGGTTGCCACGGCGAGGACCGGCGCGGGAACGACCGCGCCGCGTCGCTGGTGGGCATCGGCACGCGGCTGACGGCGGAGCAGATCCGGCAGGTCATCGAGCGGGGACGCGGCTTCATGCCGGCGTTCGCGATGCTGCGCGAGGAGGACATGCGCGCAGTCATCGAGTATCTCACCGGGCGCCAGGCAGACCCGGCGCCGCCGCCGGACCCGGGCGCGGCGGCGCAGTCGGCGACACGGTCGAAGGCGCCTGTCGCGCCCTACGAGTTCGCCGGTTACGAGCGGTGGCGCGACTCG
>DASZNJ010000002.1:0-5426 GCA_035551575.1 Gemmatimonadaceae bacterium
CCATCGGCGGCGTGACCGAGGCGCGCGTCGTCGCGGCGACGATCTGCGCCGACATGCGCGGGGGGGACCTCCTCGACCCCGCCTTCGACCGCCGCACCATCGGACTCGATGCGCGCGACCGGCGCTGGACCCGGGAGCTCGTGTACGGGATGCTGCGCCACCGCTCGCGGCTCGACGCGCAGCTCGCCACGCGAGTCAACGGCGGGTTGGCGCGACTCGACGCCGATCTGGCCGACCTCCTGCGGTTAGGCGCGCAACAGCTGCTGTCGATGCGCAGCGTTCCGGCCTACGCCGCGATCGCGCAGACGGTCGAGCTGGCGAAGCGGCGCCACGGGATCGGCGCGAGCAAGCTGGCGAACGCGGTGCTGCGCCGCCTCGACCGCGAGCGTGACGCGCTCACCGTCCCCGTGCCCGCCGATCCGGTGGACGCGCTCGCGCTCGAGCACTCGCACCCGCGCTGGCTCGTCGCGCGCTGGGTCGCGCGCTGGGGCGCCGAGGAGACCGCGCGACTGCTCACGGCGAACAACGTCGAGGCGCCGATCATCGTCAGGCCGTGGCACGTCGTGCGCGAGCAGCTAGAGGCGACGCTCGAGTCGGCGGGGGTGCACGTCACCGACGCGCCGCTCATCGGCGACAGCATGACGATCTCGGCCCCCCCGGTCGGGCTCACCGAGCTCGGTGCCTACAAGCAGGGGCTCTTCCACGTCCAGGATCCGGCGTCGACGCTGGTGACGAAGTACGCGTGCTTCGCGACGGGCGCGGCGGTGGCCGACCTCTGCGCCGCGCCGGGGGGGAAGGCGATCGAGCTCTCGCGCACCGCGGGGATGGTGATCGCCGCGGATGCCTCGCCGTCGCGGCTCGGGCGGGTGGCGCAGAACGTGGTGCGGCTCGAGGTGCCTAACGTCGCGTTGATGGTCGCCGACGCACGCTTCCCGGCGCTGCAGGGGCTGGACGGCGTGCTGATCGACGTCCCGTGCACCGGCACCGGCACCTTCCGCCGCCACCCCGACGCGCGCTGGCGGCTGAAGACCTCCGACCTGGCGGTGCTCGGCGCGCTGCAGCGTGCGATCATCCGCGCCGCGGCGACCGTCGTCCGGCCGGGGGGGCTGCTGGTCTACAGCACCTGCTCCCTCGAGCCCGAGGAGAACGACGAGCAGATCGAGAGCTTCCTCGCCGACCACCCGGAGTGGACGCTGGAGCCGCCGCCTGACGGCGCGGTCCCGGACAGCGTCCTCGACGCCGGGCGGCTGCGCGTCCTCCCGCAGCGGCACGGCGCCGACGGCGCCTTCGCCGCACGGCTGCGCCGGGCGCGATGAGCCTCCGGATGCGGCTGCGCCGGGCGATGCCGTACCTCATCGCCGCCGCCCTCGGATTCACCTCGGCGTACGTCGTCGTCGCGGTCGCGGTCTTCCCCGCCCGCGGCGGCCACGACGACGTCACCGTCCCGAGCCTCACGGGAATGACGATCGCCGACGCGACCACGCGGCTGGAGAAGGCCGGGTTCAAGCTGAAGCAGGGCGATTCCCGCCCGAGCGAGGGCGCCCCGGCGGGCACGATCATCGAGCAGGCTCCGTTAGGCGGGGCCCTCGCCAACCCGGGCGCCACGGTCAGCGTCGTGACCAGCGCCGGGCAGCGGGAGGTCGTCGTTCCCGACACGAAGGGGATGACGCGGCGCGACGCCGAGCGCGCGCTCACGGAGGCCGGCTTCTCGGTCGGTGCGGTGCAGCAGCAGCCGAGCGAGTCGGCGCGGGGAACGGTGCTGGCGACGACGCCGCCTGCCGGGTCGAAGGTGGCGGCGGGGGCGGTGACCCTCATCCTCAGCAGCGGCCCGCCCTCGGTGACGCTGCCCGACGTCGTGGGGCGGTCGTACGGCGACGCCCGCTCGGCGCTCGAGCAGATCGGGCTCCTCGTCAACGGCAGCGGGCTCGACTCGGCCTCGACCGCGCCGGCCGGCACGGTGGTCTCGCAGTCTCCGAGCGCCGGGCGTACCGTTCCCTCGGGGACGACGGTCCAGCTCCGGCTGTCGGCCGGGCTCGGGATCGTCCCGCCGCCGGAGGAATAATTTAGTACCCGTTGCTACTATTGTTCGCCCCCGCCCTCCAGCCGCTCTCTCATTTCTCGTCGCAGTGACGCAAGCCAGACAGACTCGCGCGATCATCGCCCCCTCGCTTCTCAGTGCCGACTTCGCCCGGCTGGCCACCGACCTTCGCCGCTGCGAGGACGGCGGCGCCGACTGGCTGCACGTCGACGTCATGGACGGCTGCTTCGTCCCCAACCTGACGTTCGGGTCCAAGGTGATGGAAACGGTGCACCGCGTGACCAGGCTCCCGCTCGACGTGCACATGATGGTCGTGCAGCCGGAGAAGTACTTCGACGACTTCGCGAAGGCGGGGGCGGTGACGCTGACCATCCACGCCGAAGCAGCTCCCCACCTCCAGCGGCAGCTGGCACGGATCCGCGAGCTCGGGTGCAAGGCGGGCGTCGCCCTCAATCCGGGCACCCCGCTCAGCACGGTCGAGGATGTCCTCGACGACCTCGACCTGCTCCTCGTCATGACGGTGAACCCCGGCTTTGGCGGGCAGCAGTTCATCCCCCACTCGCTCGACAAGATCGCTCGAGCCCGGACCATGCTGGACGCGGCGGCGAGCGGCGCGGTCCTCGAGGTCGACGGCGGAATCAACCGGCAGACGATCGCGTCGGCGCGGCAGGCCGGGGCGGAGGCTTTCGTCGCCGGGCATGCGGTGTTCTCCGCCGCCGACGTCGCGACCGAGATCGCCGCGCTGCGGGAGCTGACCATGGCCCGCGCATGACCGTCCGCCAGCAATGGATGGTCGTCGCCGCGGTGATCGCCGCGCTCGGCATCGGCCTGATCGTCGCGACGCGGACGATGAGCGACGAGCTGTTCCCGGTCAGCGTCGGGGGGCAGGCACCCGACTTCAAGGCGACGCCGCTGCTCGAGCCGGTGTACCCGTCCGCGCCCGACGCGGCCTTCACCTCGCGCGAGGTCGATGCGGCGGCGGCGACGAAGACGCTCGCCGACTACAAGGGCGACGTCGTGCTGCTCAACATCTGGGCGACCTGGTGCGCGCCCTGCCGCGCCGAGATGCCGTCGATCGAGCGGCTGCACCGCGAGTTCGGCCCGCGCGGGCTGAAGATCGTCGCTGTCAGCGTCGATGATCCCGGGCAGCAGAAGGCGGTGCGCGACTTCGCCCGCGAGCTCGGGCTCACCTTCGAGATCCTCCACGACCCGACGCACGACATCCAGAGGGCCTACCAGACGACGGGAGTCCCGGAGACCTTCGTCCTCGGCCGCGACGGGGTGATCAGGAAGAAGATCATCGGCGCGACCGACTGGAGCTCGCCGGGGACGCGGGCGCTCGTCGCGCAGCTGCTGGCGGAGCGGTGAGCCCACAGCGCCGAACCCGCTGGCGTGACGCGCTCCGCAGCGCGTTCGCCGAGCGGCTCGCGCTGAAGGCGGCGGCGATCTTCTTCGCCCTCGTGCTCTGGATGGTCGTCAGCGCGGAGGAGCCGACGGACGAAGTCGTTCCCATCCGGTTCGCGCCCGTGGTCGACAGCGGTGTCGTCATCGTCGGTCCGCTGCCGACGGTGCGCGCACTCGTGCTCGGCCGCGGCCGCGAGCTGCTCAAGCTCTACACGGCCGCGCCGGTGATCGTCAGGCACATCCAGGGCAACGGGGCCGAGACGGTGTCGCTCGAGCTCGGACCGGCGGACGTCGACCTCCCGGCGGGGGTGAACGCCGTGGTGCGCGACGTGCGCCCGCGGCACGTCACGCTTCGCCTGCGGCGTGTCGAGCAGGAGGTGGGGCCGGCGGGCAGCGCGGTCGGCGGCGGCACGCCGGCGGGGGACACCCCGCGGCCGCGGGACAGCGCGAACGCCATGTCCCGTCCCCGCCCGGGCGAGGGCCCCACCGACACCGTGCGGCAGCGCCAGTGACACGCATCCTCGCGATCGAGACGTCATGCGACGAGACCTCGGCGGCGGTGCTGGCGGGGCGCGGCGACGAAACCACGCTCGAGTCGCTGGTGATCCTTTCGCAGGACGTCCACCGGATCTTCGGCGGAGTCGTCCCCGAGATCGCCTCGCGGGCACACCTGACGGCGATCGTGCCCGTCGCCGAGCGCGCGCTCGACGAGGCGGGTGTATCGTTAGGCGCGGTCGACGCGGTCGCGGTGACCAACGCGCCCGGACTCGTCGGGGCGCTGCTCGTCGGGGTGAGCTTTGCCAAGTCGCTGGCCTTCGGGGCGGGAATCCCCCTCGTCGGGGTCCACCACATGGAGGGGCACCTGTTCGCGACGGCGATCGACCACCCGGAGGCGGTTCCTCCCTTCACCGCGCTCCTCGTCAGCGGCGGGCACACGATGCTGCTCGACGTCGAACGGTGGGGGAGCTATCGCCTGCTCGGCTCGACGCGCGACGACGCGGCAGGGGAAGCGTTCGACAAGGTGGCGAAGCTGCTCGGCCTTCCCTACCCCGGCGGCCGGCACATCGAGCGGCTGGCGAGCGAGGGTGATCCGGCGCAGATCCGCTTCTCGCGCCCGATGACGCGCCGCGACCAGAAGCCGGGGGACGCCGACTACTACGACGTTTCCTTCAGCGGGCTGAAGACCGCGGTGCTGCACGCGGTGCGCGAGCGGAACATCGGCGCGATCCCGGTCGGGAGCGGCGACCCGCAGCACGCCGACCGCGTCGCGATCGCCGCCGGATTCCAGGCCGCGCTGGTGGACACCCTCGCCGAGAAGACGTATCGTGCGGCGGAGCAGTACGGCCGGGCGCGGATCGTGCTCGGCGGAGGAGTCGCCTGCAACCGGGCGCTCGCGGCGAGGATCGCCGATCGGGTCGCACCGTTAGGCGCGCGCGTCTTCGCCCCGTCGCTCCGGCTGGCGACGGACAACGCGGCGATGATCGCCCGCGCCGGACTGTTTCGCTACGAGCTCGGCGAGCGCGCCGCGCTCGACCTCAACGCCTACGCATCCATGCCCATTCCCGGACTGGTCGCCGCATGATGTTCGCTCCCGGATTGACCCCGCTGATCCTCGCATCGCCGACCGTGGTGCACGCCTTCAGCTATCCACTCGGCCCGCTCGAGATCACAGGCTTCGGGCTGGCGATGTTCCTCTCGTTCGTCGTCGCGCAGCACGTCGCGCAGCGGGAGACCGCGCGGCGCGGCTACGACCCGCAGCCGGTCGGCGACCTCGTCTTCGCCGCGGTCATCGGCGGGCTCGCCGGCGCGAAGATCTACTACGCGATCCTCACCGGCGACCCGCACGCGCTGTTCGAGCGCGCGGGGTTCGTGTTCTGGGGGGGGCTGATCGGCGGGACGATCGCCGTGCTCGGGTGGGCGAAGTGGAAGGGGATGAATCTCTGGCGCGTCGCCGACGTCGGCGGCCCGGCGGTGATGGCGGCGT
>DASZNJ010000003.1:0-8497 GCA_035551575.1 Gemmatimonadaceae bacterium
CAACTGCTCGAGACGGTGGCACGTACAATCCGGACACAATTATCTCATCGGGCCGGCGAGCCGCAGCAATCAACGCGTGTTCGAAGGGGAGTACCGCCTGCGAGAGAAGAATTGGCTGGCCATTCTTGCGCAGGCCCACGATCCGGAGCTCTGATTTACGAGATGCGGGGGCGTGTTCCACGACCCAGATCGGCCCAGCTACCGTATTCAAGATCGGCAAACTCGCTGGAAGTACGACCGCGGAGTCAAGCGTCGTCGCATTAGCTAAACCAGCACCGACGTTTCCGCGGATCGCACGGAGTCGTGGTAGCCGTCGATCCTCAAGAGCGCCGCTGGTTATCCAGCTCAGGACATCCACGGAATCTCGCGCGAGCAGTGTGGGTTGCTCGACTGCCTCCAGTCGACCTGGAATCGCCAACTGGAGCGGCGCTGTCGGAAAGGGTTCAGACAGAAACAGCGAGTTGCCGCCCGCCGCCGGCGTTCCGTCATCCGTCACGAGCCCTGCGATGAGTCCCCTTCCGACCCGATACTGAAGGATCGTTCGTGCGTTGAAACGCTTCACGGTCTCTACTGACCATCGATCTGCGACTCGTCGGTAGAGCAAAACGGTTCGCCCGTTAGTCGGCGTTAGGGCCCAGTATGCCGTATCGCGGACGATGACCAATTCAGACGCCAAGCTGGCCATCGTGAGGACATTGGAGGGATTTGGCAGCGTATCGATTGTTCGCCAAGTGCGATCGAAGATGCCAAAGAACAAGTCTCTTGCATGCGAGCGCTGTTGGGATTCAACACTGTCGGCATCGCTTGCAAAGGCAATCCACCACTGCCCGTCCGGTCCAGGGGCGACCCTAACGACGGCTAGCTGGGAGCCAAGAGGCGACGGTACAAGCCGCGCATAACGGCCGCTGGCGATAATCGCACCAAGCGTGGGAGAACGTGGGCGTGCGCGCCAACCCGCAGCGGTCGAGTCGAAAATCGCGGCGTAGCGGCCCGCCAGGAACAGATCGCCAGCGTCGTTTGCCGCGAGGGCAAGGGGCTCGACGTACGCGATCGCATGCTCATCGACGCGCAAGACCCCACGAGAGGCCTCCTCCGCGTGACACCCATCTGCACTTCTCAAGGGCGACGCCGCGGAGTCGCGAGGTCGCACGGGTGCCGCACAGCCAGTGACGACCAGCCACGCACTACTAAAAGCAATACGCGCAAGTTGCTTCTTCGTACGCATATCGACGCCGGCGCGAGGCGCTCGTTCAGGTCTGCTTGGTCGGCGTCTGTTGCGTAACGCGAGGTACGCTCCGGCGGCGACGGCGCAACTCCGCTGCAACCTGCGGGCCGTCAGGCGCTCACGCCGCAGACTCCCGCGCCACCCGCGGAATTATTGGACGCCTCTAACTTTTCCGCTTGATCTGGTACAGCCGCTCCTTCGCGAGGCGGCGCCCGGTCGGGGTCGCGGCGAGGCCGCCGCCCGCCGTCTCGCGGTAGCGAACGTCCATCGAGTCACCGATCTCCCCCATGACGTCGATGACTTCGTCCACCGGGATCGCGAAGGTGATGCCGGCGAGGGCCATCTCGATGCCGGCGAGCGCGATCGCCGAGCCGGTGGCGTTGCGGAAGACGCACGGCAGCTCGACGAGGCCGCCTAACGGGTCGCAGACGAGGCCCAGCGTTCCCTGCATGGCCAGCGCGACGGCGTGGCCGCACTGTGACGGGCTGCCGCCGAGCATCTCGGTGGCGGCGCCGGCGGCCATCGCTGCGCCGCTCCCGGTTTCGGCCTGGCATCCGCCCTCGGCGCCGGAGAGCGAGGCGCGCTCGGCGATGACCGCGCCGATCAGCGCCGCGCAGGCCAGTGCATCGATGACCTTCTCCTCGGGGATCCCTCGCGCGTCGGCGAGCCCGGTGAGCACCGCGGGGAGGACTCCCGCTCCGCCGGCGGTCGGCGCGGCGACGATCACCCCCATCGCCGCATTCACCTCCTGGACGGCGAGCGCGCGCGCGAGGACGTCGCGGAACGGAGTCCCCGCGAGCGGGCCGGCCGGACCGGTGCGGAGCTTGGCCGCGTCCCCGCCAACGAGTCCCGACGCCGAGTACAGGTCCCCGACCAGTCCCTGCGCCACCGCGCCGCGCATCACGGCGAGGGCGCGGCCGAGGGTGGCGCGGATATGCTCGACCGGACGGCCGCCATCCTCGGACTCGGCGGCGAGGGCGACGGCGGACAGCGTCGTGTTACGGGCTTCGGCCTCGCGAATCGCGTCGGCGAGTGACTTGAACATGTCGGTATCGCGCCGTCAGGCGCTCACCTTGTCGAGGCGGAATGCCCACTTCACCCAGGGGAGCGCGCGGATCCGGTCGCGGAGGTTGGTGCTCGGCACGTCGTCGACCTCGATCACCATGAACGCATCGCCGCCGCGCGCTTTCCGCGTCAGCCTGAGCGTCGCGATGTTGATGTTGTCTTCGGCGAGCAGCGTGGCGATGCGGGCGACGGATCCCTTCACGTCTTCGGCCACGAGGACGACGGTGTTGTAGTTGCCGGTGACCTCCACCGGGTAGCCGTCGATCTCGGTGACCAGCACGCGCCCTGCGCCGAGCGAGGAGCCGACCATCGTCGCCGACCGCTCGCCCCGCTGGATCGTGATGCGCGTCGTGTTGGGGTGGACCTCGGCTTCCTCGCCTAACGTCGTCTTCTCGAACTTGTAGTCGAGTCCCTCGCGCTCGGCGATCTCGAGCGCGGTCCGGATGCGGTCATCGTCGGGGGCGAAGCCCATCAGCCCGGCGACGATGGCCTTGTCGGTGCCGTGTCCTTCACCGGTGCGCGCGAACGAGCCGTGGAGCTGGATGCGCGCCATCTCCGGCGTCCCGCCGACCAGGCAGCGCGCGAGAAGCCCGATCCGGCAGGCGCCCGCGGTGTGCGACGAGCTTGGCCCGACCATCACGGGCCCGATGATGTCGAGGAGGCTTACCACCAGGCGAGCTCAAACACGGCGACGAGGGATGAGAGAAACTCCGATCGAGAGGCTGGTGACGAGAGAAGAAGCTCGGCGGTCGGTACCGCGTCAACCAGGAATCAGACCGCCGCGGCGATGCCGACCTTGCCGGAGCGGCGGCGGGTCTCGGCCCGCTGGAGCAGAGGGTGGAGATAGCGCCCGGTATGGGACGCTTCGTTCCGGGCCACCGCTTCAGGGGTGCCGGTCGCGACGACGGTGCCGCCGCGCTGTCCGCCTTCCGGGCCCATGTCGATGATCCAGTCCGCGGTCTTGATGACGTCGAGGTTGTGCTCGATGACGAGGATCGTGTTGCCGCGATCGACGAGGCGGTGGAGGACGGCGAGGAGGACACGGACGTCCTCGAAGTGCAGGCCGGTCGTCGGCTCGTCGAGGATGTAGAGGGTGCGGCCGGTGTCGCGCTTCGAGAGCTCGGTCGCGAGCTTGACGCGCTGCGCCTCGCCGCCGGAGAGCGTGGTCGCGCTCTGGCCGAGGTGGACGTAGCCGAGTCCGACGTCGTTGAGCGTCTCCAGCTTCTGCCTGACGCGCGGCTGGTTCTCGAAGTACTCGAGCGCATCCTCGACGGTGAGCTCGAGGACGTCGGCAATGCTGAGGCCGCGGAAGCGGACCTCGAGGGTCTCGCGGTTGTAGCGCTTCCCCTTGCACACCTCGCACGGCACGTAGACGTCGGGGAGGAAGTGCATCTCGATCTTCACCAGGCCGTCGCCCTGACACGCCTCGCAGCGGCCCCCCTTCACGTTGAAGGAGAAGCGCCCCGGGCCGTAGCCGCGGATCTTCGACTCGGGGAGCTCGGCGAAGAGGTCGCGGATCGGGGTGAACAGCCCCGTGTAGGTCGCGGGATTGGAGCGCGGGGTGCGTCCGATCGGGCTCTGGTCGATGTCGATGACCTTGTCGATGTGCTCGAGCCCCGTGATCCGGGCGTGGGCGCCGGGGATGGTGCGCGCGCGATAGAAGTGCCGCGCCAGGGCGCGATGGAGAACGTCCTCGACGAGCGTCGACTTGCCAGAGCCGGAAACCCCGGTGACGGCGACGAAGGTGCCTAACGGTATCTCGACGCTGACGTCGCGGAGGTTGTGCTCGGTCGCCCCCTCGACCCGGATGACGCGGTCGGGGCTCGGCTGGCGGCGCGTCGCCGGTGTCTCGACGGCAAGCTCGCCCGACAGGTACTTCGCCGTCAGCGAGTTCGGGTTCGCCATCACCTCGGCCACCGTGCCCGCGGCGATCACCTCGCCGCCGTGCTTCCCGGCGGCAGGCCCGAGATCGAGCAGGTAGTCAGCGGCCATCATGGTTTCCTCGTCGTGCTCGACGACGATGACCGTGTTGCCGAGATCGCGGAGCTGGCGGAGGGTCGCGAGCAACCGCGCGTTGTCGCGCTGGTGCAGGCCGATCGACGGCTCGTCGAGGATGTAGAGGACGCCGACGAGGCGGGAGCCGATCTGCGTCGCGAGGCGGATGCGCTGCGCCTCGCCGCCGGAGAGCGATTCGGCGGAGCGGTTCATCGTCAGGTACTCGAGGCCGACGTCGACGAGGAAGCGCAGCCGCTCGCGCACCTCCTTCAGGATCGGCCCGGCGATCTCGGCGTCCAGCCCCGGGCGCCCGTTGCCGCGAATCGCGACCCCTTCGAAGAAGGCGAGCGCGTCGCTCACCGAGAGGGCGACGACGTCGCCGATTCCCATCGAGGCGACGGTGACCGCGAGCGCCTCGGGCTTGAGCCGCTTCCCGTCGCAGACGTTGCAGGGGACCGGGACCATGTACTCCGACAGCTCGAGGCGGATGGAGTCCGAGTCGGTCTCGTCATAACGCTCGCGGACGAGGGCGAGCACGCCGGGCCACGCCTCTTCGCCAGCCTTCTTCGGCGCGGTGCCGTGGATGATCGCGGTCCGCGTCCCCTGCGGCAGGGTCCCCCAGGGCGCGTTGAGGTCGAACTTGAGCTGGCGCGCGAGCGTGGGGAGCGTCACCCGCCGCAGGCTCCCCGACGGCTCGCCCCAGGGAAGGATCACTCCCTCGAGGATGGAGATGCGCGGATCGCCGAGGATCAGCTCTTCGCTCACTTCGTGGCGCGTCCCGAGGCCGCTGCATGCCGGGCAGGCGCCGAATGGTGAGTTGAAGGAGAAGTGCCGCGGCTCGAGCTCGGGCATCGAGATGCCGCACTCGGCGCAGCCATAACGTTCGGAGAAGAGCGCGGTCTCGGGGCGCGGCCCGTCGTGGCGGATGACTTCGAGCGACCCGTCGGCGAGCTTGAGCGCGGTCTCGACGGAATCGGCGAGACGGCCGCGGTCCTCGGCGCGGACGGTGAGCCGGTCGACGACGATCGAGACGCTGTGGTTCTGGCGGCGGTTCAGCTTCGGCGGGTCTGCGAGCTCGATCATCTCGCCGTCGACCAGCGCGCGCACGAACCCCTGGCGGCGGACGGTCTCGAACAGGTCGCGGAACTCGCCTTTGCGCCCGCGCACGAGGGGCGCCATGATCTCGATGCGCGTGCCCTCCGGCCACGACAGCACCGACTCCGCGATCTGGCCGGCGCTCTGGCGCGAGACCGGACGCCCGCAATTCGGGCAGTGCGGCGTTCCCGCGCGCGCATAGAGCAGGCGCAGGTAGTCGTAAATCTCGGTGACCGTCCCGACGGTGGACCGCGGGTTGTGCCCGGCGGTCTTCTGCTCGATCGAGATTGCCGGTGACAGCCCCTCGATGAGGTCGACATCGGGCTTCTCCATCAGCCCGAGAAACTGGCGCGCATACGCCGACAGCGACTCGACGTAGCGCCGCTGTCCTTCGGCGTAGATCGTGTCGAATGCGAGGGAGGACTTTCCGGATCCGGAGAGCCCCGTGATGACCGTCAGCTTATCCCGGGGGATCGTGACGTCGATGTTCTTCAGGTTGTGTTCGCGCGCACCGCGCACGATCAGCGATTCATCCGCCATAAGCAGAGTAAGTTCGCTTTCGGACCACCCTGGTTCAAGTTGCCCGCCACCGCGCCCCCTATCGGAGTGCATGGCGATCAGTTAGACATTTGTCTCGCGCGCGAGGGACGTGAGGGAGACCGGGTGAGTCCGCTTGCGCGAGGGTCCCACCGCCGGAGCTCTCAACGGAATGCCCCATACGGATGCGATCGTGGTCCTCACCACCGTCACCTCGGCGGACGAGGCACTCGCGCTGGTTCGCGCGCTGCTCGAGCGGCGCCTCATCGCCTGCGGAACCGTGCTTCCGGGGGCCCGGTCGCTTTACCGCTGGCGGGGAA
This sequence comes from Gemmatimonadaceae bacterium, assembly GCA_035551575.1. GTDB lineage: Bacteria > Gemmatimonadota > Gemmatimonadetes > Gemmatimonadales > Gemmatimonadaceae > JABFXC01. Next base: position 6,238 of record DASZNJ010000003.1, read on the forward strand.
AGATTGCCGACGAGCAGGAGACGTTCGTCCTGTTGAAGACGCGCGCGGCCAGGCTCGAAGGGCTGCGTCTCGCGTTCGGCGAGCTGCATCCGTACAAGGTCCCGGAGCTGCTCGCACTCCCCGTATCGGCCGGCCTCGAGAAGTACCTCGAGTGGATCGACGGTGAGACTTCCCTCGCGCTCGCTTGAGCATGACCGACCAGAATCCGCAGCTCGAAGACACCGCGATGTTCCCGACGGCCGACGTCAGCGGCATCGAGCCGCAGCCGGCGACGCTGCCCGATGACGGGAGCGGCGCGATGTTCGCCGTCGCCCGCGACCACGCCGAGAAGAACGAGGTGCCGGCGGCGATCGCGGCGTATCGCCAGCTGCTCGCGAAGTTTCCAGCGAACGTCCGCGCGCGCAACAACCTCGCGCTGCTCCTCGAGAAGAAGGGGGACGTCGACGCGGCGCTGCTCGAGTTCAACACCGCGCTCGAGACGGAGCCGGACAACGTGTCGGTGCTCTGCAACCGGGCCGCGCTCCTCAGCGGAAAGCTCAAGTACGACGCGGCCGAGGCGGACCTCCGCCGCGCGCTGCGCGTCGAAGAGCGCAACGCGGAAGCATGGCTCAGCCTCGGCATCGTGTTCTGCCGCCGCGGACGTTGGCGCGAGGCGGTCGAGCCATTGAGCCGGGCGATCGAGCTCGACCCGGTGACGACGGGCGCGCACTACTATCTTGGCGAGGCCTACAACCACGTGGACAACCTGCCGGCCGCGCTCGCGGCATACGAGCAGGCGTCCGCGCTCGCCCCCAACAACTGGCGGGCGCAGAAGGGGATCGGGATCATCCTCGACCGGATGGGACGGCCCGCCGAGGCGTCGCTCGCGTACCAGAGAGCGCGCGAGACGCAGCGCCGTTGAGGATCGAGTAGTGAGCCGGGTTGACCCGGCATTGCCGCCGGCTCCCGCCAGGCGGAGGAAGCGCAGGCGCGGCGCGATCGCGGTCGGCATCCTCGCCCTCTGGGCGGTGGGGCTCGGGTTCCTCGCCCGGCGCGAGCTGTTCCGGCCGCGGTCCGAGAACCTCGCGGTCGCGGCGCTGCGCGTGAACCCGGGAGCGGTCTTCTTCGCGGTCACCCGCGGCGGTGAGCAGATCGGCTTCGCGTCATCGACGATCGACACGACGGTGAACCAGATCACCGCCACCGACTACCTGCTCGCCGACCTGCCGTTAGGCGGGGAGGAGAGGCGCGCCGAGACCCGCTCGGTGGTCACCCTCTCGCGCGCGATGCGTGTCGACAGCTTCACGGTGTCGCTGGAGACCGACTCGGTCCCGTTCGAGGCGCGCGGCCACATGTCCGGCGACTCGGTGCTCCGGCTGTCGATCGGAGATTCGCTGAGGCCGGACACCGCGCGGATGAAGCTCACCGGGCCGATCCTGCTGCCGACGCTCCTTCCCCTCGCCGTGATGCTCGGCGATCCGCCGAAAGTCGGGGCGAAGACGACGTTCAACGTCTTCGATCCGGTGGAGCAGGCCCAGAAGCCCGTCCTCGTCGAGATCATGGCGGAATCGCTGTTCGTGGTCAGCGACAGCGCGAAGCTCGACACCGCGTCGCGGCGCTGGGTGGTCGCGCACGACGACACCGTGCGCGCCTGGCGGATCCGAACCGACGCGAAGCAGCCGTTCATGGCCTGGGTGGACGAGCAGGGGCGAGTCGTGCGCGCCGAGCTCCCCGGCGGGCTGGCGCTCGAGCGCCGCGCCTATGAGATCGCGTTCGAGAACTGGAAGCTGGACGCGCGGGCGCGGGGGGGGCGGGTCACTGCCGACCGCGACATCCTCGAGACGACGGCGATCGCCAGCAACCGGCTGGTGCGGGTGAACGGGCTAACCGAGCTGCGGGCCCGCCTCAGCGGGACGGACCTGCGCGGGTTCGCGATCGAAGGCGGTCGGCAGCACATGCGCGGCGACACCCTCGTCGTCACGCGGGAGAGCGGGGCGGCGCTGCGGTCGTGGACGAAGCTCGCCGTCAGCGGTCCGGAGGCGATGACGATCATGGGCGCGCTCCGGGCCGAGCCCGGGCTGCCGCGCGACTCGGCGATCGTGGCGACCTCGCGGCGGATCGTCGGCACGGAGACGGACGCGCTGGCGCGGGTGAGGCTTCTCAATCGCTGGGTGCACGACTCGCTGGCCAAGCGGACGACCATCGGGATCCCGAACGCGGCGACGGTGCTGCGGACGCGCTCTGGGGACTGCAACGAGCATGCGGCGCTGTTCACCGCGCT
>DASZNJ010000004.1:0-7201 GCA_035551575.1 Gemmatimonadaceae bacterium
CCAGCCACGGCCAGGGTCTTGAGGAAGCCGCGCCGTTCGATGTCGTCGGTCATGCCAGTGCTCCTGTGGGCCGCGAGGATGGTTGCGTCAGAGGTTCACCTTCAGATGCGCGAGCCGCGAGGCAACCGCCGGGATGTCCGCGCGGTGCGAGAGGTCGAGCACCGGCGCATCCACCGGCACGACGCGAACCCGCATCCCCATGTTGTCGATGGCGTACTGGATCGCCAGCGGAAGCTCGAGCTCCCCGCGCGGCGATGGCGCCACCCGGCGGCAGGCGTCGAAGATCGCCGGGGTGAGGAGCGAGCAGTTCATGCTCACCGGCGCGCTGCGCAGCGCCTGCTCGGCGGACGCGTCGGGCTTCTCGACGATGCGGCGCAGCGTTCCGTCGCTGCCGACGTCGAGCAGCGCGTAGCGGGCGATGCGCTCCGGCGGGATCTGTCCGTCGCGGAGCAGCCCCGCGCGCGAGAAGCCGGCGATGGCGGGGGGCGAGACCCGTCGCAGCGCGGCGAGCACCTCGACGGGGTAGTAGTTGTCGCCGTTGAGCACGAGGAATGGCTCCGCACCGGCGAACGACTCCGCGGCGAGCACCGCGCCGGCGGTGCCTGACGGCCGCTCCTGGACGGCGAAGTCGATGCGCACGCGACTGGGCACGACCTCGCCGGTGTAGCGCTCGCGAATCGCGTCGTGCTCCGGCGCGACGACGAGACACACGTCGCTGAACCCGGCGCCGGCGAGTGCGCCGAGCAGGTAGTCGAGGAAGGGGCGGCCGACGGGGATCATCGCCTTCAGTCCCTGGTCGGCGACCGCGCTCTGCTCCGGAGCGAGCAGCGCACCGTCGTCGCGCGCGCGCATCCGGGTGCCCAGCCCGCGGGCGAGGATGACCGCCTTTCGCGGCAGCGGGCCGGGGGCGCTCATCGCAGGCGCATCGCGGCCGGACCAGGCCGGGTGACGAAGACTTCGGCACTGTCGCGGTGCTGGGGAAAGACGGCGAGATACCGTTCGATCCAGCCGGCGGCGAACCGGTCGGCGTCGTTCGCCCGCACCAGCGCCCAGACGCTGCCACCGAACCCGGCGCCGAACGCCGATGCAGCGACCGCACCACCCGCGCGCGCCGAGCGGGCGAGCTCGATGGTCTCCGGCACCTGGTTGCCGAGCAGGAGCTCGGCGTTCCGCTGCGACTGGTCGACCAGCCTGCCTAACGCGACGAGGTCGCCGCCGGCCAGCGCGGCCGCGGCCCTCGGGATGATGATCGTGCTCTCGGCGACGAACTGCGCGAACCGGTCACGGAGCGCGGGCTCGGCGAGGAGCTCCATCACGCGGCCGGCGTTGTCCGCGTCGCGCGCGAGCAGCGCCCCGAGGGTGGGGGCGTGGTCGTCCATCGCCTTGTTCCACTGGTCGAGGACGGCGCGCGCCATCAGCGCGGCGCGGTTGTACGCGCCCCGCGCCGCGCCGGTCTTCTCGGCGACGACCCCGCTCGACGCGACGACGAAGACGTGACCGGCCGGGAAGGGGACGACGCTCTCGCGCTTCACCGGGCAGAACGAGTAGACGCTCAACGTCGCCGGCTCGCAGCAGAGCATCGCGACATGGTCCTCGCTGCCGCCGAAGGTGCCGACGCCGCGATCGCCGGCGAGCGCCCCGAAGCTCTCGCCGTTCTCGATGCAGCCGAGGTAGGCGGCGAGATCCTCGCGCGAGCGGATGGCCTGCGAGTACGGAGCGGCGCGCTCGATCTCGTTCACCGCGGCGAGCGCGAAGAAGGTGGCGACCATGAGCGCGCTCGAGCTGCTCATCCCCGCGGCGGGGGGGAGGTCGCTGGCGAAGGCGATGTCGGCGCCGCGCCGCGCCCCGGGGAAGTTGGCGGCGACGCGCCGCGCGACGGTCATGGGGTAGTTCGACCAGTGGCCGGCCAGGGGCTCCAGTGCAGGCTCGAACGGAAAGCTGGCGGCATCACCGGTGCGCGCGTCGACGACGCGAATGATCCCGTCGGTGCGGGGCACGGCGACGAGACAGATCCCGCGCTCGACCGTCGCGAGAACGCTGCGCCCGCCGGCGTAGTCGGTGTGCTTGCCGAGCACCTCGATGCGCCCGGGGACGAAGAAGGCTGGCGATGCGGAGGGATCGCGAACGCCGGAGGCGGTGAGCGCACGCTCGGCGCGGGCGAACAGCTCTGCCCGGGCGACCGCCGCGGGCTCGCTCATCCTCGCGACGATCTCGTTCCCGCCCACAGCCGCGGCAGCAGCACGGCCAGGCCGGCGCCGCTGACGACGAACACCGCCAGCCAGACGAGCCCCTGCGCGGTGCGCCCGTAGAGAAAGCTCCCCGCGCCGAACAGCGCGGCATACACGAAGGCGCAGCCTGACATCCAGCCGAGCAGCATCATCGGCACGCTGTCAGGGGAGGGTGGCAGCGCTGCCTCACGGCGGACATCGGCCCACCCCGGGCCCGGCGGCCGGACGCGCGCATAGAAGGAGACCAGCGTGGCGCGGTCGGTGGGTGGGGCGAGGAAGGACACCGCCACCCAGACGATCGTCGTGGCCGCGACCGAGACGATGAGCGCGACGTGCGACGGGATGCTCGCGCCCGTCTTCGCCAGCACGAAGAAGACGACAGCGAGGATGAAGGAGCTGGCCATCGCGGCGATCTCGCTCCACGCGTTCACCCGCCACCAGAACCAGCGCAGCAGGTAGAGCAGCCCGGTGCCCGCGCCGATCGACATCAGCAGCTCGAAGCTCTCCCGCGCCGACTGGAGGACGAAGGTGAGCAGCGCGGCGAGGAGCATGAGCAGCGCGGTGACGACGCGTCCGACGGCGACGTAGTGCCTCTCCGGTGCGCCGGCCTTCATGAACCGGCGGTAGAAGTCGTGGACGAGGTACGACGTCCCCCAGTTGAGGTGCGTCGAGAGCGTCGAGACGTACGCGGCGAGCAGCCCGGCGATCATCAGACCGAGCACGCCGTGCGGGAGGAAGGTCAGCATCGCCGGGTACGCCATGTCGTGGCCGATGAGCGACGGGTCCACGTACGGCAGGGCGCGATGAATGTCCGCCAGCTGCGGGAAGACGAGCATCGAGCTGAGCGCGACGATGATCCACGGCCAGGGGCGGAGCGCGTAGTGCGCGACGTTGAAGAAGAGCGTCCCCGAGAGCGCGTCGTTCTCGCTCTTCGCCGCGAGCATGCGCTGGGCGATGTAGCTCCCGCCCCCCGGCTCGGCGCCGGGATACCAGACCGACCACCACTGGACGGTGAGGGGGATGATCAGGACCGTGAGCGTCAGCCCCCAGTCGCCGAAGTCGGGGACGAAGCCCAATGTGCGCGGGTCGATCCGCGTGACGAGCCCGTGCAGCCCGCCGACTTCGGGACGCTGCAGCGAGTAGTACGCGGCGGCGAACGACCCCGTCATCGCGATGCCGAACTGGATGAAGTCGGTGACGAGCACTCCCCACAGCCCCGAGGTCGCCGCGAACGCGACGTTGAGCACCGCGCAGACGCCTAACGTCTGCCACATCGGCCAGCCGAGCAGGACGTTGGCGATCTTGGCGGCGGCGAGGTTCACCGCCGCCATGATGACGAGGTTGAAGAAGAGGCCGAGGTAGAGCGCGCGGAAGCCGCGGACGAAGCTGGCGGCCCGCCCGGAGTAGCGGAGCTCGTAGAACTCGAGGTCGGTGAGCACGCCGGAGCGCCGCCAGAGCCGCGCGTAGAAGAACACCGTCGCCATCCCGGTGAGCAGGAACGACCACCAGGCCCAGTTGTTCGCCACGCCGTGCTCGCGGACGAGGTTCGTGACGAGGTTGGGGGTGTCGGTGCTGAACGTCGTCGCCACCATCGACACGCCGATCAGCCACCACGGCGCCGCGCGTCCCGAGGTGAAGAACTCGGCGGTGCTCGACCCGGCGCGCCGCGCGAGGAGGACCGCCGGGATGAAGGAGATCGCGATCGAGAGGACGACGATGATCCAGTCGAGCGGAACGAGTCGCATGGCGCGCCCCGCGCTCAGTACTTCAACCGCTCGAGATAGCCGATGCTCTTCGGGACGTTGGTCATCGGGTCCGGCGTCTCGTCCTCGATGTAGTAGTACTCGAAGCCATCCTGCTGCGCGGCCGCCATCAGCGCCGGCCAGTTCACCTGACCCTCGCCGATCGCCGCCTGCTGGTCGTCGGGGAGCCCGCCGGAGAGCGAGCCGCGGGGGATGCCGGGCTTCATGTCCTTGATGTGCATCAGGCGAAAGCGGCCGGGGTACTTCCGGATGAGCGCAACCGGATCGGCGCCGGGGAGCCAGGTCCAGAGGACGTCCATCTCGAAGTGGACGAGCGCGGGGTCGGTCTCGCGGATGATCAGGTCGAGCAGGGTGCCGTCGCCGTAAGGCACCGGCTCGTAGCCGTGGTTGTGGTAGAAGAAGGAGAGTCCCGCGTCCTTCATCGTCCGCCCGAACTGGTTGAAGTCCGCGATCGCGCGCCGGGCATCGGCCTCGGTGAAGCCGGCCTTGCCGTCGTGCGGATACCAGGCGATCCCGACCCACTTCACCCCGAGCGCCTTCGCGTTCGCGATGACGGTCTCGGGATGGCTCTTCAGGTCGTCGTATCCGACGTGCATCGAGGTCGCGTGCAGCCCCGCCCTGGTCAGCTCCTCAGCGAAGCGGCCGGCGGTCATTCCGTAGAGTCCCGCCGTCTCGACGTGCGTGATGCCCATCTGCCTGACGGTGCGCATCATCGCGACGGGGTCGGTCTTCGCGAGCTCGCGGAAGCTCCAGAGCTGGATACCGATGGGCGCGTGGAAGTCGCCCTGATAGCGGATCTCGTGCGTGCCCGGCGCGGGGGCGGGCGACGTGCCGGCGGTGCTGGCGATGGTTGCCGAGCGTCCGCAGCCGTGCACGGTGGCGAGCGCGACACCCGCGAGGAAGAGCGCGTTGAGCTTCTTCATGGAACTCCGGTCGGAAGGAGAAGCAGGCCGGTGCGGCCGCGCCAAAGCATATCCGCGGCGACGGTCCGCCGCAAAGCCGGGTCGGGTTTCGCTCGCGCGCGCCGCGCTCTGTCGTGACGCTGCGCCTGCCCCTGTCCGGCATCTTCGAGGGTGGACGCCGCACTCGCGCCCATCGGAGACTCGTGACGGCAGAACTGCGATTCCCGGGATTTCGAGGGAACTGCTGACCCCAGGAACTGCCCTGCTTGCGTCGACGAGGCGAGGCGATACCGCCCGGCGGGCACTAACAGGGGGAACGACGATTACGCGGATTTCGCGGATCGTTCCTCGGCGCGTGGGTCTCCGTGTACCGGGCGCGCATTCGCCGATCCGGCAAGCCATGTGGCCACGGCTCGATGATCAAGCCCGTGGCGGTATCCGCGTCATCCGCGTCATCCGCGAAATCGTCGTTCAACTTGTTGGGGCTCGCGTGGCCCGTATCGCGTGACCTGCGCGATTACAGTCCAGCCGTTCGAGCTACGTCGCAGCGCAGCAGCTGACCGTCAGCATATCTTACGACTCCTGGCATTGGCCACACTGAACGCGATCTCATGCCGATCCGGATCCTCCGCGCGCGACTACTCGCCGCGTGCCTGCTCCTCGCCGCACCGTTACACGCACAGTCGGCCGACAGCGCCGCCGCTCGTCGTGCGCGAGAGTGTCCGAGCTGCGCGGAGTGGAATGCGCCGCACGCGCCGTTTCGCGTCTTCGGGAATACCTACGATGTCGGCACCGCAGGACTCTCGGCGATCCTGGTCACGAGCCCGCAGGGACACGTGCTGATCGATGGCGGCCTTCCCGAGTCGGCGCCGCTGATCGCGGCGAACATGCGCGCGGCGGGATTCCGCGTCGAGGACGTCCGGCTGATCCTCAACTCGCATGCGCACCATGATCACGCTGGCGGGATTGCCGAGCTGCAGCGGATGTCGAAGGCGCGCGTGGCGGCAAGTCCGGCGAGCGCGCGGGTGATCTCGACCGGCGTCGCCGGTCCCGATGACCCGCAGCACAAGCTGGCGCTTCCCTATCCGGCGGCGGCGAACGTCGAGACGCTGCATGATGGCGACACGGTGCGCGTCGGGCCGGTCGCACTGGTCGCGCATTTCACCGGCGGTCACACCCCCGGCGGGACGACCTGGAGCTGGCGTTCGTGCGAGGGGGCGCGCTGCGCGGATCTCGTCTACGCCGACAGCTTCACCCCGGTCTCCGACGACGACTTCCGCTTCACGAGCAACGCCGGCTACCCCCGCGTCCTCGACGATTTCGCCCACGGCTTCGCGCTGCTCGAGGCGCTTCCCTGCGATTTGCTGTTGACACCGCACCCCGGAGCATCGCAGCTCTGGGAGCGGCTGGCGCGGCGCGATTCGGGAGATGCCGGCGCGCTGCTCGCGCCGGGCCAGTGCGCGGCGTATGCAGCGGTCGGGCGCGGCATGGTCGCGGCACGGTTGAAGAACGAGCAGGGCGGGCGCTGACCGACCGGTGGCGCCGAAGCAGACTCTCGCGGAGCCGATTGCATGCCGACCCTCTCCCGCCGCGACGCGATCCGCCTGCTCGCCGCCCCGATCGGCCTCGCCGCGATCGGTGTCGCACCGTCAGGCCTGACAATGAATCCCTACCCCACCCGGGCGCCGAGGCTGAAGGTCCTCGTCGTCGGCGGGCATCCCGACGACCCGGAGAGCGGCTGCGGCGGGACCATCGCCCGCTACGCCGAGGCCGGGCACGCCGTCACGGTGCTCTACCTGACGCGCGGCGAAGCTGGGATCGACGGGAAGTCGCACGACGAAGCCGCGCGCATCCGCTCGCGGAGCGCAAGCGCGACGCGACCTTCGCGCACCAGAGCCAGAAGCCGGACGAGTGGTATCCCGGGCACGAGCGGATGGCCCGCTTCCGCGGGACGGAGTACGGGTGCGAATTCGCCGAGGCGTTCATCCGGCACGACCGGGGGCCGGCGATTCCGTTTCCGGGGTGAGTGCCACGCAGGCCGGGCGCCAAGCCCGTCGGGGTTTCCCCCGCGGCGGCTCCGCTCTCCACCGACGCCCGGTCTGGCGACTGTCCGGCACCTTCGCCGGTGGAGGGCCGGGGGCTCACCCCCGAAGCGTACCTGCGTTTCCAGCTCCTGTCCGGTGGGGCGGGTCAGGCTGTCATAGAGCTCGGGGCGCCGGGCGCGCAGCCACCGCCGGCCCGACGACGTCGGCAGGAGCGAGGCATCCAGGTCGGCGACCACCATCGCGTCGCCTAACGCTCGCGACTC
>DASZNJ010000005.1:0-17433 GCA_035551575.1 Gemmatimonadaceae bacterium
CGGATACTGCCTCGGGGCGCCACGAGGAGCGCCGCACGCCTCGACGAACGTTCGGCGTGATCCGCGTCCGTTCAAGGGGTCAGAGTTGTTGAACGGTGATGACACGCATCATCGTTCTTCAACGACTCTGACCCCTTGAAGCGCCCAGGCGGGTCGGGAGATCGCGCCTCGTACGCATCAACGGCTGAACGACAATTTCGCGGATGACGCGGATTTCGCGGATACTGCCTCGGGGCGCCACGAGGAGCGCCGCACGCCTCGACGACCAGGAGCGGGATGAACGCCAGCGCCGTGACGAGTGACTCGATTCGCGCTGACCGCCCGGTACGCCGCCAGCGAGAAGCAAGCCGGGTAAGGATCGCGACCGCCGACACCGCGCCGACGATCACCAGCAGCCCGTCGGGTCCGAGACGCGATCGTTCGCCGCTCACACGCCGATCACGAACCGGATCCCCCTGAAGTGCTCGTCCCCCGGCGTGTTGCCGTGAATGCGCCGGTAGTAACCGACGCTGACGCCGACGATCACCCCGAGCTGAGCCTCGACGCCAACATAGTCCTGCCCGGGCGCGATGTCGGTGGCGCGACCCCACGTGCGCAGCCCGACGACCTGCATGCGGACCTCGGCCGCCATCGAGGCGATACCGATGACGCCGATGCCGACCTGTCCCGCGCTCCGGCCCATCTCGATCTCGAGCGTCGTTCCGGTTTGTTCGTCGGGGGTGATGTGCGAGACTCTCGCGACCCCGGCGTAGATCGACTGGTGCTGCGCGGAGCCGAAGCGAACGCCGTACAGTGGACCGTACGCTGTGGCCCGCTGCGCGGCGGCGAGCGATGGCGCCACCGCGTGCGCCGCGGCGAGCGCCAGCACGACCCGCAGCCACCTGCCGTTGCTCACCACGAGTGCCGCGAGGCGTCCGTTCAGATCTCCCAGCCTTTTCTGTACTCCCTCGTCAGGTAGGCGTTGACATCCGCGTTGTTCACCACCTTCATCGCGCTCGCGTCGTAGACGATCTTCGCCCCCTCCCCCGCATTCAGGGCGACGATCCCGAGCAGCATCGTCTCCGTCAGCGCCGACGCGTAATCGAACGGGCAGCTCGCCGTCGCTTCGCCCCGGACCGCCTGCGCGAAGTTGACCTCGTGCGGCACGGTGATCCGCGGGACGCTGGTCGGGACCGCCGCCGCTTCGGCGGCGAGCGAGGCGGGGTAGACCGTCGGGTTGTCGCCGTAGGTCGCGTAGGTGATGATCCCCCTGTCGCCGACGAAGATCCCGCCGCCGGTGCCGGCGTTGGGGAAGGGCATGTCGTCGGGGAGGAAGGGCGGGCGGTCGGGGAGGAGGCTGCCGTCGTACCAGTGGAGGTCCACCGCCGGCTGCGCGCCGCGTGCGGCGAACTCGTAGTGTACCGTCGTCGCCAGCGGGTACGACGCCTTCTCGAAGGGCATTCCCCCCCACGGCGTCGACGACGAGGTGACGCTCACCGGCTGCGTCAGCCCCAGTGCCCAGTACGGCTGGTCGAGGAGGTGCGCGCCCATGTCGCCTAACGCTCCCGTGCCGAAGTCGATCCAGCCGCGCCAGCTGAACGGGTGGTAGACCGGGTGATAGGGGACGTACTTCGCCCCGCCGAGGAAGAGGTCCCAGTCGAGGCCCTTCGGGATGGTCTGCGGGTTCTTCGCCATCGCCTCGAGCACGGCCGCGTCCACCGTCCGCATGTTCCAGCGCGGCGGTGCCGCCGGCTGCGGGCGGGTCACGGCCGGGAGCTTGGCGTTGGGCGGTGTCTGCGCGGCGCTCCGGGCGGCGGCCGCCTGCTGCTGCGCGGCCGCCTTCTCCCGTGCCGCCTTCTCGGCCGCGGCCTGGGCGACGTCCTGCCCGGGGCGCGGGATCCCCTGCGCCCAGTACCGCTGCGGCCGGTCGGTCCAGACGTGCACCTCGCGCACCGGGCCGATCACCCCGGCGCCGATCAACTCGACGATGCGGCGCGTTCCCTCGCGCGAGTGCCCCTGGTTTCCCATCTGCGTGACGCGCTTGGTCTCGCGGGCGGTGCGCGCGAGGAGCCGCGCCTCGTAGACCGTGGTCGTCAGCGGCTTCTGCACGTAGACGTGCTTCCCGGCCTGCATCGCCGCGACCGCGATCACCGCGTGGGTGTGGTCGGGCGTCGCGATCACCACCGCGTCGACGCTCTTCTCCTTCTCCAGCATCTTCCGGAAGTCGGCATACTTCCGCGCCTTCGTGTACGCCTCCTTCAGCCGCACTGCCTGCGGGTTCGGCGCCGTCTCCCCCTGCCGCGGACGGAGCCGCCCCGCGAGCTGGCGCTCGACGTAGCCGTAGTCCACGTCGCAGACCGCGACGATGTTCTCGTCGAGGAACTGCGCCATGTTCTCCATCCCCATCCCGCCGATCCCGACGAAGGCGAGATCGAGCTTGTCGCTCGGGGCACGATAGCCGCGGCCGAGCACGAACCGGGGGACGATCATCACCCCGAACGCGGCCGTCGCCCCGGTCGAGATGAAGTCGCGGCGGGTGTAACGCTTGTCGGACATCGATCCTACCTCCTGTTGGTGATCCGAGGGCGCCAGGGCGGCGCGGCGATGCGGAGGGCAGCCCGGGCCGGATTATCGCAGCCTGCGCGAGGGCTCGCAAATGAGGGGGCGGGGGACCCGCGGCTGCGGAGCGGCTTCACGAATGTCTCTCCGCTGGCCTTCGCCACGCCGGAGCGGGTTCGTTCACGCATCAGCGGAACGCATGACTCGGCGGACGTCAGCGGTGACGACGGTTGCGAAGCTCGTTGGCTGGTCCCGGACGCATCGCGCTGGATGCCTCGCCGGCCGGCACAGCGCAGCTGCCGCCTCGCGGACTACTCCTGTAGAGGGTCGACCTCAGACCCGCTGGCAAGACCGAAGTACCGCTCGAAGAATGCGATGAGCTTCCCCATGACCGTCTGCTTCTTCGACGCATGACCACCGCCGGCAGCGAACCTGGACATGGGCGGGAGGATCTTCGTGATCGCCGTGCCCCCGGACGGGATCGCGCCATCACGGAAGGCACTGTCGATAAAGCTCCGTGTCGCCATGCCGTCCAGCCCTTCGTCCGCGATGATTCGATCCAGTTCCTCGGCCCTCCGCGCAGCCACGAACGCAACCCACGCCGCGTCCACCCTGGCTGTTGTCGAAACCGAATCGACGAACTGCTCGATGAGATCCTTCGAGGAGCTTTCGGTCCACGTCGAAGACGCAGTATCTCGTGAGGATGTTCAGCAGCGTGTGCCTGGCGAAGAACGTCTTCGTGAAGTGCACCAGGTCGGTGATCGGCCTGTTCTTCGCGTCGGCCCACCAGGAGGTGAAGGCGAAGCTGTTGGACGTGTGCCGGCGTCCCCGCTTCCCGCGGAGCTCCGCCAGGTGGCCGTCACGAACGGTGTTGCTGTAATACTTCGTCAGCGTGCCGTTGCTGATGACGAAGAGCTGCACGTACTCGAACAGCCCGGAGCCGGACCAGAAGCTGTCGCGCTGGCAGCGGTCGATCTGGTTGAACGCTTCACGGATGTCCACGCCGGGCCGCTCGATCTCGACGTGCACCATGGGCAGGCCGTTGACCAGAATCGTCACGTCATAACGCGTCGCGCGTCGGCCGTCTGCCTCGTACTGGTTGATGACCTGGAGGACATTGTTGTGGATGTTCTGCTTGTCGATCAGGTAGACGTTCCTGCTGCTGCCGTCATCGCGCGTGAGGACCTGGATGTGGTCTTCCTGGATCCGCGCCGTCTTTTCGATGAAGCTGTCGTTGGCGCCGGCGATCCTGTGCGCGAAGAAGCGCTCCCACTCCGCGTCCGAGAAGGTGATCTTGTTGAGCTTCTCCAATTACCGCCGCACGTTGGCGATCAGCTCCGCCTCGCTGGCGATGCGCAGGTGCTCGTACGCCTGCTGCTCCAGCTGCGCGATCAGGCGGCGCTCCAGCGCCGCCTCGCTCTCGTAGGCGGTCTCGCGAACGGCCTCCGCGGCGAACTCGGCGACGACGGTGCTCTCGTCGGAGAGCGCGATCATCTCGTACCGTGGAGGGGTCGTGCTCATGGTGCCTTCACCCAGTGCGACACGGGCTGCGTGAGGAAATCATCCAGTGAAATGCCGTCGCCTCCCACCAGAAGGGTGCGTTGCGGCGCGAAGGCCTGCACGAACGCCGCGGTCCCGGCCTGGGCCTGCGGCGCGCGGCCGCTCTTCACCTCGATCGCGGTCAGGCGGCGTCCGGCCCGCACGACGAAATCCACCTCGTGGTTGCGCTCGCGCCAGTAGTGCAGCGCGCATTCCCCACGCATCGACGCGTTGGCCAGATGCGCGCCTGCCGCAGACTCCACCAGCCGGCCCCAGAACTCGCGGTCGGATCGTGCTTCGTCGAAGGTCAGCCCGCTGGTCGCCGTCATTAGCGCCGTGTTGAACACCTGAAGCTTTGGACTCGACCCACGGCTGCGCGCGACGTCCCCGGCATACTTGGGCAGCCCACGCACCATCCCTGCCCCCGCGAGCAGGTCGAGGTAGTGGGCGAGCGTCGTCGTGTTTCCGGCGTCCTGCAGCTGGCCCAGCATCCTGGTGTAGGAGAGCACCAGACCCGAATATCGGCACGCCAGCTCGAATACTCGGCGCAGAAGCGCCGGCTTGTCGACGCGCGTCAGCAGCAACACGTCGCGGGAGATGGAAGTCTCGATGAGGCTGTCCATGATGTAGCGCGTCCAGCGTTCGGGTTCGCCGATGAGCGGCGCCGCGCCTGGATAACCTCCGTAGAACAGGTATTCATCCAGGGACACGCCGAAGGCGGCGCGCATCTCCGCGAGCGACCAGTGCGACAGCGGGATGGTTTCGAACCGGCCGGCGAGGCTCTCGGTGAGTCCCTGCGCGATGAGCAGCGGTGCGGAGCCGAGGAGGACGACTTTGAGCGGCCGACGGGCGCGCGTGTCTTCGTCCCAGAGGCGTTTGACCGTCTCGGACCACGCAGGGATTTTCTGGATTTCGTCGAGGACGAGCACGGCGCCGGTCCTCGCCTTGATGGCGAGCCGGGCGGCGTCCCATTGCTGGGCGATCCAGTCGCCGCCGCGCAGGGTCGGCTCGTCGGCGCTGGCGTATCGGACGGGGAACCTGAGTGCGCGGGTCGCCTGTTGGGCGAGCGTGGATTTGCCGACCTGCCGGGGGCCGGCCACGACCTGGATGAAGCGGCGGGGCTCCCGGAGCCGGGAAGAGAGCTCCGCGCGCTGGGGGCGCTGGTATCGAACGCGCTGACTACTCATTGTATTGAGTAATTTTACTCAACACAATGAGCAGAGCAAGTCAGGCCGCCTCGCGGAAGGTGAGGAGCCGGTCGCGATTGTACTCGTACTGCTGCCGGCGCGCCTCGAGCTCGGCGGGGAGGCCGATCGAGAGATCGGTGACGAGGGCGTCGAATCGGTCGAGGATGGCGACGATGCGCGCTTGCTCTTCCGGGACAATGCAGGAATCGGGATCTTGTTCAAGCTTGCCTGGCTGAGTTTCGGCTGCGCGGCTGCTGTTGACGTCGAGGTCGTCGAACAGACCCTTGAAGTCGTCCTCGCTGTCGCTGCCGATGGACGACGCCTCGATCGCCTTGAAGACCTTGCTCAGCGTCTCGTTGAGGTTCGCATCCTGCCGCGCCTTCCTGCGGACGTTCGCGAACAGCTGCGACGGCAGGATGTAAAAACCTTTCTCCCTCACCGTCTCCTCGCGGCCCAGCCTGGCCTGCTTGTCGCTGAGCGCGGCGTAGTCGAAGACCTTGTCACCGGCCTTCCGCTCCTGGAGGTTCAGGTAGGCAGTGAGGTTCTCCGAGATGAATCTGTAGAACAGGATCCCGAGCACGTAGCTCTTGAAGTCCCAGCCATCCACGGCGCCGCGCAGATCATTGGCGATTCGCCAGATGGTTTTGTGGAGCTCGGCGCGCTCGGTTTCCCTGGTGGTGCTCACGTCATGTCACCATTGGCTGCGGCAGGCAAATACAGGGTTCCGGCTTGCGGAGGGCCCGAACAGCGAGGAACACGCATCGACGCGCGGGGGTGTGAGCGCCCGCAGCGCGCCCCGGAGAGAGTGCGATTGCCGAAGCAAAGGCCGGACACGGAGGAGTGACGTCCCGATGGCAGGATTCACAGAGCCCTGCCTAACGCCCCTTCCACACCCCCCGCGCCACCGCCGGCCGGAACGCGTCGATCCCCGGGGCGGGGAAGTCGATCGTCCGCCCTTCCTCGGCGCTCTGGTAGGCGGTCATCAGCATCTGCACAACCTCGACGCCGTCGGCGAAGGTGAGCCGCGGCTCCTCCTTCCCGAGGAAGACGCGGGTGAAGTGCCGGTCCTCCCCCTCGTAGCCGTAGGCGATCGGCTCGCTCGGCACCACCGGCATCACCCCCTGCTCGGCGTTCTGCTTCTCGACCAGGTCCTCGCCCGCGCTCCCCTTCACCTCGCGCGAGAAGAACAGCTCGAGCCCGGAGTCGAGCGAGTTCCAGCGCATCGAGTACTCGGGCCCGAGCAGCTCGGCCGACAGCCGGAGCCCGGCGCCGACGTAGCTCCACGACGTCGTCGCCTCGCCTAACGCGATGGTCCCGTCGGCGGTCTCGAACTCGATCATCACGCTGGCGAAGTCCTCCGAGGGCTGCTTCGTGTAGTCGACCCCCATCGTCTTCTTCAGCTGCGCCGCGTACTCGGGGCGCGACCACTTGAGGCTGGCGATGTGCGCCGTCACCCGCTTCGGCTTCACCGTCGCCAGCGGCTTCTTCGGGTCGGTCAGCAGGTGCCTGACGATCAGCGCCGAGTGGCACATCATGTCGTTGAGCACCCCGCCGCCCTGCGACTCGCCCTTCCAGAACCACGGCGCGTGCGGCCCCGAGTGCTCCTCGGCGGCGCGGGCGAGGTAGGGGCGACCGGTCGTGGCCGCGCCGCGCGCCCAGAGCAGGTTGCGCCCGGTCTCGACGTGCGGCGCGAACACCTGGTTCTCGAGGTAGCCCGTCTTCAACCCGACACGGTCGACCAGCTCCTTCACCTTCTTCGCTTCGGCGACGTTGCGGGCGAGCGGCTTCTCGCAGGCGATCCCCTTCAGCGTCCCCTTGCCGCTCTCGATCGCTCTTACGATCTCCTCGATGTTCTCGATCCGCGCCTGGTTCGGTCCGGTCACCCACAGCGCGTCGATCTTCGGGTCTGCGACCATCTCGGTGATCGAGGCGTAGGCCTTCGCCTCGCCGACGTCGAGCGTGCGGGCGAGCGCCGCGGCCTCGCCGGCGTTCTTCGCGTTCGGGCTCCAGACGCCGAGGACGTCGGCGTCGCGGACCCCGCGCCAGCCCTGGATGTGGAAGCGGGCGTTGAAGCCGCTGCCGACGAAGCCAACTCCGAGTCGTTTGTCAGGCATGTTCGTTCCTCAGGAGCCGCGCTGGGCGGCGAGTGCGGCGTCGTACTCGGCGTAGCTGACGCCGAGCTTGGTGGTGGCGGCCTCGGGGCAGCCGTTCCAGTTCGGGTTGAAGGTGTTGCCGATGTACTGCAGGTCCTTCCACCCCATCGCGCTCGAGTAGAACGCCGAGGCGATGGCGTCGCGGAAACGGGTGAAGAAGGCGACGCCGGGGCTCATCGCCGGGGCGGCCTTCTTCGGCCAGGCGATGTCGTCGAGGACGAGGCGGCGCTGGGCGTCGGTCGCACCGGCGAAGCTGGTGCCGAAGCGGTGGCGGCACTCGGTGTCGAGCCAGGCGAGCCCGCCGCGCATCGCGAGCCGCCCGGCGTCGCTCGTCGTCTCGTCGAGGAGCATGAAGTCGACGAACTCCGGCGCCCTGGCGTCGGTGGCGCTCCCCGACCGGTCGTCGCGCGGGATCACGTAGTCGGCGAGCAGCCGGACGGTGCGCCACTCGCGCGGCGTGAAGAACTTCGGGACGTAGGCCGCGTCGTCGGCGGCGGGGGGGAGCGCGGCGACGTACCGCGCGCCCCGCTCGACGCCGGCCGTGTCCCAGCCTAACGCGGCGAAGACCGGGGCGAGCCCGATCACGCGAAGGGCATCTCGCCGTCCCGGAAGCTCGGGTGCGCCGTGCTGCCCGCCGCCCCGGTCGCCGGTGATCTCCTCGTCGTCCGTCACAGTGCACCCGCCTTTCGTTGCTGGGTGATGTAGTCGCTGGTCCGCCAGGCGAGGGCGAGGATCGTCCACGTCGGGTTCTTGTCGGCCTGCGTCACGAAGGGCCCTCCATCGGCGACGAACAGGTTCCGGCAGTCGTGCGCCCGGCAGTTCGCGTCGAGCACCGACTTCTTCGGGTCACTGCCCATCTGCGTGCAGCCCAGCTCGTGGATGATCTGCCCGCCGGCGGCGATCCCGTAGCCCTGCTCGCGCGTCGGCATCGGCGACGTCACCGTTCCTCCCATCTCGGCGATCAGCGAGCGGAAGGTCTGCTGCATGTGCCGGATCTGGTTGTACTCGTGGTCGGTGAACTGCCAGTGGAAGCGGAGCACCGGGATCCCCCACCGGTCGACCACCGCCGGGTCGAGCTCGCAGTACGAGTTCTCGTTCGGGAGCATCTCGCCGCGGCCGGAGAAGCCGATCTGCGCGCCGTAGTACCTGCGGTAGTCGGCCTTGAGCTGTTTCCCGTAGCCCCCGCCGCCGGGATAGTTGTGGATCCCGCCTAACGCTCCGTACTGGGGCTGCGACAGCCCGCCCCAGACCTCGATGTGGTAGCCGCGCGGGAAGTCGAGCTTCGCGTTGTCGAGCCACCACGGCATGTAGACGTGCATCCCGCCCACCCCGTCCTCGTTGTGCGGGACGTGCTCGGCCATCGCCGGGATGAACCCTGCGACATCGGTCCCGGTGGTGTCGGTCAGCCCCTTGCCGACGCGGCCGCTCGAGTTGCCGAGTCCCTGCGGGAACATCGGCGACTTCGAGTTGAGGAGGATCCGCGCCGACTCGCAGGCGCTCGCCGCGAGGACGATCACCTTCGCCCGGACATGGCGGTCCTCCCCGGTGCGCTTGTCGATGTAGGCCACGCCCGTGGCGAGGCCGTCCTTCCCGACGGTCACCTCGCGCGCCATCGCGTTGGTGATCAGCGTCAGGTTGCCGGTGGCCAGCGCCGGCGTGATCAGAACGTCGGGGCTCGAGAAGTTCGACTTCGTCGCGCAGCCCCGCCCGCACTGGCCGCAGTAGTGGCAGGCCGCGCGCCCCGGCTTCGCCTGCGTCAGGATCGACAGCCGCGACGGGATGCACTTCACCGCCAGCTTGTCGGCCGCCTTCTTCACCAGCAGCTCGTAGCAGCGCGGCCGCGGTGGAGGCAGGAACTTCCCGTCAGGATTGTTCGGCATCCCCTCATGGCTGCCGAAGACGCCGATCAGGTCGTCGATGCGGTCGTAGTACGGCGCGACGTCCGAGTAGGAGATGGGCCAGTCGTCGCTCATCCCGTCCTTCGTCCCGCCCTTGAAGTCGTCGGGGCCGAAGCGCAGCGAGATGCGTCCCCAGTGGTTGGTGCGACCCCCGAGCATCCGGCCGCGCCACCAGCGGAACTTCGACCCGGAGGCGACGGTGTACGGCTCGCCCTCGATGTCCCACCCCCCGTCGCAGGCGTCGAACTCGCCGAAAGGACGACGCGTCGTCGATGCCCCGCGCCGCGGCGATGCGTACGCCGGCAGCAGCATCTTCGAATCCTTCGAGGCGTACCACTCCGCGCCCGCCTCGAGCATCACCACCTTCGCTCCCGCTTTCGTCAGCGCGTACGCCGACATCCCGCCACCTGCACCAGAACCGACGATGCACACGTCGTATTCACTCGGTCGTGACTTGACCTGCACGCAAGCCTCCGTGGGATGATCGTGGGCAAACCTACTCGGCGTTCGTCCGCTCGCAACCTCCGGCGGCAGCGGTCCGCAGATCCGGGCGCACCGCGATCCCCCGGAGGGCCAGGCACGCTCGCTCGACGGAACGCTCGACGACGATTTGACAGGAGCGGCCTTGTCCCCTCATGGTTCCGTCGAGCAACCCCTCTCCCCCACTCCTGGAGGCACTCGTGCGCCTCATACGTGCAGCCGCAGTCGTCGCATCGGCACTCGCCATCTCCGCCAGCGCGGCGCTGGCACAGCAGCAGCGACGCGTCGCCGGTCGCGTCGTCGCCGCCGGGACCACGGAAGCGCTCGCCTCGGCGAGCATCACCGTCCTCGGGACGACGCTCGGCACCCGCACCAATGACGCCGGTGAGTACTCACTCCTCGTCCCCGCGGGCGAGGTGCAGCTGGCGGCGCGGCGGATCGGTTACAAGGCGCAGACGCTCCGCGTCGCCGCCGACCAGGCGGTGGCCAACTTCTCCCTCGAGCGCGACGTGCTCATGCTGGAGGGGCAGGTCGTCACAGGTGAAGCGACGAGCGTATCGCGCCGCAACGCGGCGAACGACGTCGCGACGGTGAGCAACGTCGAGCTGACGCGTGCGCCGACCCCGACGATCGAGAACGCCCTCGCCGGAAAGGTCGCGGGCGCGATGGTCTCGCAGAACTCCGGTGCCCCCGGGGGCGGGCTCCAGGTCCAGCTGCGTGGCGTGACGACCATCAACGGATCCCCCGACCCCCTGTACATCGTCGACGGCGTCATCGTCAGCAACGACGCGATCGGGAGCGGGGCGAACGCGATCACCGCCGCAGCCGCCGGAGGGAACGCATCGAACCAGGACAACCCCGTCAATCGCATCGCCGACCTCAATCCCGCGGACGTCGAGCGCATCGACATCCTCAAGGGAGCGTCGGCCTCGGCGATCTACGGATCGAAGGCCTCGAACGGCGTCATCCTCATCACGACCAAGCGCGGAACCGCCGGCGCCCCGCGCTTCAACCTGGTGCAGCGCATCGGGACGCAGGAGCTGTCGAACACGATCGGTGCCCGCCGCTGGACGCTCGCCGGCGTCTACGACTACTTCGCGCCGAGCACCGCCGCCGACTCCGCGCGGCTTCGTTCGCTCTACGGCAACGGCTCGACGATCGACTACGAGAAGGCGCTGTTCGGCGCCCGCGACCCGTCGTACGAAACCGATCTCAGCGCGAGCGGCGGCAGCGACATGACCCGCTACTTCGTGTCAGGGCTCGTCAAGCGCGACGCCGGGATCATGAAGGGAACGGGCTACGACAAGCAGTCCATTCGTGCCAACCTCTCGCAGACCTTCAACAAGCGCCTGACGCTCGATGTCAACACGAACTTCATGCACAGCAACGCGCAGCGCGGGCTGACGAACAACGACAACAGCGGCACCAGCTATTACATGGTGCTCCCCTTCACCCCGAACTTCGTCGACCTCCGGCCGAAGAACGGCGTCTACCCGGTGAACCCGTTCGAGCGGAGCAACCCGTTCCAGACCCGCGATCTGCTCCAGAACACCGAGAACGTCTACCGCTTCACCGGCGCGGCGAACGCGCGCTACGCGCTGATCGCCGCCGAGCACCAGTCGCTGACGTTCACCTTCAACGGCGGCATCGACCAGTTCAACCAGCGCAACGACATCTTCTCCCCGAACGAGCTGTTCTTCGAGCCGCAGGACAACCTGCCGGGGACGACGGTGCGCGGTGCGACGGGGAACGTCAACTCGAACCTGAACGCGAGCCTCGTCCACACCTGGTCGCCGGCGAGCGCGTCGATGACGGCGACGACGTCGGCCGGGGTGCAGCGCGAGCGCCGCGACCTTGATGGAGCGAGCATCCTCACGCGCGGACTGATCCCCGGACAGCGCGGGGTCGACCAGGGGTCGAGCGTGACCGTGAGCCCCAACCGGCAGATCGTGAAGGACTTCGCGTTCTACGCCCAGGAGGAGCTCCTCGCGCTGAGCGAGCGCCTGCTCGTGACCGCCGCGCTGCGCGCCGACCGGAGCACGAACAACGGCGACGTGAACAAGCTGTTCCTCTTCCCGAAGGCCTCGGCGTCGTACCGGCTGCCCGACGTCGCGCCGGGAGTCGACGAGGCGAAGGTGCGCGTCGCCTTCGGGCAGTCGGGGCTGCCGGCGATCTACGGGTCGAAGTTCACCTCGCTCCAGACCTCGGTGTACGACGCGGCGACCGGGGTGCGCATCGCGACCGTCGCCGGCGACCCGAACATCCGCCCCGAGCGGCAGTCCGAGCTGGAAGGGGGATTGGACCTCCAGCTGTTCGGCGGACGGTCGCTGTTCACGGCGACTGGGTACCAGAAGACCGTCCACGACCTCATCCTGCTCCGCAACCTCGCGCCGTCGAGCGGCTTCACGCAGCAGTACTTCAACGGCGCGCAGCTCCGGAACCGCGGCGTCGAGCTCACCGCGGCGGTGACGCCGATCAGCACGGACGACGCGACGTGGATCTCGCGCGCGACGTTCGCGCGCAACGTCAGCCGGATCACCCAGCTCCCGGTCCCGACCTTCCAGGTCGGCGGCTTCGGGAACAACCTTGGCGCGTTCCAGATCGAGGAAGGAAAGTCGGCGACGCAGATCGTCGGCCTCAACGGGCCGGAGAAGAAAGTCGTGCAGCTCGGCGACGCCGCGCCGGCCTTCCAGATGTCGTTCGCCAACGAGATGAACTGGAAGGCGTGGCGGCTCTACGGGCTCGTCGACTGGAAGCACGGTGGCGACAACATCAACCTCACCGAGTTCCTCTACGACGCGGCGGGGAACAGCAAGGACTTCACCGATGGCCCGGACTCGAAGGGCGCGGCCCGCTTCGCGCGCTGGGCCGAGGGCTACACGAACGTGCTCATCCAGGACGCCAGCTACGTGAAGGTGCGCGAGATCTCGCTCGCCTGGACGCTGCCGCCGTCGCTCACGCGCCATCTCGGCGGCCGGACGCGAACGGCGAGACTCGAGCTGAGCGGGCGCAACCTGTTCACCTTCACGCCGTACATCGGGCTCGATCCGGAGGTCAGCAACTTCGGCAACCAGGCGATCGCGCGTAACATCGACGTCGCGCCATACCCGCCGAGCCGGAGCTACTTCCTCACTCTCAACCTGGACTTCTGAGCCATGACCAACGCCACTCGCACCATCGTGCGTCGCGCGGCCGGGCTCGTCCTCGCCGTCGCCACCCTGAATGCCTGCAAGGACACCGCGGTCCCCGACCTGAACAGCCCGAGCCTCGAGGGGATAATCACCAACCCGACCCGCGCGCAGGTCGAGACGATGGCGCGCGGCATCCTCGACGGGAATCGCACCTCGCAGGCCGGCTACATCCGCGACCTCGAGATCATCGGCCGCGACGCCTACAACCTCGATGGCTCCGACCCGCGCTGGGTGACGGAGCTGCTCATCAACCTCGATCCCGGCGGATTCGGCGCCCGCCACTGGGGCGACCGCTACCGGAACGTGAAGAGCGCGAACGTGCTCATCTCCGCCGTCGAGACGTCCGGCGCGCTGAACTCGACCGAGAAGTCGGCGACGATCGGCTTCGCGCAAACGATCAAGGCGCTCGACCTGCTCGCCGTCGAACAGGCGCGCGACACCGCGGGAATCGCTGCCGATGCCGGGACGAGCCCTGACGCGCTCGCGCCGGTCATCTGTCGCGACAACGCGCTGACGCGCATCTCGGCGCTGCTCGATTCGGCACGCACCGCGCTGCTGGCCGGGGGATCGGCATTCCCGTTCCCCCTGCCCGGCGGCTTCGCCGGATTCGACACGCCGGCGTCGTTCGCGATGTTCAACCGCGCGATCAAGGCGCGGACGGAGCTCCTCCTCGGCCCGACGGGGGCGGCGCATTACACCGCCGCGCTCACCGCGTTGAGCGAGTCGTTCGCCGACACCACTGCCTCGCTCGACCTCGGGGTGTACCACTTCTACAGCCTCGCCGCCGGGGACCAGGGCAACGGCCTCGCGCAGGACACCGCGACGACGAACTTCCGCGCCCATCCCTCCGTGCGGGGCGACGCCGAGCCGGGGGACCAGCGCGTCGCGCGCAAGACGGCGATCAGCAGCGTGAAGGGATTCCAGGGGGTGTCGTCGAACGTCGTCTTCACCGTCTACGACTCGCCGACGTCGCCGATCCCGATCGTCCGGAACGAAGAGCTGGTCCTCCTCCGCGCCGAGGCGAACATCGGCCTCGGGAACGTCGCGGCGGCGATGCGCGACATCAACTACGTCCGCGTCCACTCGGCGGGGCTTGCACCGAGGACGACCATCACGACCGCGGCGGCCGCGCTGACGCAGCTCCTCTACGAGAAGCGGTATTCTCTGCTCTGGGAGAGCGGCTCACGCTGGGTCGACGCCCGCCTGTACGGGAAGCTCGGCACCCTTCCGCTCGACCAGCCGACCCACAAGGTCCACTACAACTTCCAGATCCCGACCGCCGAAGTCCTGGCCCGCGGCGGCTCGGTGCGCTGCCAGTAGGCCGTCAGGCCGCGAGCGACGGAGCTCGAGGGGTCAGAGTCGTTGACGTTCGACGACTCTGACCCCTTCAGACTCTGCTCGCTAGTGGCCGGTGCGCTCGACCGTCTTCCCGGAGAAATTCTCGGTCGTCACGTCCTTCCCGCCGTTGAGCGACTTCACGTAGGAGACGAGCATCCAGATCTGGTCGGGAGCGATCGCGCTCCCCCACGCCGGCATCCCCTCGGGGCGTCCCTGGTAGATCGACTCGAACAGCTCGGAGTCTTCGCCGCCGAAGTGCCAGCGCCCGTCCGCGAGGCTCGGCCCCATCGCCCCACTCCCCTCCGCGCCGTGGCAGTCGAGGCAGTTGTAGGAGATGAACAGCTTCGCGCCGGTCGCGATCGCGGCCGCGTTGCCGGCATACGGGTTCTTCAGCGTCATCCCGCGCGGCGAGGTCTGTCCGGGGCGGATGTGCTCGACGTGCGCGATGATCCGCGTCGTCGAGTCGACGGTGACCGGCACCTGCTGCACCGCGGAGCCGACCGGACCGCGCCGGGCCTCGCTCGCCGCCCGGGACTCCGCGGCCCGCGACTCGCGGCAGCCGGCGGCGCCGATCGCCATCGCGGCGAAGGTGCCTAACGTCAGGGCTGTCGTCCACCCTCCGGTCATCGGGTCCTCCGTCAGAGCGAAAAGACGAACAGCATGCCGCCCCAGCTCGTCCAGCGCGCGAGGTCGGGCAGCGTGCTCCCCCGCTCGCGCACGTCATAGGGCAGGTTTGCTGCCACGTCGCCCGCGATCAGCAGCCCCATGTCGCCGCCGATTCCCGCATAGACGGCGACGTACTGCTTCCCGTCGGGTCCCGTGTACGTCATCGGGGCGCCCACCACCCCCGAGCCGACCTTGAACTTCCAGAGCACCTTTCCGGTCCGCGCATCGGCGGCCTTGAGCCAGCCGTCGAGCGTGCCGTAGAAGACCACGTTCCCCTTCGTCACGAGCGCGCCACTCCACACCGGGAATGGCTCCTCGATCCCCCAGACCTTCTTCCCGGTCGTCGCGTCCCACGCCATGAACTCGCCGCGATAGCCGCCTGGCCCGGCGACCTCCGGGGCGTTGGCGCCGATGTAGGGGGTCCCCGCGATGTAGCTGACGTCGCGCGTCTCGAAGTCCATGCAGAGGTTGTTGGTCGGGACGTAGAACAGGCCGGTCTGCGGGGAGAACGCCGCCGGCTGCTGGTTCTTGCCCCCCTCGAGGCTCGGGCAGATCATGCTGATCTTCCTTCCCGGTGCGGGGACCTTCGCCGGGTTGAGCACGGGGCGTCCCGTCTTCAGGTCCACCCCGGTCGCCCAGTTCATCGGGACGTACGCCTTCGCCAGCAGCACTTCCCCGGTCGCGCGGTCGATGGTGTAGGCGAAGCCGTTGCGGTCGAAGTGGACGAGCGCCTTCCGCGTCGTCCCGCCTAACGGCAGGTCGGCGAGGATGTTCTCGTTCACCGCGTCGTAGTCCCAGAGGTCGTGCGGCGTCGGCTGGAACGCCCACACCATCTCGCCGCTGTCTGCGTCCCGGGCGATGATCGCCGCGCTCCACTTGTTGTCGCCCGGGCGTCCGGCGCCGTTCCATGGCCCCGGGTTCGACGTGCCGTGGTAGATCAGGTTCAGCTCGGGGTCGTACGAGATCCATCCCCACACCGTCGCGCCCCCGACCTTCCACGACTCCCCCGGCCAGCTCTTCGTCCCCTGGTTCGGTCCCTTGTCCTGCGGATAGAAGGGCTTGAACCGCGCACCTGCACGGATGTCGGCGTCGGGGCCGACGTTGTACGCCCGCCAGAGCTGCTTGCCCGACAGCGCGTCGATCGCGGCGATCCAGCCGCGCACCCCCATCTCCCCGCCGCTCGAGCCGACGATCACCTTGTTGTGCACCACGATCGGCGCCATGGTGATCGTCTCTCCGCGTGTCAGGTCCCCCATCCTCGTCCGCCACAGGAGCTTCCCCGTCGCGGCGTCGATCGCGACGGTATGCCCGTCGAGCAGGTTGTAGAAGATCTTCCCGTCGGCGAACGCCGCGCCGCGGTTGACGACGTCGCAGCAGGCCAGTCCGACCGCCGCCTGCGCATTCTCCGGGCGCACCTTCCACTTCAGCGGCTGCCCCTCCGTCGCGAGGTCGAGCGCGTACGAAACGTTAGGGTATGGCGTCACCAGGTACATGGTGTTGTCGACGACCAGCGGCGACCCCTCGTGCCCGCGCAGCACTCCGGTCGAGAACGTCCATGCGGCGTGAAGCCCGCCGACGTTCGCGGTGGTGATCCCGGCCAGCTCGCTGTAGCGCGAGTTCGCGTAGTCGGCGGCGGGCATCGGCCACTCCCCCGGCGGACCCGTGCGCGGCGCGGCGATCCTCGTGCCGGCGACCGTCGCCGGCGCCGCGGCACCGCCCGTCGCGGAGTCGGGCGCCCGCCATTCCCCCCTCCCGCAGGCGCCTGACGTGATGCAGCCGATCGCGATCGCGCGCATCCACCGGCCGGTCATCGCCCGCCATCCTCGGCGCGCACCAGGCAGTCGCGCCACGGGTGGAGGGGACTCCCTGCCGCTCCTTCGCCACCCCTCGCGGGGCGAGCATCGTGCGACGCGCCGTTTTGCTGCCGCGGGGTGACCAGCACCGCGATGACCAGCACCGCGACGCGGGCGGCAGGCACCCCGCGGGTGACATGGATTCGGCGATGTGTCATGCCGAATCCTGTCACGACATTCAGCGCGTCGCCAGTTCCGGGCGCCCGGTGAGCCCGGCGAGCAGGTTTCGCAGCGCCACCTGCCAGACGAGGGGCTGCCCCGGGATGTCGGTCCGCCGCGCCGTGCGCAGCTGGTCGACGTCTTCATCGGTGACGACGCGCTGCGTCCCGAACGAACCGGCGATGATGCCCGTGCGCCGGGCGACCAGCCCCTCGGCGCCGATGCGCACTGCCGTGCCGCTGCTGTCGATGAGCGCGCCCGTCAGCTGCAGCACGCTCACGGGAGTGTCGAGCCCGGTCATCCAGGGGAGTGAGACCGTGTAGCCGGTGCCGAGCTCCACCTCCTTCCGGCCGGCGAGCCCCTTCTGCTGGACGTAGTAGTCGCTGATCTCGACCGTGATCACCAGCGCGTCAGCCACCCCCGCGCCGGCC
>DASZNJ010000006.1:0-3935 GCA_035551575.1 Gemmatimonadaceae bacterium
CAGGCAACGCGGGCCCGCTTTCGTCGCCGGTGATGATCAGCTGGTCTTGCGCAGCCTGATCGAGCCGTTGACGGTCGTGACGCGCAGGTCGCGGCCGCCGCTGCCGATCCTGCCGCTCAGGCGGCGCGGACTGACACGGCCGCTCAGCGTCATCGGGAAGTCGGTTTCGAAGCCGCCGTTGACCGTGCGCAGCTCGACGTCGGCATCGAGCGATGCGGGGAGCTCGAGCTCGATCGATCCGTTGACCGTCTTGTAATTGAGATCACCCGTGCCGAGGGTGCGCATGCTGGCGCGCACGTCGCCGTTGACGGTGTTCGCCCTCACCGGGCCCCCGGTCGATGCGGCGCGGACGTCGCCGTTCACGGTGCTGGCCACGACCTCTGCCGTCGCCCCGGCGACCTCGACCCTGCCGTTCACGCTGCCGGCGCGGACGTTGACCCCGGCCGGCAGCGAGACCGTGAACTCCACCTCGACGTTGTTGCGGCGACCGTGGTCGCTGTCGTTCCGCGAGTGATAGCTGTTTTCGTCGCACTCCGAGCTCTCGCCCCAGAGTGCGCAGACGAGGATGCCGCCGTTGGCGAGCGGCTTGCTCGTGAAGCGGACCACCGCCGGGTCGCCGCCCCGCTCGGCGCGCTTCACGCCAGTGATCTCGGCGGTCCGCCCCGACGCGGCCTTCACCGAGATCGGGCCGTTCGCGCTGCGGACCACGATCCAGGCCCCGGCGGGGACGCTGCCGCTCCAGTTGAAACGGTCGCCGGACTGCGCCTGCGACGATGCGGTCGCGGCGGCGAGGGCGAGCGAGACGGGAAGGGCGAGGGCGATCGAGCTGCGTTGCATGTGCTGGTCTCCAGGAAGAGCGTCAGGCCTGACGATGCCGGATCACGGGGTCCCGGCCTTCTCGATGTTGATGTCGCCGCTGAAGGTCTCGGCGGTGATCCGAGATCCTCCCCTGCCGAAGGTGAACTCGAGCCGCCTCGGGCGCTCACCCATCCCGTGCTCGCCGGGCTGCATCGTCATCGGGAAGTCGCTGTCGACCGACCCGCTGAAGGTCTCGACGCGGACGCTGCCGCCCGCGCTCGCCGGGATGCGGAGCCGGATGTCGCCGGACTGCGAGTGGAACTCGTAGCGGCCGGCCGGATCGAGTGACCCCTCGTACGTCAGCTCGCCGCTGACGGTTTCCGAGCGCAGCGAGGAGAGCTTCGCGGCCTCGATGCTCATCTCCCCGCTCACCGTCTCGACCTCGAGGGTACCGGCGACGTTGCTGACCGTGACGTCGCCGCTCACGACGTCGACGCGCACTTCACCCGACACGCGGTCCGCCTTGACGTCGCCGGAGACGCTCTGCAACTCGACGCGGCCGGTGGCGTCGCTGATGTCGATGTCGCCGCTGACCGCGCCCGCCTCGAGCTCACCGGCTACCCCATGCGTGGTGATGTCCCCGGAGACGCTCTTCAGCTCGAGGCGGACGCCCACCGGCACGGTGACCTCGTAGCGCGTGTCGCCCATGCGGCCACGCTGCGAACGCACGTCGAGCGAGACGCGCGACGGGCTCGCCGAGAACTCGAGGACCCCGCGCTCGCTCCACGCATGGATGCGAACCTGGTTCCCGCTGCCGGCGTTGACGATGATCTCGCCGGAGATCAGCCGGAGGTCCACCGTGCCGTCCTTCGAGATCGTGACGGTGGTGTCGAGCTTCGAGGTCGCCCTGGCTTCAGAACGGTCGTCACGGTCGTCCTGCGCCCGGGCGGGCACGGCGATGGTGACACCCGCGGCCATGAGCGCCGCGGCGATGATGAGAGTGCGTGCGATCTTCATTTGGTGATCCTCTAGGAGCGGGCGGGGAGCATCGCGGTGGTGCGAAGGAGCTCCACCTTCTTGTCGAGCGCGTCGGTGAGCCGTCCATTGAGGAAGCGGCTCGCGGGATCCCTGGCCAGCGCCGAGCGCGCCTGCGCGATCGCCGTGTCGATGACGGCGAGGCTGCGCTCGATCGCGGCCACGGTGTTCGGGTCGAGCTCACCGCGACGCTGCCGGATGACTGCATGGAGCCGGGTGATCTCGCTGTCGTACAGCTGCGCGGTGCTGACCGCGCCGCCGCCGCTGCGGACGGCCTGCACCACCTGCTCGCCACCGCGCGGCGTTGCGGCCGGCGTCTTCGCGGCATCGACACGGGCGCGAGGGGGCCTGCTGCCGGCTCCCTCGCTGCCCGCGACCTGCGGCGGGGTGGTGACGATCACGGGCCCGCTCGTCCCGGTTGGATTCGGCTGATCGTTGCTCGCGGACGCGACGGCGGGCTGCCCGTCGGGGGCGCCACCTCGTGCCAGCTTCCAGGTGACTCCCGCGGTCACCGCCATCAGCACCACCGCGGCGGCGAGGGTGCGCGCGACCGGCATCGGGCGGCGGCTGCCTAACGGTACGACCTGCGTGCCGATGCGCGCCTCGATCCCGCTCCACAGCTCGCGCGGCGGCTCGATCGGCCCGAGCGCACCGGCGCTGGCGACGATCGCCTTCAGCTCTTCGAGAATGGGACGGCAGTGCGCGCACGACCCGGCGTGGCGCTCGAACGCCTCGCGCTCGCCACCGGCCAGTTCGCCTTCCATGTATCCCGGAAGCAGCGCGTCAAACTGCTCGCAAGTCATGGTATTGGTCATCGGTTCAAGGCCTCCCTCAACAGCATCCGGGCGCGGTGCAGCTGCGACTTGGTCGCGCCCGTGGTCACGCCGGTCTGCTCGGCGATCTCTTCGTGGGTGTAGCCCTCGACGTCGTGGAGCACGAACACCTTCCGTGCACCCGCTGGCAGCATCGCGATCGCCGCCTCGAGGTCGAGCCGCATCCCCGGCACCGGTAGCCCGGGCTGTGAGAGCGACTCGTTCTCGCCATCCATCTCCTCGTGCCGGGCGCGGTGGCGGCCCTGCTGCTTCCGCGCGTTGAGCACGACGTTCACCGCGAGCCGGTGCAGCCACGTCGAAAAGCTCGAATCACCGCGGAACTGATCGAGCTTCCCCCACGCCCTGACGAAGACGTCCTGGGTCAGCTCCTCCGCGGCCGGGCGGTCGCCGACCATCCGGACGCAGAGGGCGAAAATCCGCCCCGAGTTGGCGCGGTAGAGTCGCTCGAAGGCATCCCGGTCTCCCCGTGCCGCGAGGGCAACGTCGGAGTCGGTAGCCGGTCGAAACGCGCTGTCGGAGTGGATGAGAGCCAGGGTCGCCATTCAGTCGTGGTTCCGTCGTTCACGGATTCAGATACCACGACTGCTCCAAGGGTTTGAACGGTCGTCGAAGCTCGTGCCCCCCCTGCGCCCGGGCAAGGCCGGCCGGCACGAATTGCAGGGCCGGAACGCCGCGACGCCGAGGCGACTCAGCAGTCGGGGGACAGGACGATCAGGGCGCGCACCAGATCGGGTGCGCTCGGGACGTCGCGGCCAGGGCCCGACGGTAGCGAGGCGAGGGCGGCGAGAAGATCCGCCTGGTGCGCCGTGAACCGGAGCTCGCGCTCGAGCGCGATGCCGAGGGCACCGCTGGCAACCGAGAGGGCGCGGCCCGCGGCTGGCGCGATCGCGATACGCGCCGATGCCGGGGCGGTCGCGACACCCGCGATGGCCGACAGCGCTCGGCGGCGGCCGCGGACGACCGGAATCTCGGGGACCCCGGCCAGCGAGGCGGCACGGCGCGCCTCGAGCCAGTCGGTCAGCTGCTGGAGCGCCGCGGTCACCGCGGGTGGGCACGACGCGGAACCGCCGCCCAGTGTGGCCGCTGGCGGCACGGCGTCGATCCGTGCGCAGGCCTCGGCGATGATGTCGGGCGCATCACTCACCTGGCCGCCGACCGCAGCGAGCAGGCGCGGTCGCGAACCGCCGACAACGGCGAGCCAGCAGGCGGTGCCGGAGCGGGCGGCGGCGGCGACCGCGCGGTCGTCGCTGGCGTCGCCGCGCCGTGGCT
>DASZNJ010000007.1:0-4705 GCA_035551575.1 Gemmatimonadaceae bacterium
CGCACCGACCAGTCCTCCTTTCGCGTCCGCTCCCCACAGCTCCGCTCCCGTCGCGTCGAGGAACGATGCGAGGCTTTCGGCGGTAGCATGGAAGGCGGGGTGAATGAAGTGCGTGCCCATCCCGCTACGGACGACCTTGGCGTTCCATAGGTCAACGGTTCCCGGCAAGGCGACCGTCGCCGTCGCGCCAAGGGCGGCCGCCGTCCGGACGATCGTCCCGACGTTGCCCGGGTCCTGTACTGCATCGAGGACGAGAAGGGTGAGCGGGCTCACCCCGCTGTAGTCGGCGAGCGACCGCTCGGGGATCTCGCCGATCGCGAGCACTCCCTGGGGTGAGTCCGTCTCGGCGGCGCTCGCGAAGTCACGCTCGGACAGCTCGGCCGTCTCGATGTCGGTCCGCTCGGCGAGCGATGCGAGGAGCGCAGCGCCGCGCGGTGCATCGGCGAGCTGCGGAGCGGTCAGGACCCCGCGGATCGCGAGCTTCGAGCGCAGCAGCTCTTCGACGGTGCGCACCCCTTCCGCAACGAACAACCCGGCGCGCTCGCGCGCTTTTCGCCGCCGGAGGTCTCGCGCTAAGGTCAGCAGCTTCAATGTTTTATGGATGACATCGTTGGAATGGCTCTTGCCATGTCGTCCACCGCTCTCTCACCACCAGGGGAACGCATGCGACGCACTACAGTAGCCGGGCTCGCGCTCGCCGTCTCACTCGCTGGCTGCGGAGTCTCGCAGCAGCAGGAAGTGCAGATGGGGCAGAGCTACGCCCAGCAGATCAACGCTCAGCTTCCGATCGTGCAGGATGCGGAGCTCAATCGCTACATCAACGTACTCGGTGACTCGATCGCGAAGCTGACGTCACGCGGCGACCTCGATTGGCACTTCTACATCGTGGACAGCCCCGAAGTGAACGCCTTCGCCGTCCCGGGTGGCTTCGTCTACATCAACCGCGGGCTCATCGAGCGCAGCGACCGGCTCGACGAGCTGGCCGGGGCGATGGGACACGAGATCGGACACGTCGTCAAGCGCCACTCGGTCAAGCAGATGGAACAGCAGCAGAAGGCGAACATCGGGGTCACGCTCGCCTGCGTGCTGACCAGCATCTGCCAGAGCCAGGCGGCGCAGGCCGCGATTAACGTAGGAGCGGGCGCGGTGTTCGCCAGCTTCAGCCGCAAGGACGAGGAAGAGGCGGACCAGGAAGGAATCAAGAACGTCGTCCGGGCCGGGATCAGCCCCGAGGGGTTCCCCTCGCTCTTCCAGAAGCTCCTCGACGAGCGCAAGCGCGCCCCCGATGCGGTCTCGAGCTGGTTCGCGACGCACCCGACCGAAGAGTCGCGCATCGCGGCCACCCAGGCGACGATCAACACCTACGACCCGGCGCTGCTCCGCACGCTGACCACCGACAGCCAGGCGTTCCACAACTTCAAGAATCGCCTGAATGCGCTTCCGCCCTCGCCGCCACAGCGTCCGGCGCAGTGAGCGGGGCGAACACCAGCCATTAGCCACTGGCTGAAGGCGAACGGCGTCGGGTCTTCGCGACCCGACGCCGTTCGCCCTCCCGCG
Organism: Gemmatimonadaceae bacterium; assembly: GCA_035551575.1. GTDB lineage: Bacteria > Gemmatimonadota > Gemmatimonadetes > Gemmatimonadales > Gemmatimonadaceae > JABFXC01. Next base: position 1,558 of record DASZNJ010000007.1, read on the forward strand.
CACTCCGCCGTCGCGACCTCAGCCGCGGAGCGCCACCCGCGCCGCGGCCAGCTGCTCGGCCACCGCGCGCGGGCCGGTCCCGCAATCGACCTCCCGCCGGGCGACGGAGCGATCGGGGTCGAGCGACGCGCGCGAGTTGGCGTCGAGCGCGCGGTGCGCCGCGTGGAAGGTCTCGTCGGATAGCGCGCTGATCGGAACCTCACGCTCCTCCGCCGCGCGGGCGAGCGACCCGACGACCCCGTGCGCTTCGCGGAAGGTGGCGCCGCGCTCGACGAGGTGGTCGGCGAGGTCGGTGGCCATCATCGACGGATCGAGGGCGGCGCGCATGCGCGCCGTGTCGAAGCGCAGGTCGCGGATCGTCCCCGCGACGGCGGGCACGACCAGCATCGTCGCGTCGACGGCACCGAAGAGGATCGCCTTGTCCTCCTGGAGATCCTTGTTGTACCCCGACGGGATTCCCTTCAGCAGCCCGAGCATCGACGTCAGGTCGCCGAGGCGCCGCGCGGCGGACGCGCGCGCCAGCTCGAGCGCGTCGGGATTCCGCTTCTGCGGCATCATGCTCGAACCGCTCGAGAACGAGTCGCCGAAGCGGACGAAGCCGAACTCGCTCGTCCCGTAGATGATCAGGTCCTCGGCCAGCCGCGAGACGTGGCTTGCGCCCAGCGCGAGCGCGAACAGCAGCTCGGCGACGAAGTCGCGATCGCTCACCGCGTCGATGCTGTTCTTCGCCCGCGCGGCGAAGCCGAGCGTCCCCTGCAGGAGCACGCGCGAGACCGGGAAGCCGGAGCCGGCGAGGGCGCCGCTGCCTAACGGGAGGACGCTGGCCGATGCGGCGGCGTGGGAGAGGCGCAGGCGGTCCCGGTCGAGGGGCCAGAAGTGCGCGAGCATCCAGTGCGCGGCGCTGACCGGCTGCGCGCGCTGCATGTGCGTGTACCCCGGCATCAGCGTGCCGACGTTCGACTCCGCCTTCTCGATCAGCGCCTGCTGCAGGTCGCGGATCACGGCATCGAGCCGGTGGCAGGCGTCGATTGCCCAGAGGCGGGTCGCCGTCGCCACCTGGTCGTTGCGGCTCCGCCCCGTGTGCAGCTTGGACGCGGCGTCGCCGATTTCCGCGTGGAGCAGCCGGTCGATGAGGGTATGGATGTCCTCGTCGGACGGCGTCGCGATCACGCCGTCGGCGAGCCGGCGCCCGACCGCATCCAGCCCCGCGCAGATCCTGTCGCTCTCGGCGAGGGTGAGGACGCCGGCGTGCCAGAGCGCGATCGCCCACGCCTTCGACCCCTGGATGTCGAATGGCCAGAGCCGGGCGTCGACGGCGAGGGAGTTGTTGAGCGCCTCGAACGCGCGCGCGGCGGTGCCGGCGAAGCGCCCGCCCCACAGCTTGTGCGAGCGCTCCGCGGCGGCGCCACCAGCCGCGGTCCCCCCGCCCACCTTCTGGTCGGGGGAAGCGTCAGGCGCGCTCACAGTCCGACCTCGACCTCGTCCGTCGCATCGCTGGTCGCCTTCGCGCCATTCTGTTCGGTGCGCGAGGCGTTGTGCCGGGCGGCCGCCTCCTGGTTCTTGAGCGCGCGGACGCGCGATGGCAGCGCGAACAGGCGGATGAAGCCGGCCGCATCGCTCTGCTGGTAGACGTCATCCTCGCCGAAGGTGACGAAGCGCTCGTCGTACAGGGCGTGCTCGCTCGAGCGCCCGGCGACCTGCACCGCGCCCTGGCGCAGGCGGAGGGCGACCTCGCCCGTCACCTGCTGCTGGGTGGCGGTGACGAAGGCGTCGTACGCCTCGCGCTCGGTGGTCCACCAGCGGCCCTCGTAGACGAGGTCCGCGTAGCGCGGCGCGATCACGTCCTTCGCGGCGAGGGTGCGCCGGTCGAGGACGAGCTGCTCGAGCTCCGAGTGCGCCGCGTAGAGCAGCGTTCCGCCCGGGGTCTCGTAGACGCCGCGCGACTTCATCCCGACCATCCGGTCCTCGACGAGGTCGATCCGGCCGACGCCGTTGCGGGCACCGATCGCGTTGAGGGTGGCGACGATCGCGACCGGCGGCAGCTTCTCGCCATTCACGCTGACCGGCGTTCCCCTCTCGAACCCGATGGTGACGACCTCGCTTTCGGCCGGCGCTTCGTCAGCGTGGGCGGTGAGCTGGAAGAGGTCGCGGGGCGGCTCGACCGCCGGATCCTCGAGGCAGCCACCCTCGTGCGAGAGGTGCCAGATGTTGCGGTCGCGCGAGTAGATCTTCTCGCGCGTCGCGGTGACCGGGATCCCGCGCTCTTCGGCGTACGCGATCGCGTCCTCGCGGCTGCGGATGTCCCACTCGCGCCATGGCGCGATCACCGGCAGCTCGGGGGCGAGCGCGGCGTAGGTGAGCTCGAAGCGCACCTGGTCGTTGCCCTTGCCGGTGCAGCCGTGCGCGAGCGCGTCGGCACCGACCATCTTCGCGACCTCGACCTGCCGCTTGGCGATGAGCGGGCGGGCGATCGAGGTGCCGAGCAGGTAGCGGCGTCCATAGATGGCGCCGGCCCGGACCATCGGCCAGATGTAGTCCGTGACCAGAGTCTCGCGGAGATCCTCGATGTAGCACTCCTCGGCGCCGGAGGCGAGCGCCTTGGCACGAACGCCCTCCAGCTCGTCGCCCTGCCCGACGTCGCCGGCAACGCAGACGACGCGCGCGTTGTAGTTCTCCTTCAGCCAGGGAACGATGATCGAGGTATCGAGTCCCCCCGAGTAGGCGAGAACGATGAGCGGCGATTTCATTTGGGCGCGTCCCGTGTTGAGCTTAATTTCTATGCACGACTACTGCATATCTAAGCACAACCGGGCCCGCCGTCAATGGCCGGCGGCCGCGGGGTCCGCCTACTCGCCGACGATGCCGCGGATCCGGCGGGCGATCCGCTCGCGCGCCGCCGCCGAACGGCAGACGAGAAGGATCGTATCGTCGCCGCCGATGGTCCCGAGGACCTCCGGCCACCCCTCGCTGTCGAGGGCGTGGGCGACCGGCTGCGCCCCGCCGGTGACGGTCCTCACGACGAGCAGCTCGCCGACCCCGTCGACGCCGATGACGAGGCTCGGGAGGAGCCCCTCGAGCGCGGCCTTTTCCCCTGCGTCAGGGGTGGCGCCGCCGGCTGGCGCGTAGCGCGGCCCATCAGCGGTCGGGA
>DASZNJ010000008.1:0-4508 GCA_035551575.1 Gemmatimonadaceae bacterium
TTCCGGCCGCGTGAGGTTCCCCGGAAAAACAACGGCGCCGGGGCAGGAGCCCCGGCGCCGTTCGCTTGCCGCTGGTCGCTTACGGCTGACCGCTGCCTCTCACCCGCACTCCGAAAACCCGCACACATGGCACTTCACGCACCCCTCCGCATACTCCATCTGGCTCCCGCAGTCCGGGCAGGTGCCCATGAACCCCTGCGCCCCGCCGTCGTACTCGAAGCCGGGCATCGGCTGCGCGCCGCCCTGCGCCGCCACCGGCGACGGCTGCACGACCTCGCGCGCCGGCGCGCTCGAGCCGCCGTTCGCCAGCAGCTCCTGCTGCACGCCCTGCTTGTCCTGCCACCACTCGTAGAGTGCGATCCCGATCGCGTCCGGCACCGACAGCACCTTGCTCGGACCGAGGCCGACCGCGCGGTCGGAGGAGATGCCGCGGAGCTGCTTGTGGACCTCCATCATCGGGATCCCCGAGCGCAGCGCCAGCGAGATCAGCCGCCCCATCGCCTCGGCGTCGGCCATCGCGCTCCCGCCGGCCTTGCCTAACGTCACGAACACCTCGAACGGCTGGCCGCGGTCGTCCTCGGTGATGTTGACGAACATGGTGCCTAACGGCGTTTCCTTGCGGATCGTCGTGCCGCGGAGGCGGTCGGGGCGGGCCCGCTTCGCCCGGCGCTGCAGGTTCTCCGCCTCGCTCTCGAACAGCGCCTTCCGCAGCCGCTCGATCTCGTTGTCCTTCTCGGCCAGCGTCCCCTGCAGCTCGCCGAGCTGCCGCTTCTCCGACGCCGCGCCGTCGCGGTTCGCCGCCGCCTGCTCGGTGGCGCCGGTCGACAGCACCTGGTTGTCCCGCGAGCCGTCGCGGTAGACAGTGACCCCCTTGCACTTCAGCTCGTAGGCGAGCTCGTAGATCGCCCGGACGTCCTCGACCGTCGCCGTGTGGGCGAAGTTCGTCGTCTTGCTGATCGCCGAATCGCAATGCTGCTGGAAGGCGGCCTGCATCCGCACGTGCCACTCGGGCGCGATCGCGTTCGCCGTGACGAAGACGCGCTGCCACTTCTTCGGAACCTCCGGATGCTCGACCGTTCCGGTCTTCGCGATCCGCTCCATCAGCTCGTCGCTGTACCACCCCTCCCGCTTCGCGATCGCGACGAAGTCCTCGTTCACGTCGGGCATCATCACGCCCGCCTGGTTCCGCATGAACGCGACGGCGAACAGCGGCTCGAGACCGCTCGAGCAGCCGGCGATGATGCTGATCGTCCCCGTCGGCGCGATCGTCGTCACGTTGCAGTTGCGGAGCATCTGCATCGGGCGGATGCGATTGCCTTGCGGGTCGCGGGCGCACGTCTCGTCCGGCCCCCAGATGCTGCGCGCCCACTCGGGAAACGCCCCGCGCTCCTTCGCCAGACGCTCGCTCTCCTTCTTGCTCTCGACGTCGAGAAACTCCATCACCCGGCGTCCCATCTCGACGCCCTCGGCGGAGTCGTACGGGATGCCCAGCCGCACGAGCATGTCGGCGAAGCCCATCAGCCCGAGCCCGATCCGGCGGATCCGCTTCGACAGCGCGTCGATCTCCGGCAGCGGGTACTTGTTGACGTCGATGATGTTGTCGAGGAGGTGCGTGCTCAGGTGGATGTCGCGCCGGAACGCATCCCAATCCATCACGCCATCCCTGACGTACAGCCCGACGTTGATGCTCCCGAGGTTGCACACGTCGTACGGCAGCAAAGGCTGCTCGCCGCACGGGTTGGTCGCTTCATACTGCCCGAGATGAGGGACAGGATTGTAGCGGTTCGCCTCGTCGATGTAGAAGCACCCCGGCTCGCCGGTACGCCACGCGCCGAGGATCATCTTGTCCCAGACCATGTTCGCGTCGAGGCGGGCGACTTCCTTCCCCGTCTTCGTGTCACGGAGCGGATAGTCGCTCTTCGACTTCACCGCGTTCATGAACTCGGTCGTCACCGCGACCGAGATGTTGAAGTTGGTCACCTGCGTCAGGTCTTCCTTGCAGGCGATGAATTCGAGGATGTCCGGATGGTCGACGCGGAGGATCCCCATGTTCGCGCCGCGCCGCGTCCCGCCCTGCTTCACCGCGTCGGTGCTGGCGTCGTACAGCTTCATGAACGAGATCGGGCCGCTCGCGACGCCGGTCGTCGACCGGACCATCGCCCCGCGCTGGCGGAGCCGCGAGAAGGAAAAGCCGGTGCCGCCCCCGCTCTGATGGATGATCGCCATCGAGCGCAGCGTGTCGTAGATCCCGTTCTGGCCGTTGGAGAGCGAATCCTCCACCGGCAGGACGAAGCACGCCGACAGCTGGCCTAACGGCCGCCCCGCGTTCATCAGCGTCGGCGAGTTCGGCTCGAACCGGCGCTGCGTCATCAGCCCGTAGAACTCCTCGGCCACCGCATGGACCGCTCCCTCACTCGCCCCGTAGCGGCGATCAGCCTCGGCGACCACCGTCGCCACGCGCCAGAACAGATCCTCGGGACTCTCCACCGGCTTTCCCTTGTCGTCCTTCACCAGATAGCGCTTCGCCAACACCGTGCGCGCGTTCTGGCTGAGGGTGACGGGACCGCTCGGGGGGGTGGTGGGGAGGGGCATCTTCAACACCTCGTACAGTGAAACGATGAAAAAAGACAGCGGCCGGGGGGCCACAGGTGACGCTCGTTCGACTCGCTCGATGACCGTCCGGCGTATCGTCCGGCTCGATCGAAACGCGCGCTGTTCTGACGCGGGGGCGCAACCTAGCGGCGTTCGTGATTCCGCGCCAGTGTTCCGGTAACCCCTTGAACTGCTTCCGCTTACGTTATCAACATCACGAATGTCCTGTCGGTCCGTTCTTTCCACCGCCGAGCCAGCGTGACGCACGTAACAACCGCGGCTGCGCCGACGACAAATGCCGAGGACGGCCGGAAGAGCTCGGCCCGCCCCTCGTAACTTCATGGCCACGCTGGGGTTGGAAACATCTGAACGAACGGCGCGCCCTGTCAGCCGCGATGCGGCGCCCGAACGGGCCGAGCAGGCGCCAGCTCCTCGAGCGGCCGGTGCGTTGCCCGCAAACACGAGAAGCATGCACCATGCCGACGACCGAACAGGGAGCGAAGCAACCCGTCGAGCCTGGCGCTGCCTAACGCGCGATGTGAAGGCCCCCTCCCCGCCACGCGCCGCCCTCGAAAGCTACCACATCCCGCCCCCGAAGGCGATCAGGAACGACCGTGAGCGGGGAACTCGCCGCGCCGGTGGCGCTCCTGCATCGCCAGGTAGCTCTCCACCGTCCGCGCGATCCGGTCGCGCTCGGCTGGGGTGGTCTCGCGCACCACCCGGCCGGGGAGACCGAGCACCAGCGAATTCGAGGGGACGACCATCCCCTCCGGGCACACGGCCCCGGCGCCGACGATGGATCCGCTGCCGACGCGGACGCCGTTGAGGAGGATCGCCCCCATCGCGATCAGGCAGCCATCCTCCACCGTCGCACCGTGTACGATCGCCCGATGCCCGATCGCGACCCGGGCCCCGATCACGCACGGCACCCCGGCATCGACGTGAATGACGGATCCGTCCTGGACGTTGGTCCCGGCGCCGATCACGATCGGCGCGCTGTCCGCGCGCACGACCGCGGTCGCCCACACCGACGCCCGCGCCCCGAGCGTCACATCGCCGCAGACGACGGCCGACGGGTGGATGTACGCGCGCGCGTCGATCCCCGTGCCCCCGGCCTCGCCGCCGCCGTCCCGCGCCATCAGAAGGGGTGTCCCGCGCCGACGTACACCCCGCGCATCGCCTGCCCCGTCCGCCGCAGCGCACCCACCGGCTGCGCGTAGCCGACGCTGAGCGCGAGCGGACTGTCGTAGAAGATCGCGAGATCGATCACCCACTCGGCGCCGACCGACGCGATCGGCGTTCCAGGGTCGACCCGCCCTGCGCACGTCCCCGCCGCGCGCGCCGGCCCGCCGCACCACGCCGTCGCCGCGTCGGCGAACACCGCCATCGAGGTGCGGTCGAAATAGAGGAATCCGAGCCCGCTCGACGGAAAGGTCAGCGGCGCGCGATACTCGAGCGTCGCCGCCACCGCGCGCGTCCCCGAGAGGGCACCGCTGCTGTAGCCGCGCACCGGGAAGTCGCGGGTCCCGCCGGGGAAGAGGCCGCCGCTGCCTGAGGGGTCGCTCGCGACCCCGCCGACGGAGAGGTCGCGGCCGTCCTCGGAATCGGTCCACCCCCCGGCGGTGCGCAGGGCGAGGACGTGATGCGCGTACCCCGGGAGGTCGAGGGAGCGATACGCGGCGATCGAGCCGATCGCACGGGTATGCGCGCCGCGCCGCTCGTCGCGGTCCCAGAGGCGCTCCCCGGTCACGGCGGCGGCCAGCCCATCCTCGGCCGAGATGCTCCGTGACGGCCGCTGCACGTTCGTCGCCGCAAGGCCAAGGTGGGCGAAGGGGCGGCGATGCGCCGTGCGGAAGTAGTCGTCCCTGAGCGCGCCGAGCAGGTCGCCCGGGTCGGTCGCATAGTCGCGGAGCTCG
>DASZNJ010000009.1:0-3173 GCA_035551575.1 Gemmatimonadaceae bacterium
GGCTACCACGCGTTAGGCATCACCGACTGCGCCGACCTCGGGGGGGTCGTCCGCTTCACCCTCGAGTGCCGGCGACAGGACATCAAGCCGGTGATCGGGATCGAGCTCGTGGTCGACGGCCATCCACTCGCCCTCCTCGCCCGCACCGCCGAAGGGTACCGGAACATCAGCGCCCTCGTCACTCTCTCGCGATCGGGACGACTCGAGCGGTGGACGAAGGACGACGCGCCGGGGCCTAACGGCCGGCGGAAGACCACCGGCGGCGCCGCCGCTCCCCCGCGCGGGCGGCCGGCGGTGCGGTCGAGCGACCTGCTCGCCCATGCGGCGGGGGTGATCCTCCTCAGCGGCCCACCCTCGGGGCTGCTCGCCACCCTGCTCCGCACGGCCAGGCGCGCCGAGGCGGCGCGCCTCCTCGGTGAATGGCGTGAGGCGGCAGGCAGCGAGAACGTCGCGGTCGAGGTCCATCACCATGCCGCCGGGCGCGGCGAGGAGGCGCTTGCCGCGGCGCTGATCGACTTCGCCGAGCGGGAGCGCGTGCCGTGGACGGTGGCCGGCGACGCGCGCTACGCCCTTCCCGAGGAGCGCCGCGCGCTCGACGTCCTCACCGCGCTCCGCCACGACTGCACGATCGACGACGCGGCGGCGCGCGGGCTCCTCCTGCCCAACGACGAGTGGATGCTGCAGCCGCCGGAGCGAGTCGCCGAGCGGTGGGCGGGGCGCGAGCGCGGGCTCGAGGCGAGCTTGCGAGTCGCGGCGCGCTGCGACTTCGACCTGTCGTGGGTGCGGCCCCCGCTGCCGGCATTCCCGGTGCCCGACGGCCGGACACCCGACGACTGGCTGCGCGAGCGCGCCTTCGAGGGGGCGCGCGAGCGCTGGGGCGACGACATCTCCGATGCGCAGCGGGCACAGATCGAGCACGAGCTCACCGTCATCGCCAGGCTCGGGTTCGCCGGCTTCTTCCTCGTCATGCACGACGCCGTGCGCGAGGCGCGCTCGCGCCGGATCCTCTGCCAGGGACGCGGCAGCGCGGCGAACAGCGCGGTCACCTTCTGCCTCGGCGTCACCGCGGTCGATCCGGTGAAGCACGGGCTGCTCTTCGAGCGCTTCCTGTCCGAGAGCCGGGTCGACGGGCTGACCGAGGCACCGGACATCGACGTCGACATCGAGCACGACCGGCGCGAGGAGCTGCTCGACTACATGTACGAACGCTACGGGCGGCCACACGCGGCGATCGCCTGCATCGTGCAGATGTACAGCGCGCCGACGGCGATCCAGGACGCGATGCGCGCGTACGGCTATCCCGCCGAGCTGGCGTTCTCGCTCTCGAAGCGGCTGCACTACTCCGAGGCGAGCGCCGGGGTCGAGAAGCTGCGCGAGGGGATGGCGAAGGAGTATGGGCTCGACGTCGAGACCCCGCGCGGCGAAGCGTTGCTCAAGGCGATCGCCGCCTTCGATGGCTTGCCACGGATGCGGAGCACGCATCCAGGCGGCTTCGCGCTGTCCTCGGCGCCGATCGGCCAGTACTGCCCGGTGGAGCCGACGACGATGGGGCGGACGATCCTCCAGTACGACAAGGACGACCTCGACGCGGTCGGGATCCCGAAGTTCGACTTCCTCGGGCTCGGCGCGCTGGCGATGGTCCGGCGGTCGTTCGACGTCATCGAGGCGCGGACGGGCGCGCGGCCGCAGCTCTACACCCTGCCCCAGGACGATCCCAAGACGTTCGGGATGATCGCCCTCGGCGACACGTTAGGCACCTTTCAGATCGAGTCGCGGGCGCAGATCGCCAGCCTGGTGCACACGAAGCCGGAGCGGTTGTACGACCTGGTGGTCCAGGTGGCGCTCATTCGGCCGGGGCCGATCCAGGCGCGGTTCGTCAACCCGTACACCGAGCGGCGGCGCGGGCGCGAGGAGGTGACCTATCCGCACCCCGCGCTCGAGCCGATCCTCGCGCGGACGATGGGGATCCCGATCTTCCAGGAGCAGGCGATGCGCATCTCGCAGGCGCTCGCCGGCTACACCGCGGCCGAGGCTGACGAGCTGCGGCGGACGATGGGGAACCAGCGGAAGCAGGCGCGGCTCGCCGCCGCGCTCGAGCGGCTGCGGGCGCGGATGGTCGAGCGCGGCGTCGAGGGGGAAGTCGCGGCGCGGATCGCCGAGGATCTCGCCAGCTTCGCCAACTACGGCTTTCCGGAGAGCCACGCCTGGTCGTTCGCGCTGATCGCCTACGCGACGGCGTACCTCAAGGCGCATCATCCGACCGAGTTCACCGTCGGGATCCTCAACGCGCAGCCGATGGGATTCTACTCGGTGTCGACGCTGGTGCAGGATGCACGGCGGCATGGTGTCGAGGTGCGGCTCCCCTGCCTCGCCGGGGGCGCCGCCGACTGCACCGCAGAGGAAACCGATGACCCGGCGCGCCCGGCGCTGCGGCTCGGCTGGCGGTTCATCCGCGGGATCGGCGACAAGGCGCTCGAGACGTTAGGCGCGGCGCGGGCGGCGGGCGAGTTCGACGGGATCGCCGACGTCGTCCGCCGGGCGCGGCTGACGCGGGCCGACGCCACCGCGCTCGCCCGGGCGCATGCCTTCGCGGCGTGGGAGCCCGACCGCCGGCGCGCGGCGTGGCAGGCACTGCGCGTCGTCGGCGACACCCTGCCCCTCGCCCCGTCGCGCGCCGACAGCTTCGCCCCGCGGCCGATCGAGCACCACGCCGGGGTCGTCGCCGACTACAACGCGTTAGGCCTGTCGATCTCCGGGCACCCGATGGAGCGGTTCCGCCCGTGGCTGCGGAAGATCGGCGCCCGCGACAGCGCCGAGCTGCAGCGGTGCCGCAACGGCGAGCAGGTGATCATCGCCGGGCTGGTGATCGTGAGGCAGCGGCCGCAGTCGGCGAAGGGAACGGTGTTCATCCTCCTCGAGGACGAGCACGGGCAGACGCAGGTGATCGTCTCGCGGAAGATGGACGAGGCGCATCGCGAGGTGGTCCGCTTCTCGACCTTTCTCGCCGTGTACGGCCGGGTCGAGCGCGACGGGCCGCTGGCGTCGCTGGTCGCGACGGCGTTCAAGCGGCTCGACGAGCGCGTCGAGGGGGACGGGGGTGCCGGCGCCGAGGTGCTGGCCTACCGGTCGCACGATTTTCACTGACGGGCCTTCGCCGGGGTGAGGAGAGTCGG
>DASZNJ010000010.1:0-4216 GCA_035551575.1 Gemmatimonadaceae bacterium
GTCACCGACTTCCCGGACGTCGAGTTCCCGCTCGGGGAGTCGGCGGCGCCTGACGTTGCGGACTGCCGGCGGGCGCTGGAGAAGCTGCTCGCGCGGGCCGAGGCGATGCTGCCGAGGACGGAGCCGGAGAAGGGGTGGGACAAGCTGATGAAGGTCGTGCGCCGGCTGTCGCTGTTGCGCCGGATCCGCGACTGGGGAGACGTCGCCGAGTTCTGCGCGGCGATCGAGGAGCTGACCGCCGGCAAGTGCGAAGCGACCCAGAACCGGTGGGGCGCCGACAAGGAGACGAAGAAGGCAGCCAAGGCGCTGAGCGAGGACTTCGCCTCGTTCATCACCGATATCGCCGCCGACGTCCTGCGCTGCTGGCGCGAGCATCGCTATCCAATCGTGATGCGCTTCCTCCTCCGCGCGGCGCGGGACTTTGCCGCCGAGCGGCTGGCGACCGCGCAGCTCGGGTTCGGTGACCTGCTCCTGCTCGCGGCGTCGCTGCTTCGTGAGAACGGCGAGGCGCGCGACCAGCTCGGGATTCGCTACGCGCACCTGCTCGTCGACGAGTTCCAGGACACCGATCCGGTGCAGGCCGAGGTCTGCATGCTCCTCGCGTCGCGGGCGAGCGAGGGGAATGACTGGCGCACCGTGCGGCCGCGCGCGGGCGGGATCTTCGTCGTCGGCGACCCGAAGCAGAGCATCTATCGCTTCCGCCGCGCCGACATCCAGGTCTACGAGCTGGTGAAGCGGCGCTTCGAGGAGCTCGGCGCGGTGCTCGCGCTGACGCAGAACTTCCGCTCGACCGAGCCGATCGAGAATCTCGTCAACGGGCACTTCGCCGACGTCTTCCCGGCAAGGGGGACGCCGGCGCAGGCGCCGTTCAGCGCGATGAAGACCGGTCGGCCCGGGCTCCCGCCTGACGGCGTCTACCAGTACACGGTCTGCCCCGACGCGAAGCGGCAGGACGCGATCTTCGCGCGCGACGCGGAGATGCTCGGCTCGTGGATCGCCGCGCGGATCGCGAAGGGGGAGCGTCAGGCAGGGGACTTCCTGATCCTCACCGCCGAGCGGAAGCCGATCGCGTATTACGCGCGGGCACTCGCCGAGCGGAACGTGCCGGTGAGCACGACGGGGGCGGCGCTGCCGCAGGAGCTCGAGCTGACCGAGCTGCTGGTCGTGTTGCGGACGATCGCCGATCCGGAGAACCCGGTGCTGATCGCTGCGGCGCTGGAGGGACTGTTCTTCGGGTTGACGCCGGCCGACCTGTACGCGGCGCGCGTCGCCGGGCTGCACTTCTCGACCACCCACCGGCCGAGCGAGGAGGCGAGCGCGGCGGGGCGGGCACTGCTGCAGCTGCACGAGTGGTGGAAGGTGTCGCAGCGCCAGCCGGCCGACGTCCTGCTCGAGCGGATCATCGGCGACACCGGGCTGCTCTTCCACGCCGCCAGCCAGCCGTTAGGCGACGCGCGGGCGGGGGCGCTGCTGCACCTGGTCGAGGCGCTGCGGGCGGCATCGACCAGCGGCGCATCGGGGGTGAGCGCGGCGATGGAGCGGCTCGAGGTGCTGCTCGACCGTGAGGCGCCTGACGCGCCGCTCCGTCCCGGGCGCACCGACGCCGTGCGGATCATGAACCTGCACAAGGCAAAGGGGCTCGAGGCGACGGTGGTGGTGCTGGCGGCGCCGTACGAGCGCGACCCGTTCGACCCCGAGGTCTGGGTGCGGCGCGACGAGCGGGGGACGCGCGGGGCGCTGGTGATCAAGGTGGACGACACCATCATCGCCCAGCCGCCGGGGTGGTCGGAGAAGGCGGCTGATGAAGCGCTGTTCAGCGCGGCGGAGCGGGACCGGCTGCTCTACGTGGCGACGACGCGGCCGCGGTGCGAGCTGGTGGTGGCGCGGTGCGAGCATCACACCCAGGCGCGGGGGACCGAGTACAAGGGGTGGGCGTACGGTCCGTTAGGCAGGATGCTCGATGCGGTGGCGTCGGAGCTGAAGATGGAGGTGACCGCGGCGCCGGGACGTGCGAGGGTCTCGCGGAGCGCGGAGGAGATGAGGGCGGCGGTTGGGGCGGCGGCGGCGAGGGTCGAGGCGGCGTCGGTGGCGTCGCTGTGGGTCGAGACCGTCACGGAGTCGGCGAAGGAGCAGCGGGAGGTCGCGCGGGAGTACGATATGCCGGTGGCGAGGGGGCTCGGGCCGGCCTGGGGGCGGGCGGTGCACCGGGCGCTCGAGGCGGCGGGGCGGGGGCGGTCGGGTGAGGACCTCGCGTTCATGGTGCGGGCGATCGGGGGGGAGGAGGGGCTGGATGAGGAGCGGACGGCGGCGTTAGGCAGGCTCGTCGAGGAGGTGAGGGGGTCGGAGGCGTGGGGGCGGCTGTCGGGCGGGGAGGCGGTGTTCGAGCTGCCGATGATGGAGGTGAGGAGGGAGGGAGGGGTCGAGGTGGTGACGGAGGGGGTGATGGACGCGGCGGTGCGGACGGCGGAGGGGTGGGTGGTGATGGACTGGAAGACGGACGAGGTGGGGGATGGGGAGTGGGCGAAGCGGCGGGTCGGATATGAGCGGCAGGTCGGGCGGTATGCGGAGATGGTGACGGCGTTGGGCGGGGGACGGGCGAGTGGTGAAGTCGTGCGGGTGCGAGGCGGGGAACGTACCCGTAGTTGATAATAACGTAAATAGTTTATTATAACATATTGACTATATTATAAGACACTGCTATGGTTGAGCATGCGCCCGACCAGCCGACCGCAGAGCGCGCTGCGCCAGCCATTCAACTACGTGCTTGCGACGGAGGCGAACGTCCGCCTGCTGCGCGAGCTGGTTCGGACAACGCAGCCGGTCGCGCCGAGCGTGCTCGCTCGCCAGGCACAGTTGAACCTGTCGGGTGCAATCAGGGCACTCGACCGCCTCGAGGAGATGGGAATCATCGAGCGTGTTGGCGCCGGGTCGCGTCGGCCGGTCGTACTCGTCCGTCAGCATCCCCTGGTCGGGGCAATCGGCAGGCTGTTCGCCGCCGAACATGAGCGTTTCGAGGGTGTCGTGGACCGGCTGCGTGATGCGGCGGAGCGAACGAAGCCCTCGCCGATCTCCGTCTGGATCGAGGGACGGGTCGCGACGGGCGATGACGGGCCGGGCGATCCAGTCATCGTCTCCGTACTCGCACGCGCGAGCGAGGTGGGTACGGTCGTCGCGAGCTTCGAGCGCGCTCTCGGGAACGTGGAGCGGGAGCTCGATGTCACCATCGAGGTGCGCGGCCGCACCAACGCCGACCTGGAGGCGAGTGGCAGCAGGGAGATCGCGGCGTTACGCGTGGCGATCCCGATCCTCGGCGCGCCGCCGACAGCGTTGCGGGCTTTTCCGGGGCGGCAGGACGTCGCCGCGCGAACGACGACCCGGCCGCTGACACACGGTGAGCTCGACGGGCGCGCCCGCCTCCAGGGCGAGCGACTCGCTGCCCTCATTCATGGCGATCCGGGGATCGTTGACCGGGCGCGGCACCATCTCGCGCAGCAGATGGAATCGCCGCTCACCGCGAACGATCGAACGATTCGCGAGTGGGACCGGCTGCTGCGGACGATGTCCGTCGCCAGGCTGCGACGCTTTCTCGTCGATCCCGGCGAGCGTGCGACCCGGCTGCGGCAGAGCATGCCGTTCTTTGCAGTGTTGACGGAGGGGCAAAGGGGGAGCGTCCTCGACGCGGCCGGAAAGCGGGCAGGGGGGAGCCGCAAGTCTTGAACGTCTGCTACAGCCCCGACTACGTCTGCTCCGGCTACGGCTTCGACACGATGCGCAAGGCCGGATGGATCGCCGAGAGCCTGGTCCGGAATCCGATCGATGGCGTCGAGCTCGTCGAGCCCGAGCCGCTCACCGCGGCACAGGTGATGGCGGTTCATACGCCGGAGTACGTGCGCGCGATCGAGACGGGAGAGCCGCGCGCGCTTGCCGAGTCGCAGATGTTCGCTTGGGACCCCGGGATCTGGCCGATGGTGCTGGCGTCGAATGGCGGCGCGGTCGCGGCGGCGTTGTCGGCGATGGAGAACGGCGTCGCGGCCGGATCGCTCTCCAGCGGGCTTCACCATGCGCGCCGCGACACCGGCGCCGGCTATTGCACCTTCAACGGGCTGGTGATCGCGGCGCGGGCGGCGCTGGTCGCGGGAGCGCGATCGGTGCTCATTCTCGACCTCGATGCGCATTGCGGCGGAGGAACGGCATCGCTGATCGCCGACGAGCCGCG
>DASZNJ010000011.1:0-16537 GCA_035551575.1 Gemmatimonadaceae bacterium
GCGAATACACCGTCGGGCTCCTCGACGCGGTTACCAATCGCGAGACCGCTCGCTTCCGCGCCGACGGGATCGCCGGCGAGCCGACGCTGGCGCAGGAGGTCGAGCCGCTCACCAACTACTTCGTCGGGCGCGTGCGGCGCGACTTCCGCGGCGGCGCCACGTCGTTAGGCGGGATCGTCACCTCGACCGTCCGCCGGCTCGGCGACTCCCTGCTCGTCGCCAGGCTGCGCAACCGGGCGACGGTCGCGGGCGTCGACGTCGACCACTCGTGGCACAGGCAGGAATACACCCTCCTCGGCCAGTTCGCCGTCTCCGATGTCGCCGGCTCCGCGATCGCGATGGACAGCGCGACGCAGCAGACGAGCGCGCACTACTTCCAGCGTCCCGACCGACACCAGACCACCGACGGGCTGTTCGACACGCGCTACGACCCGGCACGCACCGGCCTCCGCGGCTACGGGCTCTACGCACGGCTCGGCAAGGACAACGGCGACTGGCTCTGGGAGACCGCGCAGAACTGGCGCAGCCCGGGCTTCGAGGTGAACGACCTCGCGTACCTCTCGCGCGCGGACTACAAGTGGATGCTCGCCAACGTCGCGCGCCAGTGGACGAAGCCCTTCGGCGTCTGGCGGTACGTCAACGTCACCGCCGGCGCGCAGTACCAGCTCAACTACGAGGGTGCCCGCACCGACGTCGAGCAGCACTACGGCGTGTTCCAGAACTTCAGGAACTACTGGTCCGCCAACGTCTTCTACATTCACCACCCGTCGACGCTCGACGACCACCTCGCCCGCGGCGGGCCGATGCTCGTTCGCACCGGCTACGACTACGGCTCGCTCAACGTCAGCACCGACTCGCGCCGCACGGCGGTGCTCGGGCTGCGCGCCGATGTCGCGCATGGGATCTCGTCGCATACCCGCACCCTGCAGCTGCGGCCGAGCGTCGCGGTGAAGCCGGCGTCGAGCGTGTTCGTCCAGTTCGCGCCGAGCTTCACCGCCGACGAGGACGGGTCGCAGTTCGTGATGAAGGTCAGCGACCCGACCGCGACGCAGTTCTACGGGACGCGCTACGTCTTCTCCCACATCCGGACGCGCTTCCTCTCGCTCGACACGCGGCTGAACATGACGTTCACTCCCGACCTGACCCTCGAGCTCTTCGCCCAGCCCTTCTTCGCCAGCGGTGCGTACACCCGCTTCCGCGAGTTCGCCGCGCCGCGGACGATGCGCCGCCTCGACTACGGCCGCGACATCGGCACCATCCAGTACAACACAGCGGATTCGACCTACACCGTCGATCCCGACGCCGCCGGCCCGGCGGCTCCCTTCACCTTCTCCAACCCCGACTTCACCATCCGCTCGCTCCGCGGCAACGCCGTCCTCCGCTATCAGTACCGCCCCGGCTCGACGATCTTCCTCGTCTGGACCCAGGAGCGCAACGGTCATGACCCGACCGGCCGCTTCCTCTTCCGCGACCAGTCTCGCGCGCTGCTGAGCGACCGGCCGGTGAACATCTTCCTGCTGAAGGTGAACTACTGGATCGGGCGTTAACGCGCGGTCAGTCGCGATGAGCGCATTTCGCTCGATGAGCATCAACGGTTGAACAACGATTTCGCGGATGACGCGGATACTGCCCCGGTCGGCCAGGAGGAGCGCCGCGCCACGAGGAACGATCCGCGAAATCCGCGACATCCGCGACATCGTCGTTCCCCCTGTTGATGCTGGCCCACCACGCCGGCCGTTCAAGGGGTCAGAGTGTTGAACCCCGATGATACGTACCATCGCCGTTCAACGACTCTGACCCCAGGATTGCCGTTCAGCCGTTATGAGTGTCCCGATCGACAAGCGCCTCTCGGCGCAGGGAGTGACTTCTTCTGGCGGCTCGAGATCGGTTGGTGTTACTGCCCCACCGCAAGATGCTCGGTGCTGAACGGCGCGACGTTCGCGCGCGGCAGCGCCGGTGTCGTCGCGCCGCGGCGGAGCACCGCATCGAGGAAAGCGCCGGTCATCTGCACCACCCCGCCGACCTTGGTGGCGAGGTTCGCCACCGGCGGCCCGACGTGCAGGGCGGTGTCGACCGCGGCGACGAAGCCTAACGCGGTGAAGTACTGGTGGTGCATGTCGTCGACGCGCACGAGGTTGCGGTCGGCGCGGTGCCAGCGGCGGACGAGCGTGAAGTCCGGCTGCACCGTCGAGTCGCGGTCCTGGTAGATGTGGAGGAGGGGAATTCGCAGCTGCGCCGTGTCCAACGGCGTCCCCGCGAGCCAGTCGTTCCCCAGCTTGTTCGCGATCCCGCCGTCGAGGCTCACGAAGGCGCGGCATGGCGCGCCATCCACGATCGCGACGAACGCTGCCCGCGCACCGAAGCTGTGCCCGACGACCGCGACGCGCAGTGGATCCACCCCGGCGCGATTGCGCATCACGTCCGCCACGTACTCGATGTCCGCTGCCTGACGGCGCGCCCGCGTCAGGAGCGAGGCGCTGTCCGGCGTGTCCTCGACAACGAGTGGCGACGGCGACGTCGCAACGACGTAGCCATGGCTCGCCAGGTACTCGCCGAGCACCGCCTGGTTGTACGCCGAGTGATAGTTCCCCTGCGCGATGACGACGAGCGGGAAGCGGCCGGGCGCGCGCGGCGCGTCCCAGCTCGCCGCGACCGGCATGTCCATCCACTGCCGGACCGCCTCGTCCGACGATCCCGTCGACGTCACGAATCGCGTCAGCCGCGCGATCGCTGCGGTCGACGCTTCCGGCGTCGCCGTTTCGAGCGATCCCTGGTTCGCGGTGAGGGCGATGTAGTCGCGATAGGTGAGCAGCGCGCCGCGCGCCGTGGCAGGCGACCAGATCGTGATCTGCACCGGCCGCCCCGCCGGCGCCCAACCATTCCTCGCCGGCGCGCGGCGCATGAGGGTGTCGAGCCGAACCGCGTAGCCGTCAGGCTCGAGCGGTCCCCAGAGCGTCGGCGCCGGGAACGGCGGAGCGAGGACGAGCCCCGTCGTGCGCGGTGCGCGCGCGCAACTCCCCGCGCCAGCAACAAGAATGAATGCAGCGAGCATGCGGATTCTCATCCGCAGATCGTCGCTCCCCACCCCCAACGAAGCAAGGGGTCGGAGTCGTTGCGCGACTCCAACCCCTCCACCGCCCTCATCATCGTTTTCAACGCGATCAGGGGTCGGAGTCGTTTCGGGAGTCGCACCCCTCCAACGCCCTCGTCATCGCTTTCAACGACTCTGATCCCCTTGAAGGGCTTTCCTTACCGCGGGCGCGACGATGGTGCCGAGCAGCTCGATCGCGTGCAGCACCCTGTCGTGTGGCAGTGTCCCGACGCCGACCTGCGCCAGGAAGCGGGTGTGGCCGAAGAGCGAGTGCTGGAAGAGGATCTTGTCGATCACCTCCTGCGGGCTGCCGACGAACAGCGCGCCGCGCGCGGTGCGCCCCGCCTCCACCTGCTCCCTCGTCGTCGGCGGCCAGCCGCGCTCGCGGCCGATGCGCGTCATGCTGTCGGCGTAGCTCGGGTAGAACTCGTCCATCGCCTGCTTCGAGTCGTCGGCGATATAGGCGTGCGAGTTGATCCCGACCTCGAGCGACATGACGTCATGCCCCGCCTGGATCGCCGAATTGCGGTAGAGCTGGACGAGCGGCGCGAATCGCTCCGGCGCGCCGCCGATGATCGCCAGCGCCATCGGCAGCCCTGACGTTCCGGCGCGGACGATCGACTGCGGCGTCCCGCCGATCGCGATCCAGACGGGCAGCTTCTCCTGCAGCGGCCGCGGCAG
Source organism: Gemmatimonadaceae bacterium (assembly GCA_035551575.1). Classification (GTDB taxonomy): domain Bacteria; phylum Gemmatimonadota; class Gemmatimonadetes; order Gemmatimonadales; family Gemmatimonadaceae; genus JABFXC01. The sequence continues at coordinate 3,773 of DASZNJ010000011.1, forward strand.
GACGGCGAGGTTCCGCAGCGGCGCGCGCGTCGTCCCCGACCAGGTGACGCGCTCGCTGTCGCGAATCTTCAGCAGGAGGTCGAGCTTCTCCTCGAAGAGCCTGTCGTAGTCCTCGAGGTCATAGCCGAACAGCGGGAACGACTCGATGAACGAGCCGCGCCCGGCCATGATCTCCGCCCGTCCTCCGGACAACAGGTCGAGCGTCGCGAAATCCTGGAAGACGCGGACCGGGTCGTCGGAGCTGAGCACCGTCACCGCGCTCGTCAGGCGGATCTTCTTCGTCCGCTCGGCGCCGGCGGCCAGCACCACTGCCGGCGCCGACACCGCGTAGTCGGGACGATGGTGCTCCCCGACCCCGAAGACGTCGAGCCCGACCTGGTCGGCGAGCTCCATCTCCTCGACCAGGTCGCGGAGCCGCTGCGCCGCGGTGACGAGGTGCCCCGTCTTCGGATCGCGGGTCGTGTCCGCGAAGGTGTAGACGCCGATCTCCATGCCTTACGCTTCCAGCTCCGCGCCGAGCGTGAGCACCGCGTCGACGAGGACGTCGAGGTCCTCGCGCCGCGTGCGGTGATTGACGTTCGCGACGCGCAGCGCGTAGCGCCCGCCGAGCACGGTGCTCGACGGCGCGGCGATCCCGCGCTCCTGGAGCCGGAGCAGGAGCTCCGCATTCAGCGCGTCGAGCGTCGCGTCGTCGGTGCCCGCCGTCGCGTAGCGAAAGCAGGTGATGTTGAGGGGCGCCGGCGCGAGCAGCTGCAGCTTCGGCTCGCGCCCGATCCGCGCGACCAGGTAGCGCGTCTGCGCCACGTTCTGCTCGATGATCCGCACCAGCTTGTCGACGCCGTCCGCCTTGAGCGAGAGCCAGACCTTGAGCGCCTTGAAGCCGCGCGTCAGCTCGAGCCCGCGATCGGCGAACGGAAGCCCGCCGGCGATCACCCCGCGCGTCGACGCCGCGAGGTAGCTCGCCGGCGACGCGAACGCCGCGCGATGCGCCTCACCGTCGCGGACGAGGACGCACGCGCACTCGAAGGGGAGCGATCCCCACTTGTGGAGGTCGAAGCCGATCGAGTCGGCGCGGTCGAGCCCCTTCACCAGCGCGCGCAGCTCGTCCGAGAGCCAGGCGAGCGCGCCGAACGCGCCGTCGACGTGGAACCAGAGCCCCTCACGCTTCGCCAGCGTGGCAAGCGCATCGAGGTCGTCCGAGGCGCCGGTGTTGACCGTCCCCGCCGTGCCGATGATGCAGAACGGCATCAGCCCCGCCTGACGGTCCTCGCCGATCATCCGCTCCATCGCCGCGACGTCGCACTCGTACTCGGCGTTCACCGGCACGCGCCGGAATGCGCGGGCACCGAGCCCGAGGAGCTCGGCGGCCTTGCGCGCCCAGCCATGCGTCTCGGTGGACCCGTAGAAGACGAGCGGCGCCCGCACCGCCTCGCCGGGCCACGCCTGCATTCCGTCGGCGCGGGAGTCGAGTCCGAGCTGGCGCGACTTCGCGAAGCGCGCGACGGCGAGCCCCACGGTGCTCGCCATCGTCCCGCCATTGACGAGCAGTCCGCTCGACCCCGGCATCCCGAGCAGCTCGCCCAGCCACGCGACCACCTGGTGCTCGACGAGCGCCGGCGCCTGGTTGAAGCCGCCGAGGTTGGGATCGATCCCGGCGGCGAGCATGTCGGCCATCATCCCGAGCGGCGTGCCGCCCCCCATCACCCATCCCCAGAACCGCGGATGGATGTTGCCGTTAGGGTAGGGCCGGACGTTGCGGACGAACTCCTCGTACGCCGCCGCGGCGCCGATCCCCTGGCGCGGGGCTCGGCCGTCCGCGCCAGGCGGCCCGCTGCCTAACGCGCGCCGGACCTCGGCGGGCATCTCCCGCCAGACCGGCTGCCCGCGGAGGGAAGCGAGGTGCGCGAGCATCTCGTCGACCATCCGGTGCGCCAGCGACCGGAACTCCGCCCACTCCTCCGGTGACGACGGGTCGAGCGTTTCTTCGTTCACGAGGTGCCTGACGGCGGGGAGGGCGGGAAGGGGAGCGAAACAGGCGCTGTGTCGCCGCTGGCGTCAATCGCGGTATGGATAGTCCGGGTCGAGCCGGTCGCGCTCGGCGCGCGCGATCGCGTCGGGGCCGGCGATCTGCCGCGCCAGGTCGATCAGCATCGGGCTCAGGTGCGTGCCGTAGTGGAGGAGGTTCTCCGCACGCTCGCGATTGCCGAGGAGGAAGGCGAGAAACGGCTTGTCCGCCTTCGCCGCGTTGCACGCCGAGCAGGAGAGCACGAGGTTGTCGCGCCGGTCGTATGCCGTCTGCCCACGCCGCGGGGTGACGTGGTCGAGGGTGATTGCCCGCGGACTGACCTTCCGCTCGCAGTACGCGCAGATCGGCCCGTGCTGCGCGAGCAGCCAGTCGCGCGTCTCGGTGTAGGCATTCCTGCTCGTCGGCAGCGACGTGTGCTGCGACTCGGTCGGCGTCCCGCGATACGGCTTCCGCGACCGTCGCGACCTCTTCTTCGCCGGCGCCTTCGCGGCCCCTCCTCCCTTCGCCACGCTCTTCGATGCCGCCTTGGCCGGTCGGCTCTGCTTTGCTGCTGGTTTTCTTCGTTCTGTCATGTCGGTAAGAATACCCCATTCCCGTCAATTCGGCACTTCTGAGGGGGGAGGACGGCGGGACCGCGCCGCAGGGACGCAGAGGTCTCGCAGAGGTCTCGCAGAGTACAGCAGAACTGCGGAACGGCGCCGCCGAGGCACCGAGACGCCGAGAACAGCCTTGAAGGGCGAGTTCCTGTCAGCGATAGCTGAACTGCCTGGTGGCAAGCGGGGGGAGATCATCCCGCCGAACGCGTACCAATGACTCGTTGCCCGCGCGCGATCGCGAGCCTTTGAAGGGTGCGGCGGTTCTCTGTGGTCCAACTGCCGTTGCACGAACTGCAACAGCAACCGAACCACAGAGAACGGCCGCGAAGGCGAGGCTTGCGACGCCCGCCCGGGATGGCTTGGGGCAAGCACGGCGAGACCATCTCACCCACTTGCCCCAAATCAGCACGACCGTGGTGCAGACTGCTCAGCCCCGTCGGGCCGTTCTCGGTGCCTTGGTGCCTCTGTGGCGCTGTTCCGCAGTTCTGCTGTACTCTGCGAGACTCCGCGCCCCCTCTGCGTCCCCGCGTCTCTGTGGCGCCCCTGCGAAAGCCGACCTGCCGTCCCGCCGCCCCTGCCGCCCCGCCTAACGCTTACCCTCCCCCGCCGGCCGCGCCCACGTCGGGTACGCCGGCCGTTTCGGCGCCGCCGGCGTCGCCTTCGCCAGCTGCTCCATCAGGATCGCCACTCCCTTCTCCAGCTGCGTGTCGTGCCCGGCGCGCCAGGCGGCAGGGTCGAGGTCGACCTCGACGTCCGGTGCCTGGCCGCGGTTCTCGATCGCGTATTCGCTCTCCGGCGTCCAGAGCGCGATGCGCGGCGCCGTCACGGTGCCACCGTCCATCAGCTGCGGATACCCGCCGATGCCGACGAGCCCTCCCCATGTGCGCTTGCCGACGAGCTGGCCCACCTTGAAGCGGTGGAAGAGCCACGGCAGCTCGTCGCCCCCGGAGCCGGCGTATTCGTTGATCAGCATCACCTTCGGGCCATAGATCGCGCCGGCCGGGATCGGGACGTCCTCGCCGTAGCGGCCGCTCATGTAGTTGAACGGCGCTTCGCGGCGGAGATACTCGATCATGTAGTCGGCGATGTTGCCGCCGCCGTTGTAGCGCTCGTCGACCACCGCCCCCTGCTTGTCCTGCTGCGCGAAGAAGTAGCGGTTGAAGCGCGTGTAGCCCTCGTTGGCGGTGTTCGGGATGTAGAGGTAGGCGAGCTTCCCGCCGGAGAGCCTGTCCACCGTCCGGCGGTTGGCATCGATCCACGCCAGGTGCCGGAGCAGCGTCTCGCTCGCCAGCGGGACGACGGTCACGTCGCGCGCGCCGGCGCCGTTCGCGTTACGCCCGACGCGGAGGACGACGCTCTTCCCCGCCGTCCCCTGCAGCGCCTCGTCGACGCTCTCGTCCTTCGTCAGCGGCTGCCCGTTCACCGCCAGCAGGTACTCGCCCTCGCGGACGTTCACCCCCGGCTGCGTCAGCGGGGCGCGGAACTGCGGGTTCCAGCTCTCCCCGGCGTAGACCCGCGCGAACTTCCACCGGCCGTTGTCCACCGTGTAGTCGGCGCCGAGCAGCCCGTTCCGCGGCGTCGCGTTAGGCATTGACGACGGTGGGCTGCCGACGAACAGGTGGCCGACCGTCAGGTTGCCGAACACTTCCTGGAACAGGTAGTCGAGATCGGCCCGGCTCCCGAGCCCGTCGAGATAGCCGGCGTAGCTCTTCTCGGTCGCCGCGAGGTCGAGCCCGTGGTAGCCAGGATCGTAGAAGAACGCCCGCTGCAGCCGGAAGGCGTCGTGGTACATCTCCTTCCACTCCGCCCGCGGGTCGGTCTCGACCTGGATCTCGGCGGTGGCCAACATCCCCTCCCCCGCCTTCACCGGCTGCGCGAGCGCGGCGATCGCCCACTTTCCCTGCTGCGCGTACAGGATCTTCTCCCCGTCGCGCGAGATGTCGAACTCGTTCACTCCGCTCACCACCTCGCTCGACTTGCGCTCGGCGAGGTCGAACTTGTGCACCGTGACGCCGGGGCCGGGCCCCGCCTGCTGGTCCACCGGCACGAGCGGGGCTTCGGCGAGGTAGACGACGCCGGCCTTGCCGGCGACCACGGCGACGTAGTCGCGCGCGGGCATCGGCATCGCGACGGTCCGCTGGTCGATCCCGGGGAAGTCGATCCGCACGCGGGGCGGCGCGGCCGGCGTCGTCTCGTTCGTCTTGTCGGGCTTCGCCTTCTTCGCGCCGGCGACGTCTCCGGCCGCCGCCTTCGCCGCGCTCTTCGCCGCGCTGTCCCCCTTCGCCCTCTCCTCGTCGCTCTCCGGCGCGAGCGGGGACGGCACATCGTCAGGCAGGACGATCGCGTAGAGCGTCCGCGTCACCGGGTGGTCGTACGTCGTCATGCTGAAGTCGGTCGCCGGTCCGGCATCCGTGCTGGCGACGAACCAGAGGTACTTCCCGCCGATGTCGAACGCCGGACTGCGCGCGTCGCTCATTCCGTCGGTGACCTGCGTGACCACCGCGCGCGCGACCTCGTACACGAACACTGCGCTCAGCCTGTTCTTCGCCGACCGCCCGTAGGCGAGCCAGCGCGAGTCCGGGGACCACGAGACCTGGGTCCCACCTTCGTTGAATCCGCCGATCGGATCGGTGTCGACCTTCGTCAGCCGCCCCGTCGCGACTTCAACCATCCAGATCTCGTTCCGGGAGTTCGCGAAGGCGATGCGGCTCCCGTCGGGGGAGTAGACCGGCGTGTAGTAGTACGTGTCGTCGTCGCCGAGCCTGATTGCGCGCGGCGCGCCCATCCCGGTCTGCCCCCTGAGCTCGAGATGATAGGCACCGCCGGCGTCCGAGAAGTAGGCGAGCGTCTGGCCGTCGGGCGACCAGGTCGGGTATCGCTCGGTCGCCCCGACGGTGCGCGTGACGTCGCGCGCGTCGCCCTTCTTCGCCGGCACCGTGATGATCTCCCCGCGCCCCTCGAACGCAGCCCGCACTCCCGTCGGCGAGATCGCTGCGTGCTTCAGCATCGTCCCGACCCGGGCCCACTTCGGCAACGCGTCGCTCAGCTCACCGCGTAACCGTACCGCGACCGGCGTGTCCTGCCCCGTCGTCAGGTCGTGCAGCTTGATCGCGCCGAACTGCTCGTAGACGATCGCGCCCGGCCCCGCCGATGCGCTCTTGATGTCGAGCCCGCGGTTGTCGATGCGCTTCGTCACGCGCTTGCTCCCCAGCTCGTATGCGTAGAGCGTCGTCGGCCCGTCGCGGTCGGAGAGGAAGAACACGGTGTCGCCCACCCACATCGGGAGCATGTCGGTCGAGTTGTCGCGCGGGATCCGCTCGATGCTCGCGTCGGCGAGCGTCGCGATCCAGATCGGCGTCGTCCGTCCGCCGCGATAGCGCTTCCAGATCGCGTTCGCGTTCACGATCGGCATGTACGCGAGCCGCTTCCCATCGGGGCTGAACGATCCGGCGAACCCGCTCGGCAGGTCGATCGCCGTCGGCGCGACGTCGTTCACTCCCTGCACGTACAGCCGCGCCGGTATCCCGCTCGCCGACTGGCTCTCCCGCATCGACGCGAACATCACCTTGCCGTCGGGGGTCCACCCGCGCGCCATGTCCTGGCTTGGATGATACGTCAGCCGCTTCGGCGTCCCTCCCGACGTCGAGATGACGTAGACGTCGATGTTCCCGTCGAGCGTGCTCGTGTAGGCGATCGACCGCCCGTCCGCCGAGAACCGGCAATCCGTCTCGTTCCCAGGCGACGCCGTCAGGCGGCTCGCCGTCCCCCCGCTCCGCGGCACCAGCCAGATGTCCCCGGCGAAGCTGAAGCAGATGTCGGTCGCGCTGACTGCCGGCGCCCGCATCAGCAACGGCTGCTCCCCCTGCGCGGAAAGTGTCGAGGCGACGGGAGCGGCGACCGCGGCGAGGAGCGCGGCGACGCCGGTGCGAAGGAACGACATGGAGGAAGCTCCGGGCTGTTGGGTGTCCGGCGAAGCTATGGCTCATCGTCGCCCGACACCAGACGCGCTCCCTCTCGCATCTCCCTCGACGCTGTCGCTGTGCCGCCATCGCTGCCGGCACGTGGCTGACAGCTGATGGCTGACAGCTGATGGCTGGCAGCGGACGGCTGATAGCTGCCCTCGGCCCTTCCCCGCGCGCCGCACGCGCTGTTTCGTCCACTCGTGCCCTCCGCTCTCTCCCTCCGCGCCGGCCCCGACGCATTGCGCATCATTCGCGAGCGCGGGCTGCGCGCGGAGGACGTCGACGTCGTCCCTGGCGCGTCCGGGGGCGCGAAGTGGCTCGTCCTCGCCGGACTCGATCGCTTCCTCTTCGGGGAGTTCTTTCGCGCCCCGCGCACGCGACCCCTCCACCTCATCGGGTCGTCGATCGGCAGCTGGCGGATGGCCGCGTTCGCGCAGCGCGATCCCGTCGTCGCGCTCGAGCGTGCGCACCACGCCTACATCTACGACCAGCAGTACTCGCCGAAGCCGAGCGCGCACGAGGTGACCGAAGTCGGCCTGCGGGTGCTCGACATCCTCCTCGGCGACACCGGGATCGACGACATCCTCGGCAACAGGTCGAAGCACCTGCACATCATCACCACGGAAGGACGCGGGCTCGCGGCGAGCGACCGGCGGATCCTGCTCGCCGCGTCGATGGCCGTGGCCGCCGCCGGGAACCTGCTCAGCCGGCGGACGCTCTCGCTCCAGCTGCGGCGCTTCATCTTCCACACCGCCGGGGACACGAGCCCCTTCACCGGACTCGAAGACTTCGAGACCGTCCACGTTGCGCTCACCCGCGAGAACATCCGCGCCGCGCTGCTCGCGTCGGCGTCCATTCCGCTCGTCCTCGAGGGAGTCGCGATCCCCGGCACCGGCGGCGTGCACTGGGACGGCGGTGTCCTCGACTATCATCTCGACATGCGCTTCGGCGCGGGCGACGGGCTGGTACTGTATCCGCACTTCTACTCGCACATCGTCCCCGGCTGGTTCGACAAGTCACTCAGCTGGCGCCGCGCCCGCGTCGACAACTTCCGCCGCGCACTCATCATCGCCCCCTCCGACGACTTCGTTGCCGCCCTCCCTGGCGGCAGGATCCCCGACCGCAAGGACTTCTATGCCTTCGACGACGCCGAACGCATCACCCGCTGGCAGCAGGCCGTGGACGCGAGCCAACGGTTAGGCGACGAGCTGCGGGAGCTGCTGGAGTCGGGAAAGATCGCGGAGCGCGTGAGGCCGTGGTGAGAGACGGGGTGTCAGGTGCAGGTGCCGGAACGACGCTACCGCTCGCCCTCCCCCCCCGGAGCCTTACAGCAGTACCTGATACCGGGCGCCCCTGCCACGTGACAGTCAGCAGTCTCGCCTGACACCTGACCCCTGACACCCGGCAGCTTCGCCGTGCCTAACGCCTGGGTCCTGGCTCGCGGTTCCCCGCCGTGCCCAACGCCTGGCCCCCGGCCCCTGGCACGCCATTCGCCGGCGTCGCCGCCGGTCCGACCATCGCGCGCAGGCGCCGCGTCTCGGCGAGGACCTCGACGGCGGGATCGGTCTCGAGGAAGGTGCGGATCCGTGCCTCGTAGGTGCGCCCGGCTCGGAGCGCCTCGTGCGCGTCCCCGCACGACTCGAGCGCGCGCATCAGGGCGAGCGTCGGTGCGCTCGCGTACGGTTCGAGGTCGGCGTGGCGCCGGAGCAGGTCGATCATCCGCTGGTTCTCGCCGCGCGCTGCGGCGATCGCGGCGAGCCCGTCGAAGACGGCCACGGCCCGCGCCGTCAGGCGCGTGCGCTGGTCGCTCGCCCACTGCTCGAAGTCGACCGCGTCCTCGAGGAAGAACCCGGCGAGAAACTCCCCTTCGTAATCGGCGGCCGCGCGCTCGAGGTCCCCGGCGTCGCACGCCTCCTCGAAGTCGACGACGTCGATGTACATCCGGCCCGTGTCGAGCCGTATCGTCTCGCCGAGGTCGATCACGACGTCCCCACCCAGCTCGGCGCGGACGGCGCGCACCAGGCGATCGAGCTTCTCGCGGGCGACCAGCTCGCTCTCGCGATGCCAGAGGAGCGTCGCTGCCCGCCCGCGATCGATCCCTGCGTCGCGGGCGATCGCCAGCAGCGCGACCAGCGCCAGCCGGCGCGGCGAGGCTTCGCGCCCGAGCGTGTCGTGCGTTCTCTCGGCAGCCGCCGTCGCGCCGAGCAGCCGGATGTTCGCCATGGGGCGAACGTACTGCGGTCAGCCGCCCGTCGCCAGCTTCACGTCTCTTGCCCGCTGGCTAACAGCCGTCGGCCATCAGCCTCCATCGCCGCGTTAACCACCGTCGCTCGACGCTGATGGCTGGCGGCTGCTCCTTTGACTGCCACCGCGACCGTTCCTAGCATTCGCCCATGTCCAGGCGCGACGACTTCATCGCCTTCCGGCGCTCGCTCGGCGCGACCCCGCGGCTGCACCGCCGCACAGTGCGGGCGCGCGGCATCGACTTCGCCGTCTGGCACACCGCGGCAGTGCCGGGTGAGCCGCCGCTCCTCTGCATCAATGGCGGGCTGCTCTACGACCACTCGCTGCTCTGGCCGGCGCTCTCCCCCCTCGCTGCCAGGCGGCAGCTGTTCTTCTACGACCAGCGCGGCCGGGGCATGACTCCGCCGCCGCCGGGTCCGAAGAAGGCGCGCATCGAGCACGACGCCGGCGACGTCGTGGCGATCCGTGAGGCGTTAGGCATCGCCCGCTGGGACCTGCTCGGGCATTCGTGGGGCGGGGGGATCGCGCTCCTCGCCGCCGAGCGGGATCTCGCGGGGACGCGCGCGGTCGTTGCCGTCTGTCCGGTGGGCCCGACCAGCAGCTGGATGCCGGCGCTCGACGCGGCGGCCCTCGCCCGGCTCGGCCCCGCTGAGCGCGCGGTGCTCGAGCACCACCCGCCGTCGTCGCTCGCGAGCGACGACCCCGGCGTGCAGAGCGCGCACTCGCGTGCGGTCTACCCCGCCTGGTTCGCCGACCGGGAGCTCGCCGCCATGTTTTCCCCGCCTCGTGCGACCAGCGTCACCGGCGCGGCGGTCGCGGCCCATTTGCGCCGCGAGGGGTATGACTGGCGGGCCCTCCTCAGTGCCCTTCCAGTACCCGTGCTCGTCATTCATGCAGAGCGCGATTTGCTCCCCTGCGAGTCCACCCGCGAGCTGGCGAATACTCTCGGGTCCTCGGCACGGCTTGTCGTCGTCCCCGCTTCGGGACACATGCCTTTCTGGGAAGCACCCGAGCGCTTCTTTGCTCTGATCGATTCGTTCTTGTCGGCGCCAGCGCAGGAGTGGGTCCCCCCATGAAGCAGACGTTGCTGATCGCTTCACTGACCTTGACCGTCGCCGCGGCCGCGACAGCCGCGATTCCGTTCGCGCGGCCCAGCGAGCCGCACGAGTCGAGCGCGGAAGGATCGCTCGCCTACGCGAGCGCCCGCACGACTCGCGGCCGGCGCGATGCGGCCGAGGTCAAGCGCAAGCTGCAACAGGCCGAGCCGGGAACCTACATCGGCGAGATCCTCCTCACGCGCGACTCCGCCCTCGCTCGCTGGCACGACCGCACGAAGCAGCCGCTTCACGTCTGGATCCAGCCGTCGAGCAGCATCCCCGACTGGCAGCCCGGCTTCGTCGACCAGGTGCGCGGCGCATTCTCGGCGTGGGCCGCGACCGGCATCCCGGTCCGCTTCTCCTTCGTCTCCGATTCGGCGCAGGCCGACGTCCACGTCCGCTTCATCGACCAGTTCAGCGCGCCGATCAGCGGCAAGACCCGCTGGGCGCGCGATGACCACTGGTGGATCGTCGACGCCGACATCGTGCTCGCGGTCCACCACGATGGTGGCGAGGCGCTCGACCGCTCGGCGGTGCGCGCGATCGCGCTGCACGAGGTCGGACACATGCTCGGGCTCGATCACACGTCGGACGTCGCGAACATCATGACGCCCCGCGTCCGCGTCCGCGAGCTCTCGCCGGCGGACCGGATGACGATGAAGCTCCTCTACTCGCTCCCTCCCGGGCCCGTCCGTTAGGCAGATGCGCCGCGCCGACTGGGTCGCCGTCGTCCTCGTCGGCACCGTCGCCGCTGGCGTCGGCGGACTGATCGTCACCGCGCCGCGCCCGCAGCCGGTTGCCGCGCCGGCGCCCGACAGCGCGAGCCCCTCTTCCCCCGGCGCGCCCGTCGATTCCGCCGAAGGCTCAGCCACCGTCGCGCTCACGGGGCCGCGGGGGCGCGAGGTGCGCGGACGCCAGGTCCGCTCCGGGAACGCGGCACCCGTGCGCGACATCGAGGAGATCCAGCGCCACATCCGGCTCGGCGCCCCGGGCACCTACATCCAGGACATCATCGACGAGCAGGACGCCGAGCTCGTTCGCTGGCCCGAGTCGACCGTGTTCCGCGTCTGGATTGCGCCGACGACCACCGCGAGCGAGTGGCGCCCCGAGTACGTGGACAGCGTGCGCGCCGCGTTCACCGTATGGGCCGCGGCCGGCGCACCGATCGGTGCGCAGTTCATCAGCGACTCAGCCGCGGCGAACGTGCGCATTCACTGGATCGACCGCTTCGAGGAAGGCGGCACGATCGGCCAGACGCTGCAGACCTGGGATCAGTACCGCTGGCTCGTCGCCGGCGACATCACCATCGCGACCCACGCGACGACGGGACAGACGCTCGGCCCCGACTGGATCCGGGCCACCGCGCTGCACGAGATCGGGCATCTCTTCGGGCTCAATCATTCGAAGACCGAGGGCGACATCATGGCGAGCCAGGCCCACGCGCTCGAGCTGTCGCGCGCCGACCTCGCGACGCTGCGGCTGCTCTACGCCCTCCCCCCGGGCGCGGTGCGCTGACGGGCCGGCGCGGCCGCGGACTCCTTTTTGCCGACTGCGCTGCGACATGACGCATCCGAAACCCGGCGCCCCACCAGCGCCGACACTCGATGACAGCGGCACTCCGCTCTACGACGTCGCCATCGTCGGCGGCGGCACCGCCGGGCTCTCCGCGGCACTCTGGCTCGCGCGCTACCTGCACAGCGTGGTCGTCGTCGATTCCGGCGACCCGCGCAACTGGGAAACCCGGGGGATCAACGGCTTCCTCGGCCTCCCCGGCATCCGCCCGGCGGAGCTGCGCGGACGCGGCCGCGAGGAGTGTCGCAGGTACGGCGTGGAGCTGATCGACGGCGTGGTGCTCTGCGTCAGCCACAAGTCGGAGGAGCACTTCGAGCTCCAGCTCGAGGGGGGCGGTCGCGTCGCCGGCCGCCGGCTGCTGCTCGCCATCGGCATCAGGGACGTCTGGCCCGACATCCCCGGGCTCGACCACATCTACGGCGACCGCGCCCACGTCTGCCCCGACTGCGACGGCTACGAAGCGACCGGCAAGAAGACCGTCGTCATCGGCAAGGGGCGCCGCGCCGTCGGGATGGCGCTCAACCTGACGACCTGGACGCGCGACATCGTCGTCTGCACCAACGGCCGGGACCCCGAGCTGACCGAGGAATATTGCGGCAAGCTGACCGCGCTGGAGATCCCTGTGGTCGAGGAGCCGATCACCCGCATCAACTTCCGCGAGGGCGAGCTGCGCTCGCTGGTGTTCGACGGCCGCGAACCGTTAGGCTGCGAGGAGATCTTCTTCACCATCGGCCAGTACCCGAGCGACGACCTCGGCGTCCAGCTCGGCTGCGAGCGCGACGACGAGGGGCACGTCATCATCGACGATCACTACCACACGTCAGTGCCGAACGTCTTCGCCGCGGGCGACCTGGTACCAGGGCCGCAGCTCGCGATCTGCGCGGCGAGTGACGGAGCGATCGCCGCCCTCGCCATCCACAAGTCGCTCGTGCCGGCGACAAGGAAGCTCGAACGAAAGACGAACGAGGGACGAGGGGTGGGCGCGGTCGCCTAAGGCGACTGGCGCGACGAGGGATGGTGGGACGTGGGCCAACAACGGATCAGGAACGAGGGAGTGGCGCCGTTGATCCGTGTGTCGTACTCGACCAGGGACGAGGGACGAGGGAGCGACGAGGAACGAGGGAGGGACGAGGGACGAGGGAGCGACGAGGGACGAGGGACGAGGGAGCGAAGGACGAGGGACGAGGGAGGGACTGTGAGAAACTTTGTGTACCTGCCGGTGATCACTCGCTCCTCGGCACGCGGTGGCCGAAGAGGAGCGTGATGTG
>DASZNJ010000012.1:0-10832 GCA_035551575.1 Gemmatimonadaceae bacterium
GCGGGGGGTGTCAGGGGTCAGGTGTCAGGGAAGGCGGAAGCGCCGACGGCGCCTCCCGCGGCCCGCCGGGTCTCATCGCCGGTAGACGTCGCCGCGACCCTCCGCCTGACGCCGCCGGCCGGGATCGCGATCGTGAAGGCCGCGGTTCCCACCACATCCGCCTCGACGCCGGCAGTTGCCGCAGTCCCTGACACCCGGCACCTGACACCTGACACCCGGCACCTGACACCTGACACCCGGCACCTGGCACCTGACACCCGGCACCTGGCACCTGACACCCGGCACTTGGCACCTGACACCCCGGCCCAGGCGTCGACCGTCGAGGACTACGCGACCTTTCTCATGCGCAGGCTCGAAGCGATGGCCCCCGTCGAGCTGGGCGACGACGACCAGGGGGAGGCCGACCGGCGTCCGCTGCGCGAGCGCGTCCGCGAGCGCACGGGGATCGCCGACCTGCTGATGTTCCGCATCGGCGAAGAGCTGTTCGCCACCGACCTCGCCTCGGTCGAGGAGGCGGTGACGCTCCCCGAGATCCACCACCTTCCGGAGATGCCGGCCGCGATGCTCGGCGCCTTCAACCTGCGCGGGCGGCTGACGCCGGTTTACTCGCCGTCGCACGTGATCGGCGTCCCGCTGCGCGGCGCGGCGCAGGCCGCGCTGCTCGTCCGCAGCGGCACGCGCCGGCTCGGCCTCGCGGTCGACGACGTCGAGGACGTGTTCCAGGTGGACCTCGCCACCGTACGCGAAGCACCCGGGACGGACGACGCCGACGGCATCCTGCTCGGCGTCGCCCATCACGGCAGGGAACTGGTCGCCATCGTCGACGCCGAAGCACTCGTCGCCGCGTGCGTGACCGGTCACGCCATGGAGATGACCGCATGACCACGAGCGCTACGCCGACGATCTCGAAGATCGTCACCTTCCGGCTCGGCGAAGACCTGTTCGCCGCCGACATCTATTCGGTCGAGCGCGTGCTCCGCTTCCAGACGCCGACGCCGGTGCCTAACGTTCCGGCGTGGATCGACGGGGTGATCGACTACCAGGGACGCGTCGTCCCGCTGATCAACCTCCGCAACCGCTTCGAGCTCCCGGCCGCCGAGCCGGGGCCGGAGACGCGCATCCTGATCTTCAACGCCGGCGGGGAATGGATCGGCGGGGTGGTCGACGCGGTGCTCGACGTCGCGCCGCTCGACGCCGGGAAGCTCGCGCCCCCGCCGCCGATGTTCCGCGGGCTGGCCGGGGAGTACCTGCTCGGGATCGTCCGCCGGGGGGAGCGGCTGGTGGTGTTCCTCGACGTCGCGCGGCTGCTCTCGACCGGGGAACGCCTCGTCCTCGAGCGCGCCGCCGCGGCCGAGACGGCCGCCCGCGCCTGAGCGCCGCACCACGGATGCCGGAGCAGCAGCAGACCCTGCGCGATCGCTACGCGGCGATCGAGGCACGGCTCGTCCCGACGCTCGCCGGTCCGGAGCGCGAGGCGGTGAAGCAGGACATCATCGCCCTCTTCAAGGCGGTAGAAGCACAGCTCACCGACCTCGCCACGCTCAAGGACGAGGTCAAGGCGCTCGTCGACCGCTGGAAGCAGCAGGGAAGCGCCGCGCCGTCGCAGGCCCCGCAGTTCACCGGGGAGAAGCCGGTCGTGCACGCCGACCACATCGGCGCGTCGACGTTCATCGAGAAGGGGTGGAGCCGGCTCTCGCTCGGGGACTACGCCGGCGCCGAAACGGCGCTCAGCCGCGCCCTCGAGCTCTCGCCTAACGACCCGCAGAGCGAGGCGCTGCTTGGCTGGGCGCAGATGCTCAACGAGAAGTACGACGACGCGCTGCTCAACTTCTCGAAGGTGCTGATGAAGCAGCCGGCGAACGCGCTGGCGCGGATCAACGTCGGCTACATCTGCCTGAAGAAGCGGATCTTCGGCGAGGCGATCGAGCACCTGTCGAAGGCGATCCGCCTCGACAACGACCGGAAGGCGACGCTCTACGCGCACTTCTATCTCGGCCTGGTGTACCTCGAGCGGGAGATGTACGAGGACGCGATGAACTTCTTCCAGAAGACCATCGCCCTCGGGCCGAACCTGATCGAGGCCCACTACGAGCTCGGCCGCGCGCACTGGTTCAACGGCAACCACGACGCGGCGGTCGCCGCGTGGCGCGACGGGTTCGCGGCGAACAAGTTCAATCCATGGGGAAAGCGCTGCGCCGAGATGCTGACGCTGGTCGAGTCGGGGGGAGGCCCTTCGCGCGACGCCTGATCGCGCGCGGGCTCGCGGCGCGCGTCCGCCGCATTCTTGTCGCGCTCTGCTCCCTGTGCTTCCTCGCGCTGTCGCGAGCCGGCATCGCCGAAGGCCAGGCCGGCGCTCCCCGCAGGCTCGACGCCGGCCGGCTGACCTTCGTCTACTACCCGCAGGACGACCGGCTCGCCCGTTCCCTCGCCGCGTCGGCGCTCGCCAGCGACAGCTTTCCCGGCCTCCCGCGCCCGCGCGAGCGGGCGCTGGTCGCGATCGCGCCTGACGCGAGGACCTTCCGCGCCTGGGCCGGGCCGGCCGCGCCGGAGTGGGGGGCGGCGCTCGCCTTTCCCGAATCGCGCCGCATCGTGCTCCACGGGCGCGATGCCGGGGGCCGGGCCGGCGACCCGATCGCGACGTTCCGGCACGAGCTGGCCCATCTCGCCCTCCACGAAGCGTTAGGCGACCTGCCGCCGCGCTGGTTCGACGAGGGGTACGCGAGCTTCGCCGCCGGCGAGTGGGGACGCGACGAGGCGCTGGCGACGAGCTTCGCGCTCGTGCTGCGCCCGTTGCCGGGGATCGCCTCGCTCGACGACTATTTCACCGGCGGCGAGCAGCGCGCCGACGACGGCTACGCCCTCGCCCATCGGGCGGTGGCCGAGCTGGCGTCGCTCGACGAGCGGCGCGGGCTGTCGCTGTTCTTCCAGTACTGGAAGGAGACCGGCTCGATGGATCGCGCGGTGAGGCAGGCGTATGGCCTGACGCTCACCGACTTCGACCAGCGCTGGCGCGACCGGACGCGGCGCCGGTATGGCGGGCTCGCGCTGACCGCGGACTTCGCCCTGCTCGGGCTCCTCGGCGGGCTCACCCTCCTTCCGCTCTGGATCGCGCGGCGCCGCCGTGACCGGAGGCGGCTCGAGGCGATGCGGGCGGCGGATGAAGCAGCCGACCGGGCGATGCGGGAGAGCGCGCTGGCCGCCCTCCTCGGCGAGGACCGGGGCGTCGAGCCCGGGCGGGCAGGCGGGGCAACCAACGACGGCCCCCGCGTGCCGAATGGCGACCGGAGCGACGCCGCGGGACGGGGGCAGCAAGGGCCGCCCGACGGCGCAACCGCTTGACACAGTTCCACTTGATTGGGTATTGTAAAAGATTATGGCTCAAACCGACACCCGAGCTCGAACCGACACCCGAGCTCGTTCCCGCAGCGCCATTCTCTGGGCGGCCGCGGCACTGACGCTGCTCGCGGGGTACGCCGACCTCGCCCGCGGGGGCGAGACGCTTGCGCCGATCCTGCTGATCGTCGGCTACTGCGTCCTGGTCCCGCTGGCGATCCTGAAGTAGGGGCAGGTCGCGGCTGGTGGGCTCAGTCCGCACGGCGGGGCGGGACAGGAAGTTCCCGGGATTCTGACCTGCCGGTCAGATCTCTCCGGGCGGATTTTGTATGGACCGGAACGCCTTGGTCCGGAATTGGTATGAGAGTGCGACGCCGGGTCCGGGTCGGTGTCGGACGGGCGACGCCACGGGCGAATAGCTCAGCTGGTTAGAGCGCCTGTCTTACACACAGGAAGTCGGGGGTTCGAGTCCCTCTTCGCCCATGGTCGGGGAGCGGCGAGCGGGAGCTCGCGGCGAAGTTGGACGGCAGCGGCCGGGGAGTTGCTAAACGTGTTTCGCGGGCCCCCCTGTCGGGGCTGCACCATCACCGTTCGGGAGGTTTGCACAGTGAAGGCATCGTACCGCCACCTGCTCACGTTCACCGGCGTCGCCGCCGCCCTGGCGACGAGTGCCGCCCCGGCGCTCGCGCAGCGGGCACCGGTGACCGGGCCGCGACTGATGGTTCCGGTGTTCGCCGGGCCGAAGCCGCTTGGTCTCCAGACTGCGGACGAGCTCCGCGAGCGTCTCAAGACCGACTACCAGGTGAAGACGATCTGGACGGTCCCGAAGACCGACATCACCGGCATCCTCGACGCGTCGGGGTTCCGCACCGACACGGCGGTGAGCAACGCCGACCTGCGCGAGCTCGCCCGTACGGCGCGTGCCGACGAGATCCTGATCGGCACCGTGACGCGCACGCCTAACGGCGTGCACGTCGAGCCGCGGCTCGTCCTCAGCCGCGACCTCTCGATCTCGCAGCCGCTCCCCCCGGTCGATGCCGGGAACGTCGGCGGCGCGGTGAAGGCGATCTCGAAGGAAGTGGGCAACGCCCGCCGCCAGCTCGACGCGTACAACAAGTGCGAGACGGCCGCGCGCGCCGGCAACTATGACGCGGCGATCCAGGCCGCCAACGCCGGCACCTCGACGTATGCGACCGCGACGCTCGTCCGCATCTGCCGCCTCAACGCGTACCTCGCGAAGAAGGCGCCGGCCGACACGATCATCACGAACGCGAGGGACATCCTCCGCCTCGACCCGAAGAACAAGATCGCGCTCAACGCGGCCGGCCAGGCGCTCTCCGACAAGTCGGACGCCCTCGCCAAGACCGACTCGGTGCAGTCGGCCGCGCTGAACGACCAGGCGGTGCAGTACTGGACGACGCTGATCTCGGTCGACCCGTCGGACACGCGCATGCTCGAGACGGTCATCCGCAAGATCGTCGTCTCGGCGAACCCGGCGATCGCGCTCCCGATCATCGATGCCGCGGTCACCGACAACCCGGGCAACCTGCAGCTCCTCCGCCTCCAGTGGCTCATCCACCTCGCGGCGAAGGACTACAAGAACGCGGTGAACATCGGCCGGACGATGATCCAGATGGACACCTCGCTGGCCGACACGACCTACTTCACGCGGCAGGCGGCCGCGCTGTCGGCGAGCAACGACAGCGTCGGCGCGGCGGCGATCGTCGGTGAGGGCGTCCGGAAGTTCCCGAACAACGTCGGGCTGCGCGCCTTCCAGGCGCAGGCGCTGAAGCAGGCCGGCCGCCTCCCCGAGGCGAAGAGCGCGTACATCGAGCTGCTCCGCCTCAGCCCGAAGCTCGAGCACGGCTACGTCCAGCTGTCGCAGATCTACGCCGACATGAACCAGCCCGACTCGGCGCTCGTTGCGCTGCGGCAGGCGGTGCAGAGCGGCAGCGACTCGGCGGGCTTCGTCGCCCAGTACGCGCTCAGCGTCGGCAACTCGAAGTACAAGGCGGCGAATGCCCTGAAGATGGGCGACCCGGCGGACAACGCGGCGAAGCGCACGGCGATGCAGCAGGCGATCACCTACCTCGCCCTGTCCGATTCGCTGGCCCCGTCGCCGACTCCGAAGTTCCTGCTCGGTGTCGCCTGGTTCACCGTCGCGCAGACGGCGGCGACCGATGCTCCGAAGCTGAAGAGCTGCGAGCTCGCCAACATCGCTGACCAGGCGCTGAACAAGGCGCAGATCAACCTGACTCAGGGCGGGAGCACTGCCCCTGACGCCGCGAAGCAGTATCTCGGTTTCGCCGCGCAGTTCAGGCCTGCGATCGACGGCCAGATGAAGAAGTTCTGCGGCAAGGGTGGCTCGTCGAAGTCGGGCAGTGCGAAGGGAAGCGCAAAGGGCGGTGCCGCGCGCGGTGCGGCCGGCGCCTCCAGGGGCTGATCGCGCGCTGACAGTCTGGTTCTCACAGCCTGGTTCTGAAGAAACCGCGCCGGTCTCCACGGGAGACCGGCGCGGTTTCGTCTTGCGCATCTACAATGGCGAGGAGGAGCGTTGGCGGGTGAACGGCAACTTCGAGAACACACCGGACCTCTTTGAATGGTCCGGACCACTCGAGGCGCGGCGTCCTGAACGCCAAACCCAATTTCGCGGCGAGCTCCGCACGCCAGCGCCAGCCGCAAGGAGTGAACACCGCCTCCGCGAAATTGCAGTTCACCCGTCGATGCCGATCCGGCGCGACGTCCTGCCCCGGTGAACGGAACCAGGGCGCTTCCCGGCTCCGGGCTCTCATCCGATCGGCGCCAGATCGTGATCGTCGCCCCTTTGAAATCTCCCGAATCGTAGCTCAGCCGTCGCTGTCGACGGGCGTCTGCGGTGCGGCGCGAGATCCGGGCCCGGACCCGTCAGGCAGTACTGCGGATGTGCACGCGGAGGTCTCCGGGCCGCACGTGGTAGTCGAGCGTCATCACCTCCCTCGGCTCGCCGTCGACGTTCACTGTGATCGGACGCGAGGCGGTGACGCGCAACGAGGGAAGCTGGAGGTAATGCACTCCCTTGCGGCCGAGGTGCTCCGCGTTGCGGAAGCGAAGGGCGAGGCGTGCGAACTCCCGCCGCGGGCGTGGCTCGATGATGCAGACGTCGAGCAGTCCGTCGGTGAGGATGGCCCGTGGCGTGAGCAGAGTTCCCCCCCCGGTGGACCGCCCGTTGCCGACGGCGAGCACGAGGAAGTTCGTCTCGAGGTCGAGCCCCGGCGCGGTGAACCGCGCCGGGATCGGCTCGAGCTCGATGAGCTTCCGCACCCCGGTGATCGCGTAGGCGAGCGCGCCCAGCGCCTCCTTGGATTCCGCTGGAGTCTCGGCGGTCGCCTCGGCGCCGATGCCGGCGGTGGAGACGTTGAGGAAGCGGCGGCCATTCAGCTCCGCGGTGTCGATCCGCACCGGTCCCTCGCGCAGGATCAGGTCGAGCGCATCGTCCGGGTCCAGCGGGATTCCCGTCTGGCGGGCAAAGTCGTTCGCCGTCCCGAGCGGAATGATCCCGAGCGGCACGTCGTGACTGGAGAGACCATTCAGGGTCTCGTTGACCGTGCCGTCGCCGCCGAGCGCGACGACCGTGTCGACCCCGGCGCGGGCGCCCTCGAGGGCGAAGTGGGCCGCGTCCCCGCGCGCCCAGGTGATGCGGGGGGTCACGGTGTGACCCGCGCCACGCGCGACGTCGATGAGCCGGCGCACCGCCGGAAGTTCCGCGCGCGCGCCGTGAATCACGAAGAGCAGGTGCTTAGCTTTCGGAATGCTCACGTGTGCGGGTGACGCGATGAACGGGATCGCATGGCGGTAGTGGAAGGGCAGGCGGCAGGGGGGCGGTGGGACAGCGAGTACCACGCACCGGTGATGGCCACGGAAGTACTCGGGCTGCTCGCCGGTGCACGATGCGTGCTGGACGGCACCCTCGGTGGTGGTGGTCATTCGCTCGCCCTGCTCGAGGCCGGGGTCGCGCGCGTCATCGGCATCGATCGCGACCAGTCGGCGCTGCGGGTCGCGAGCGAACGCCTGGCATCGTTCGCTGGCCGATTCACGGCGCTGGAGGGGAACTACGCGTATCCCGATCGCATCCGCGCGCTCGACAACATCGTCTTCGACGGGATCGTGCTCGATCTCGGAGTCTCGTCGCGGCAGCTCGACGACGAGAAGCGCGGGTTCTCCTTTCGCGAGGGCGCACCGCTCGACATGCGGATGGGGAGCGACGCCGAGGCCGACGCGGCGACGCTGCTCGCCGAGGAGCGCGAGGAGGAGCTGGCGAGGATCTTCCGCGAGTACGCCGACGAGCCGAAGGCGGGGCGGCTGGCGCGCGAGATCGTGCGCCGTCGCGAGACGCGGCCGTTCACCACGAGCGACGACCTCGTGAACGCGATCCGCGGCGCGCTCGGTGCGCGGAGCGACGCCGGTGACTTCGCGCGGATCTTCCAGGCGGTGCGCATCGCCGTGAACAGCGAGCTCGGTGATCTCGAGCACGCGCTGCCGGCGCTGCGAGACCGGCTCGCGCCGGGAGGGACATTCGCCGTCATCGCTTACCACTCCGGCGAGGATCGCATCGTCAAGAATGCGTTCCGCGACTGGAGCACCGCGTGCATCTGCCCACCGAAGCAGCCCGTCTGCACCTGCCGGGGGAAGCCGCTCGGCACCCTGCTGACGCGGAAAGCGGTGGTGGCCGGGCCGGACGAGACGCGGCGCAACGTCCGCTCGCGGAGTGCGCGGCTGCGGGGGTACCGGCATGGCGGGTAAGGCGGGGAAGGGGGCGGCGCGGGGAGGGGAGCGTCCTCCGGCGCGGAGCGCCGCTCGCAGGTCGGGGCGGAAGGGCGGACGCGGGCGGCAGCTCGCCCTCCTTCTCGCCGGTTTCCTCCTCGTGGCCACGGGCGTCATCTGGCGGAGGAGCTACGGGATCGCGCGGTCGCGCGAGCTCGCGGAGCTCGACAAGCGGCGCGTGCAGCTCGAGGCACGGCGCGCGCAGCTCGAGAGCGAGATCCGCGACCTGTCGAGCCGTGCCAGGCTCGCGCCGATCGTCGAACAGAGGTTGCAGATGCACGTCCCCACCGACAGCCAGGTCATCATCCTCCCGCGCCCGCCGCGCGAGCGGCGGCGTTAGGCGGCGGCATGCGTCGCATCAGCCGCCTCGGTGCGGTGAACCTCTCGCTGCTCGGCTTCGCGGCCGCTCTCATCGGCCGCGCGGCGTGGGTGCAGCTCTGGCAGGGGAATGCCTGGGCGGCGCGCGCCGAGCGCCAGCACTTCACCGATGCGCCGGTGCCGGCGCCGCGCGGTGACGTCCTCGACGCGACTGGCGAGCGTCTCGCCGAGAGCCGCGAGATGCTGCGCCTCGCCGTCGCCCCCCGCGAGGTGCGCGAGCCGGCGGTGCTCCGCCGCGCGCTCTCGGCGGCTGGTGTTCCGGCGGAGGTGGTCGCGCGGACCACCGACAAGTCGCGCGCGTGGGTGATCGTCCCCGGCCGCTTCCTGCCGTCGGAGGTGGCGCGCGCGGTCGCCCTGCGCGGGGTCTACAGCGAGCCGGTCTCCGAGCGCGTGTACGCGCTCTCCCCCGGATTGCGCGGGCTGGTCGGCCACGTGAACGGCGAGGGAGAGGCGGTCGACGGGATCGAGCTCTCGCTCGACTCCCTGTTGCGCGGCACCGCCGGCTCGGCGATGCTGCTGCGGGATGCCCGCGGGCGGAGCTTCGAGGCGCCTAACGATCCGGGGGTGGCCCCGTCGAAGGGGCGGTCGGTGACGCTGACGCTGAATCACGAGCTGCAGGAGATCTGCGAGCGGGCGCTGGCCGACGCGGTCGCGCAGCTTGGCGCGAGCGGCGGGGACATCGTCGTCCTCGACCCGCACGACGGGGCGGTGCTGGCGATGGCCAGCCGGCGCGCCGGGCGCAGCGGCGTCACGGGGCTCAGCGAGCCGTTCGAGCCCGGTTCGACGATGAAGCCGCTCGTCGGCGCGGCGCTGCTCGAGCGCGGCGTCGTCCACCCCGGCGACCGCGTCGACACCTATGGCGGGTCGTGGACGATCTTCGGGCGGACGATCAACGACGTCGAGAAGGGGATGGGGAAGCTCACGCTGCGCGACGTGATCCGCGTGTCGAGCAACATCGGGATCGCGCAGTTCGCGCAGCGGCTGACGCCGCGCGAGGAGTACGAAGCGCTGCGTGACTTCGGCTTCGGAACCCCGACCGGAATCCCCTTTCCGACGGAGGCGGCGGGAACGCTTCGCACGCCGAAGGAGTGGTCGAAGATGTCGGCCGCGTCGCTGGCGATGGGCTACGAGGTCGCGGTGACTCCGCTCCAGCTGGCGACGGCGTACGCGGCGATCGCCAACGGGGGCGAGCTCCTCGAGCCGGCGCTGGTCCGCGAGATCCGCAGCCCCGGCGGCGAGCTGCTTTACCGGCACCAGCGCCGGGTCGTGCGGCGGGTGATCTCCCCTGGCGTTGCGGCGCGTGTGCGCGGGATGCTCGGCGAGGCGGTGGAGAAGGGGACGGGGATGAAGGCCGACCTCACCAGCTTCGCGGTGGCCGGGAAGACGGGGACGGCGCGGCTCAACGCCGGCGGGGGCTACGCGTCAGGCAAGTACTACGCGTCGTTCATCGGACTCTTCCCGGCGGACGCTCCGCAGTACGTGATCCTCGTCAAGCTCGACGACCCGGCGAAGGGCTACGGTGCGGTGACCGCCGCGCCGGTGACCCGGGCGGTGCTCCAGGCCGCGCTGGCCGCCCGCGACGCGGCGCTCGATCGCGGTGCGCTGGCGAGCAGCGACCTGCGAAAGGCGCCGGCAGCGACCGCGCCCGCCGAGAGCGCGCCGCCGGATTCGGCGGCGGGATCGGTGCCGATGGTGGTCGCGCTCGACGCGCCGGTCGCCGACGCGCCGCATGCCGCCGCCGCGG
Source organism: Gemmatimonadaceae bacterium (assembly GCA_035551575.1). GTDB lineage: Bacteria > Gemmatimonadota > Gemmatimonadetes > Gemmatimonadales > Gemmatimonadaceae > JABFXC01. The sequence goes on from DASZNJ010000012.1 coordinate 10,256, forward strand.
TCGCGATCCCCGACGTGCACGGGATGGTGCTGCGCGAGGCGGTCGCGAAGCTCCACAGCGCCGGGCTCCGCGTCCGGCTCGCGCGCGGGGCGCCAGGCACGACGATGCCGGCGGCCGGGGCCCGCGTCCGCCGCGGCACGACCGTACGACTTTTCCACGACGACTGACGACAGGCGACGATGAGCACCGAACTGAGCGCGATCACCGATCGCCTGCGTGAGCTTGGGCTGCTGGTGCGCGTTCGCGGCGACCTTCCCCGGCGCGTCGACGGCGTCACCGACGACAGCCGGGCCGCGAACGCGGCGACGCTGTTCGTCGCCGTGCGCGGCTCCGTCCGCGACGGCCATGACTACCTGCCGACCGTCGAGGCGCAGGGCACCCCGGCGGTGATCGTCGAGGACGAGAGCCGGACGAAGCTGCCGGCGATCGTCGTCAACGACGCGCGGCGAGCGGCGGCGGCCGCCGCGGCGGTGCGCCACGGCGATCCGGCGCGCAAGGTCCAGATCGTCGGCGTCACCGGGACCAACGGCAAGACGACGACGGTCGGGCTGCTCCGCCACCTGCTCGACTCGGCCGA
>DASZNJ010000013.1:0-4211 GCA_035551575.1 Gemmatimonadaceae bacterium
GAGCCACTGGAGTGCGGCGGGGGCGACAGAGACGGCGCTCGACCTGGTCATACAAACCGGGCGTCACATGGGGACAGTGGGCGCTGTCCGGCAAGCTGCCGAGCTACTCTTGAAAGCACTTACGCTTTGCATTTCCGATGATCAGCGGCTCACAGTTCTGAATGAGCGCCGCACCTTCCTTGAGGCCGGTGGTTCTCGGCTTGACCGACAGGACAATTGCAGGTGGGCGCTCGAGATAGAAACAAGACTCGCGGGCGGCGCGGCGCGCGCGCATTCCGAGAATGAGCTAGCAATTCTCTCGGCTCGGCTCGACGGACAGCGAATCGATCACTTCGTGGACCAAGTTCTGTTATGTGTTAACTGCGTGGACGCGTCGATCGAACATCGACTGTCCGCAGCCGCGATCGGCATGATGGTCGCCTATGGTGAATCAGACGCACTAACAGCTCAGACAGTCGCCAGGATTGTCTCGACGGTAGTGGCGAAGACTCCACGTGAGCGACTCCATGCTCTCAGATCTCGAATGATCTACGAATACGAATTCGGTGACCCTAATGAGGCGATAAACGCATCGAGCGAATATCTAAGCATTTATCGGAAGACAATGAGCAAGCGGATGTCCCAAGCGATTCGTATCTCGTCAATCGCATTCCGACTGACCGGCGAGTTCGATCGTATGCGGGCACTACTCGAAGAGGCTTTGCGCTTAGCGCGTCGGAGCAGGCATCCGGTCGATGAGGCGCTAAGCCTTACGCACATGCTCCAAGCAGCGACCGATCAGGGCGACTTCGCCGCGGCAGAGACCGAGATGCATCGGCTCCTCGCGCTGTTTGCCGATCACCCGGCGGCGGCGGACCTTTCAATGCACGTCGCCATCGCTGGCGTTGCCGCGCTAGTGGGTGCGCACAAGATCGCAACGGAGCGACTCGCCTTGGTCAAGGACATCCCGCTTACGACACACGGCCGTTGCGACTTTCTTGCCGCGCACGTGCTGGCGGCCGTTACGGGCGGAACGCGGTGCGACGATTCAACTTTGACCGAGCTACTCGCACTAAACGAACGACTCTTGGGGCGCCCCGGTCAGGAAGACGCCACCGTTAGCATCGCGCTCGCTTTGGATCAACGCGGCAAGACGGCAGAGGCGCGTGCTCTGGTTCGAGCGTACCAAATGAAGAACCGGCGAGAATTGTATCCATCGCGCCACCCATTGCTCAGCAAGTTCGCTGATTAGTAAATCAAAGCCCCAGATCGCCGTTAGGCGCAGCTCACGCGGACTGTAGCACGGGCGCAACCAATGCGCTTGGCGTATCGGCCTTCTCCGCCACCGCAGCACCGAGCTTCGTGAAGAATGCCCCTTCGAGTACTGCGCTGCACAGCTGGGGGTCAAATTGCCGACCAGACATGTTCGCAAGCTCGGCACGGACCTGCTCGAGGGAGCGCGCCGATCGATATGGCCGCGTCGTTGTCATCGCGTCGATGGTGTCCGCGATTGCGATAATCCGGGAGAATTGTGGGATTGTTTCGCCCCGTATCGCATCGGGGTAACCGGTCCCGTCCCAGTTCTCGTGATGGTGGCGAATCGCTGGAACAATATCGCGAAGGTGAGATACAGCGGCGACGAGTTCTGCACTTTTCACCGGATGCGTCTTCATAATCGCCCACTCTTCAATCGTAAGCTTGTCAGCTTTTCGCAGTATCGGAGCGTACATCTCGTGAATCTTTCCTACATCATGCAGTAACGCCGCTTTGCCTAGCCTCTCCACTGCTCGGCCCGAGAGACCCGCGGCGCGACCAATGATCATCGCATATGCCTGCACTCTCTGGGAGTGACCCGACGTGTACGGATCTCTTGCCTCAATTGCCTTTACCATCAGTTGCAGTAGATCCTGGGTTGCCTGCTCCAGCTTCCACGCAGTGACGAAGATTTGGCGTACGGCCAATAACGGGACCGCTAGCATCAGCGCGCCGACGACGCCTTTTGCAACGAAGAGTTGTGCGAAGAGATAGGGGAGCGGGGCAGACAGCACGTCGTAAAAGACGGATCCTCTCGAGATTCCGCGTAGGACGGTGCCCACATTCCTGTTCGTGGTGATCGCAAGCACGCCACTAACAGCGAAGGTATTCACCGACAGGGCTACGAGAATTCCAGCGCAAAACGCAATCGGATGGAATTCGCTGTTCGAAAGAAGTGAGGCACCGCCGAGCAAACGATAGACGAGAATCGCCAGCCCGAACCCGAGAGTGATCTGAGCAACGTTAAAGACCGCCTTAATCGGAGCGCGTCGGTGCACGACCGCGACAACCACCTCAGCGGCGCAGATCGCACCCAGCATCTCCCATCCGGGGACGAGAAACGCGCCGGCGAGATAGGGCATTGAGGCAATGCTTCCCGTCGAGCTCCCACCGACCTGATGGCCGAAGAGCTGTGCAACCAGGCCCCAACCCGCCATGCAGACAATCGCGGTGAGCCATCGCTCCGGACGGTCTTGGTACAACACGAACAGCGCCGCCGTTATGGCAAGCGCTGAGACTACGATCGCTCCAACGTAGATTCTGATCCGATAGTTCATCGAAATTGGAGAACCCCGCGCCCCGCGGTCTAGTGGTTCATGGGTTCAAGTCCACGACCACAGTGAACACATGCAAAACGAGACAATGTCCATCAACATTTGCGTCACCTCCCCATAAATCAGTCATGCCTGGCTCGCTGCCAGAACATGCTCTCGGGTTGGCTCCGCTCGACTACTTGCTTCTATGGACCTGCTCGCTCGACTCCGCTGACTGCTTTGCACCTAGCCCCGGGGCGGGGATCCCTCTCTCCAATCGTTAGGCGGTCGTGAATGTTTGCTGCGAACGGCGGCGGCTGGCTGCCCGTGCTGCACGCGGAACGCGGTAGGAACTTCACGAGGGACGCATCGATCACTTCATCGCAATCGAATACGCGAGACGACCGCCCGATCCTTCCACTGCTCCCCCGCCTCGCCTGACGGCAGGGATTCCAATGTCGTTCGTCCTGCTTCAGCGCATGTGCGCGATCCAGCGATTCGTCGCGTCCAGCACCGCCAGGCTCGCTGCCGTCTCCGCACTGTCACGGATCTCGCAGCTCCCCGTCAGCAACGCCGTCTCGCGACTCACCCGCGCCGTCACACCGACGAACACGAACTCTCGGTCGAACGCCTCGATGGTCTTGCAGCCATCCAGGGCGAGCACCCGCTCGTCCCCTTCGGCCTGGTGAATCGCAGCGAGTGTCGCACGAGCGGCCAGCTCCAGCCGCGAACGCTCGTTCTCCAAACCCTCCGATTCCCCGATGAAGGACTTCTCACCCTTTCGAAGCGTCACACGACACGCGACCCCGCGCGAACGGGACCGCCGGACCTCCACATCCTCGAAGTACAGCCGCCGCCGCCCCTCGTCCGCGAGGACATCCGACACCGGCGCCGCCACCACCGCCTCCATGCTCCGCGGCGTCACGATCGGCGCCCGCGGCTTCTCCGGCTCCACCGTCGTCGCCACCGAGATCTTCCGATGGTCCACCCGCATTCCGAGGTGCGCGATCAGCGCGCTCTCGATGTTCCGGACGGTCTGCTTCGGCGTCACGTCCGACGCCGTCAGGACGTGAATCTCGTCCACCGACCCGCTGTCGCTGGCCACGATCCGCGCGGCAATCACCCCCGGCAAGGTCGCCAGCAGCTCCTCGGCGCGCTTGATCGGTAGGACGCTCCCGGCGATCGGCGAGCCCCCGTGCGGTTGTGGCATCGGTGAATGCGAAGCTGCGGTCATTATGTGGTTTTCAGCGCTCTGCGCGAAGGTCACGCGCGAGCGGCGCGCCGTGCGAAGATTCGATTGTCAGCCGGCGTCGGCCCGCCATCGGAAGGCGGCGCCAATATGAGACGCACATTACCAAATGGCAAGCGATTTCCTCGCCGCGCCCCCGCGCCACACTTCACTCCCCCTCACCGTCCCCCCCCGGAACGTCGCCGGCCAGCGGCTGCTCCTTGAGCTTGCGGTACAGCGTCCGCTCGCCGATGCCGAGCATCTCGGCGGCCTTTCTTCGGTTCCCCCGCGTCTCCCGCAGCGCCGCGGTGATCGCCCGCCGCTCGATCTCGGCCATCGTCGTCCCGGGCAGGATCGTCACGACGTTGGTCGGCAGCTCCTCCGGGGGCTCGATCCCACGCGCGATCCGCGACATCCCCCGCCCCGCTCCGCCCCCC
>DASZNJ010000014.1:0-16404 GCA_035551575.1 Gemmatimonadaceae bacterium
GCTCGAGCCGGTGGAGCGCCTGGTGCCGAAGCGTCGGAGTGGAGCGAGGGCGGGCGACGACCTCCCGCCGCGCCGCGAAGGACCGCGTCCCCCCCGCGTTCGGGTGTGATGTCGCTCGACCGCCGGCGCCTTCGTGCCGGCCCGCGTTCGTTGTTCGCGCTCCTCGCCGGCCTGTCGCTCTTCGCGGCGCCGCGCGCCGCGCGGGCGCAGCTGCTCGCCTGCCAGCCCGGCGAGCCCGAGGTGCGCGCGCTCAGGTTCAACGGCAACAAGGCGCTCAGGGACGACGACCTCTCGCAGATCATCGCGACGACGACGTCGAGCTTCACGAAGCGTGCGTTCCGCTTCTTCGGGGAGAAGCGCTGCCTCGACCGCGAGGAGCTCGCCCGCGACATCGCGCGGGTGAAGCTCTACTACCGGATGCGTGGCTACTGGGAGGCGCAGGTCGATACGGTGGTGACGCGCCACGGAAGCCGCGGCGTCGACGTGGCGTTCAACATCGTGGAAGGGCTGCCGATCCGCCTGACGACGCTGCGCATCACCGGGCTCGACTCGATCGAGAACCGCGAGGCGATCCTCGGCGGGCTCGATACGACCGTCGGCGGCCCGTACGACGAGATCCGCCTGACGGCGCTCGCCGACACGATCGGCACGCGACTGCTCGACAACGGTTATCCCGGCGCGAAGATCGCCGTCGGCCACGACGTCGTCCGCGACGCGCGGACGAGCGCGTACTACATCGACGTCGATCCGGGGCATCTCGCGCGGATCGGCGAGATTCGCGTCGTCGTCGACAGCACCCGCGGCGGGCAGAAGATCTCGTCGCGCACCGTCAGGCGGATCCTCGGGCTGCGGCGCGGCTCCATCTATCGTCGCAAGGATCTCGTCGCCGCGCAGCGGAACCTGTACGCGACCGACGCCTACCGGCACGTCGAGCTCGGGCTCGCGCCGGGACAGAGCGCCGGGGACTCGCTGCTCGTCGTCGAGGCGGCGCTGATCGAGGGCGACATGCGCTCGATGCAGACCGGGATCGGCTGGGGAACGATCGACTGCTTCCGCAGCCAGGCGACCTACGGGGACCGCAACTTCTTCGGCGGTGCGCGCCGCGTCGACGTGACGGCGCGCGTGTCGAAGCTCGGCATCGGCAGCCCGACGAAGTCCGAGTTCGTCAGGAACGCCTTCTGCCACGACGCGGCGAAGGACTCGCTGGTCAGCGCGCGGGACATCAACTACTACACGGGCGTCACCTACCGGCAGCCGACCTTCTTCGGGCTGCGCGCCCGCAACGTGCCGAGCTTCACGATCTACAGCGAGCGCCGCTCGGAGTTCAACGAGTACGTGCGCGACACGCCGATCGGTCTCCTCGCCCAGGTCACGCGCGAGCAGTGGGCCCGCGCACCGTTGACCTTCGGCTACCAGATCGAGCGCGGCCGCACCCGCGCCGCCCCGGCGTTCTTCTGCAGCCTCTTCCTGATCTGCGACGAGGCGCTGCGCACGCGGATCGCCGACAACACCATTCGACTCGCGGCGGCCAGCGCGTCGCTGGCGGTGGACCGGACCGACATCCCGCTGACCCCGACGAAGGGCGGGGTGTTCCGCCTCGAGCTGCGGCACGCGTCGAAGTACGTCGGCTCCTCACCCTCGCTCCAGTTCAACCGCGGGATCGTCGACGGCAGCGTCTATTCACCGTTAGGCGGCCAGGCGGTGCTCGCGCTCCGCTTTCGCGGCGGAATCGTCACCCCGCTCAAGCCGACGCTGCAGGGCTTCGACCTGTCGACGAACTTCCTCCCCCCGCAGGAACGGCTCTACGCGGGTGGCTCGAACACCGTTCGCGGGGTGCAGCAGAACGAGCTCGGGCCGGTGGTCTACGTCGCGAAGCGCAACTTCGTCGACGTGGCCAACGTCGACGACTCCACGCGGACCTTTGCCGTGCGCCCCGGCGATCCGAGCAAGCCGGAAACGCAGATCACCAACAAGGGCTATCAGGCGGTGCCGACCGGCGGAACGCGGCTGGTCGTCGCCAACGCCGAGGTCCGTTTTCGCGACCCGTTCCTTCCCACCCTGCTGCAGTGGACGGTGTTCACCGACGCGGGCAACGTCTGGGAGACCTCGAACCCCCTGCTCCGGGCGCAGAGCTGGCGGGTGACGCCGGGGCTCGGCCTCAGCGTCCTCACCTTCCTCGGCCCCATCGGGATCACTGCCGGGTACAATGATCGGACCCAGCCGAAGGCGCAGCTGTACTACAATGACGTCTATCGCGCGAGCAACGAAGACGGCCCCGCCACGCCTAACGTGTCGAGCGGGACCGTCTGCCTCCAGATGACGGGCGTCTCCACCTTGCACAAGCGCGGGGGGAAGTGGGTCCAGGAGCAGGACGAGTGCAGGAGCGCCAGCTTCCAGCCGGCGCGCCGGAAGAAGTTCTCGGACAAGATCGTGCTGCTCTTCTCGATCGGCCAGGCGTTCTGACCGGCCGGTAGCGCGGCGCAGCCGCAGGCAGCATCACAGTCGGTACCACCAGAACCGGGTCGCATCAGCTAAATGGCGGGGATGTCGCGGCGACGCTTCGTCGCCCTCGTGAGCGGGCTCTCGCTCGTCGTGCTCGGCCTCCTGGTCGGGCTCGTCGTCGTGCTCGTCACGCAGACCCCCTACGGCCGCGACAAGGTCCGCGACATCATCGTCGGGCGCATCCGCCCCGCGGTGCACGGCCGGATGTACGTCGGCGACATCCACGGCGGGCTGCTCGGCGGGGTGATCGTCGACTCCCTCGAGATCCGCGACCCCGACGATTCGCTGCTGCTCGCGAGCGGCCCGATCAAGCTCGACTACAACCCCCGCGACCTCATCGACAAGCGGGTGCTCCTCTCGCACGCCGAGCTGACGCGCCCCGTCTTCTACGCGCGGCGCCACGTCAACGGGGAGTGGAACTTCCGGCGCACCTTCCCCGGCAACGGGAAGAAGCGCCCGCCGATCTCGGCGCAGCGCGGCTTCGGCGACTACATCGTCGCCGACTCGGTGACGATCCGGGACGGCACGTTCATCCTGACGATGCCCTGGCATCCCGACGACTCGCTGCGCGGCGCCAGGCGGGACAGCGCCGTCCGCCACGCGTTAGGCTCGAAGGAGCACGAGGTCCGCCGCACCGCCGAGGGGTTCGCCAGGACCTGGCGGTGGACGGGACTGAACATCGAGTCGCCGTACATGCGCATCGCCGACCCCGACAGCGTCGGCCAGCTCTACACCGCGGCGAGGATGTCGGTGAAGGAGTCGGACCCGCCCTTCCTCTTCCGCAACGTGCGGGCGGTGGCGCGGGTGCACGGGGACTCGGTCTGGCTCGACATCCCGCGCTTCGACCTGCCCGGCTCCAACGGGAGCGCGAAGGGGAAAGTGGTCTGGGGGAGCGACTTGCCCATCCGCTACGCGATCGACGTGAAGGCCGACTCGATCTCCCTCGCTGACGTCGCCTGGGTCTACCCGACGCTGCCGACCGAGGGCGGCGGCCACGCGCTGCTCCGCATCGTCAACGACCCGAAGAACCTGAACGTCATCGAGTACCAGCTGTCGAAGATGGACGTGCGGAGCACGAAGTCGCACCTCACCGGTGCGATGACCTTCGCGGTCGGCGGACCCGTGCTCGCGGTCAGGAACCTCGACGTCACCGCGACGCCGATCGATTTCGCCTTCATCCGCGCGCTGAACGGAAAGCCCTTCCCGGTCGACTGGCAGGGGACGATCTCGGGGACGCTCAAGGCGGCGGGTGGCCCGCTCGACCGGTTCAAGGTGGACGCGGCGAACCTCGTCTTCCGCGACGCGCACGTTCCCGGCGCCGAGACGCGCGCGACGGCGAAGGGGGAGCTCGACATCCTCTATCCCGCGTTCACCGTCTTCCGCGGGCTCGACGTGAACGTCTCGAGCGGCGACCTGCGCACGATCCAGTATCTCTACCCGAACTTCCCGCGGCTGCGCGGGACGATATCGGGGACGGCGACGCTCGACTCGTCGTGGCTCGACGTCCGCTTCAGGGATGGCGACCTGACCTGGCATGATGGCCCGGGGGAGCCGACGCACGTGACCGGCTCGGGGCGAGTCACCTACGGCGAAGTGTTCATGACGTACGACATGACGCTCGACGCGAAGGTGCTCTCGCTGACCCAGCTCGCGCGGTCGTACCCGGCGCTCCCGGTACGCGGGCTGGTGAGCGGCCCGGCGCGGATCGTGGGGACGACGGAAGCGCTCGACGTGAACACGACGCTCACCGGCGCGGCCGGGACGGTCGCCTTCGGGGGGCGCCTCGACAGCTATCCGCCCGGCTACGCGATGCGCGGGCAGACGACGCTCACGCACCTCGACGTCCGCACCCTGCTCGAGCGCGCCGACGTTCCGGTGACCGACCTCAACGCGCGCTTCGACACCGACATCAGCGGCGACTCGCTCGCCAACCTGTCGGGGCGGATCGCGGCGCTGGTCAATCCGGGATCGGTGGTGGACGGAGTGCGCATCTTCTCCGGACGGGCGCGCCTCGCCGCCGGCGCTGGCCGGCTCCAGGTCGACTCGCTCTCCCTCGAGACGACGGCGGCGACGGTGTTCGCCTCTGGCGGGATCGGGCTCGCCCCCGGCGTGCGCGACTCGCTGCGCGTCGCCCTGTTCGTCGACTCGCTCGGCGGGCTGCGGCGGTGGGTCGCGGCCAACGCGGCCACCGATTCCCTCGAGGGATCGTTCTCGGTGACCGGGACCCTCACCGGATCGATCGCGTCGCTCGACGCCCGCGGGACGGTGGCCGCCGCCTCGCTCTACCGGGCGGGGACGAGCGCGTCGGCGGTGAAGGGAACCTTCGCGCTCCGCGACATCACCGCCGCGCCGTCAGGCGACGTCATCATCGGCGTCGACACCGCGCGCATCGGCGGGGTGGTGTTCGCCCGGATGGACGGGCTGGTCACCCTCGACGGTCCCGGGCACGGCCGGCTCTCGCTCGAGGCGCGGGAGACGACGGGCCAGACCGCGCGGGCGGCGGCCGAGGTCGCGATGCGCGGCGACACCGTCGAGACGCGCCTCGATTCGCTGATCCTCGCCGCCGACACGAGCGCGGCAGGCAGCCGGTGGCGGCTGGCGGCGCCCGGGCGGATCGTCGCGACGCCGGCGTCGGTCGACATCGCCCCCCTTCGCTTCGAGGACGGCAGGGGTGGGACGATCGCCTTCTCGGCACAGCTCCCCGCGACCGCGGCGATCACGGGGACGCTGGTCGGGACGCGAGTCCCGCTCGGCGACCTCGCCAGCTTCGCGCAGTCCCATGTGCCGTTAGGCGGGCTCGCCTCCTTCCGCGTCGCGCTGTCGGGAACGCGCGCGTCGCCGCTGGTCGACTGGACGTCGGTGCTGCAGCAGCCGCAGACGGCGGGGGTGCGGCTCGACCGGATCGAGGCGACCGGGAAGTACGCCGACCGGAGCTTCGGCGCGACCGCGCGCTTCTACCGCGGCGAGCAGGCGACGATGGTGGCCGGCGTCGCGCTCCCGGTCGACCTCGCCCTCGAGCCGCGGACGAACCGGCTGCTCGACCAGCCGCTGCGGGGGAACGTGCGCGCCGACAGCGCGGACCTCGCCGTGCTCGAGACGCTGGCCCCGGGGCTCGACATCACCGCCGGGCGGTTCAGCATTGCCGGCGACCTCGGCGGCACCTGGCAGCGGCCGACGATCGAGGGGGCGCTGGCGGTGAACGGCGGGGCCGCGGCGATCGCCGCGCTGGGCGTCCGGGTCAAGGCGGTCGAGGTGGCGATCTCGATGCACGGCGACAGCGTCTCGATCGACCGGGTGTCGGCGCAGAGCGACGATCCCGGCGAGCGCGGCGCGATCGGGGCCCGCGGCTTCATCGACCTCGACTACCTCCACGGCGCCTCCAGGGGCCAGCGCAACGCGAAATTCGCGCTCGACGTCGAGGCGCGCGGATTCCACGCGCTGAACAAGCGCAGGATCGGCGACATCCGGATCTCGTCGCCGGGGATGCATCTCGCCGGCTCGACGAAGAGCTCGACGCTCACCGGCACAGTGATCATCGACAAGGGGACGATCTACATCCCCGAGCTCACGAAGAAGCGCGTCCTCGACGTCAGCGACACGCTCGGCAGCGACCTCGCGAACGGTTCGCTTCGCAATCGCGCGCTGCTCGGCGATGCGCCGACCTCGGTCGTCCAGGGGCTGCAGCTGCAGAATGTCCGCCTGGTCATCGGTCCCGAGGTCTGGCTGCGCTCGTCGGAAGCGGCGATCCAGCTCGGCGGGGAGGTCAACGTCGCCAAGGGGCGCGATCCGACCGTCGCCGCGTCAGGCGAGACCGCGCCCGAGCAGCTCGCCCTCCAGGGGACGCTGACCGCGAACCGCGGGCAGTACCGCCTCGAGCTGAGCCCGGCCATCTCGCGCACCTTCGATGTCACGAGCGGGCGGCTCACCTTTGCCGGCGACCCGGAGGTGAACCCGGCGCTCGACATCAGCGCGGTGCACACCGTGCGCACCGAGAACGGGCAGGACGTCCACGTGCGCGTGGCGATTCGCGGGACGCTGCTCCGCCCCGAGCTCACCCTCAGCAGCGACGAAGGGCTGCAGATCTCGCAGACGGATCTCGTCAGCTATCTCGCGTTCGGCAAGCCGAGCTTCGAGGTGACGGGGAGCGGCAGCGTTTCGTATCAGAGCCTCGGCACGGGCTTGCTCTCGGCGTCGGCGGGGGGCTTCGCCGCCAACCTGCTGCAGAACTCGCGGCTCGGGTCGGCGATCGACGTGTTCAGCGTCCAGGCTGGTGCGCTCGACGCGACGGCGGCGAACCAGGGACTCGACCCGCGCGCGCAGCTGGCGAACTCCCGGGTCACCCTCGGCAAGCAGATCAACGAGCGGACGTTCATCGGCCTCGGCGCGGGACTCTGCGTCTTCGGCAAGACGACGACGAACAGCGCCCTCGACCAGCTCGGCCTGACGATCAACCATCGCCTCGCGCACGGCTTCGCCGTGTCCGCGGGCTACGAGCCCAGCGCGAGCGTGAAGCTCTGCGACCCGAACGGGATCGCCCAGCAGCTGAGCAACCAGCCGCGCCATCAGGTCGGTCTCGACCTCACCCGCAGCTGGACCTTCTGATGAGGCGGGTCCTCCTCGTCGCGAATCCGGCGTCGCGGCGAGGCGCGAAGCTGCGGACGGCGGCGCTGCGCGAGCTGGCGGCCGCCGGGATCCACTGCGACCCCGTCGTCACCGAGCGCCCCGGCCACGCCGGTGAGATCTGCCGCGAGCGGGCCGCCGGCTACGACGCGGTCTTCACGTTAGGCGGGGACGGCACCGCGATGGAGGTCGTCGGCGCCCTCGCCAACAGCGGGCTCCCGGTCGGCATCCTCCCCGGGGGAACCGGAAACCTGATCGCCCGCGCGTTGGGCACCCCGCTCGTGATGCGCCGCGCGGTCCGGGCGCTGATCGGCGGGGAGATCCGCCGGGTCGACCTCGGGATCCTCGACGACGGGCGGCGCTTCGCCTTCGCCGCGGGAGTGGGGATCGACAGCCAGATGATCCAGCACACCTCGCCGTGGCTGAAGCGGCGGATCGGGATCGGCGCGTACGTCTTCGCCGCCGCGGGGGCGATCTTCCGGCGGGACAACGTCCACGTCCGGGCGACCGTGGACGGGGAGCTCATAGAGCGCGACGCTGCCGCGGTGATGCTGACCAATTTCGGGGCAGTGCTCAACGATCGCCTATCCCTCGGCCCCGGAATCCGTCAAGATGACGGAAAGCTGGACCTGTGCGTCTTTAGTCCGGGAGGGCTGACGGACGCGATCCGGATCCTCTGGCGGTTGTCGCGGAAGGACTTCCGCAGCGACCCGTGCATGCTGTTCCGCGCGGGGACCGTCTTCCGGATCGAGACCGATCCTCCCTGCCAGGCGCAGGCCGATGGTGACCTGCTCGGCCCTACTCCCTTCGGGGCGCGGGTCGAGCCGCTCGCGGCAACGCTCCTGGCTCCGCGCAGGAAGAAGTAGTCGACCGACTGTCGAGAAAACATACGATTTCGCTCCGCGCCTGAGGGCGCGGGTCGCGCGCATCCATGACCGACATTCCTCCGTCCAGCGGTTCGTCGTCGTCCGCTCCGCCCGCCCGTCCATCGGTGCCGCTCGTCGCGCCGGTCGGCCCGGACGGGACGGCCGCGTCGGCGCGCGGGGAGCCGGCGGAGGCGCTGCGGGAGCTGTCGCGTGACCGCGACCACCTCTTCCTCCTGCACGAGGCGCTCGTCGACGCCGAGCAGCAGACCACGCTCGAGGCGCGGCTCGACGTCATCGTCAACGCGATCCGGAAGATCGGCTTCGGGCGCGTCGCGATCACGCTGCGGAACGAGAACCTCGACCAGACGAAGCTCGTCTGCGTCGGGCTGACCCCGGAGGACGCCCGCGAGCTGCGCGACCGCCCGGCGCCCGGGGTCGTCTGGAAGCGCCGCCTCGCGTCGCTCGAGCGGTTCCGCGTCTCGCAGTCCTTCTATCTCGATGCCAGCGACGAGTGGATCGCCCGGGAGTTCCACGGCGGTCTCTCCAGCCGCCTCGAGCCGAGCGTGGACCCGCAGTGGAACCCGCGCGATGCGCTGCTCGTCCCGCTGAAGGGAAGCGACGGCCGCATCATCGCGACGCTCGTCCTCGACGACCCGATCGACCGTCACCGTCCGACGCTGGCGCGCGTGCGCACCGTCGAGCTGTTCGGGCAGCAGGTCGCGTACATGATCGAACAGGCGGAGCTGGTGGAGATCGCGCGCCGCCGCGCCGACCGGCTGGCCCGCCTCCACGAAGTTGGCGTCATGCTCGCCCGTTCGCTCAACGAGGACGACATCGTCCACGAGCTGGCGCGGCAGATCGGCCGCGTCGTTCCCTGCGACGGGATCGTCATCGCGTCGCCCGACGTCGAGGAGAACTTCGTCACGACGCTCTTCCGGTCCGTCCGCGGGATCCGGCGTGCCCGGAACCCGGCCCCGCTCGGCCACGGGCCGATCGGCGAGGTCGCGCGGACCGGGCGCTCGGTGCGCATCAGCGATTACGACCCGAACAAGAACGCCCTCGCGTCGGCCGACGACACCGTCGGCGACGGCGGGCCGGCGCGGTCGCTGCTGGTCGTCCCGATGCTCGTCGGCGCGAAGCTGCTCGGCGTGATCGCGGTCTACGCGGCGAAGCCGAACCAGTACGGCGCCGAGGACGAGGAGGTGCTGCACACGATGGCGGCGCAGACGGCGACGGCGATCATCAACGCCCGTCACTACGCCGAGTCGCAGCGCGAGCAGCGCGCCGGCGAGGCGGTCGCCGACGTCGCCCGCGCGGTCGGCGAATCGCTCCGCCTCGCCCAGGTGCTCCCCCTCATCCTCCGCCACGCGACCGCGCTCCTCCGCTCGGAGGGCGCCTGCATCGGGCTGCGGGTCGGCGACGACCTCGAGATCGTCGAAGCGTCGGGGGCGGCGAAGGCGATCCTCGGGATGCACATCCCGATCAACGCCAGCATGAGCGGGCGCGCCCTTCTCACCGCGAAGACGGTCATCTCGAACGAGCTCTCCTCCGAGCCGACCGGCTACAGCCCGTCGATCGAGGCGGCGAAGATGCAGAAGACGATCATCGCGCCGCTCAACACCAAGCAGGGACCGTTAGGCATCCTCTCGGTGATCAACCGCGAGACCGACTTCACCGATGCCGACGCCCGGGTCCTCCACCGCCTCGCCGAGCAGGTCGCCGTCGCCGTCGTCAACGCCCGGCTGTTCGAGGAGGTCACCCTGCTCGGCGAGCGGCACCGCCGCGTCCTCGAGACGGCGAACGACGCGATCGTGATCACCGATCTCGACCTCCGGATCGCGTTCGCGAACCCGGCGGCGGAAGCGCTGTTCGGGCGCGGCGACCTGGTCGGCGTCGCCGTCGCCGACGTGGTCGCCCCCGAGCTGCGCGACGAGGTCCGCCGCCACGAGGAGGCCGGCTTCAGGGGCGAGCCGCAGCGCTACGACGCGATCGTGCTCCGTGCCGGCGGCGAGCGCCGCTACGTCGCGGTCAGCACCGCGCCGCTGCGCGAGGGGGAGAAGATCACCGGCACCGTCGCCTCGATGCGCGACGTCACCGCCGAGCGGCGTGCCCGCGACGCGATGGGACAGTCGGAGGCGCGCTACCGCCACCTCGTCGAGTCGGCGTCGGACGCGATCTACACCCTCGACGCGCGCGGCGCGATCACCTCGGCGAACGAGGCGACCTGCCTCCTCAGCGGCCGCTCGCGCGACGAGCTGCTCGGCCGCAGCACGCTGCCGCTGGTGCGCGAGGAGGACGTGGACGAGGTCAAGCACAACTTCCGGCTCGCCCTCGGCGGAGAGTCGCGCCGTTATGACGCCCACATCGTCACCCCGTCGGGTGAGGTGCGGCTCGTCTCGGTGACGAACACCCCGATCCGCCATGGCGGCGCGGTGCTCGGCGTGCTCGGCGTCGCGCGCGACGTCACCGAGGAGAAGGCGCGCGCCGAGGCGCTCGAGCGCTCCGAAGCGCGCTACGAGCGGCTGGTCGAGTCGGCGGCGGACGCGATCTTCACCCTCGACGGCGACCTGCGCTTCACCTCGGTCAACCGCGCCCTCGAGCAGGCGACGGGACGCGACCGCGCGACGCTCATCGGCCGCCCCGCGCTCGAGCTCTGCGACGCGCGCGACTGCGCGATCATGGAGGAGGCGCTCCGGGCGACGCTGGCCGGGGAGCGGCCGCGCGTCGAGGTCCGGTTCATCGGCGCCGACGGCGAGCCGCACCCGGCGTCGCTGATCACCGCCCCGATCCTCGAGCGCGGCGCCGTCGTCGGCGCGTTAGGCATCGTCCGCGACGTCACCGACGAGAAGCGGCTCGTCGAGCAGCTCCTCCAGCAGGAGAAGCTGGCGGCGATCGGGCAGCTCGTCAGCGGCGTCGCCCACGAGCTGAACAACCCGCTCGCCGGCCTCCTCGCCTTCTCGCAGCTGCTGATGTCGCAGCCGGAGACGACCGAGGAGCGGCAGCGCGCGGTCGAGAGCATCAACCACGAGGCACGGCGCGCGTCGAGGATCGTGCGCAACCTCCTCACCTTCGCCCGCCGCCACCAGCCGGAGCGCCAGGCGACGGACCTCAACCAGATCGTCGCCGACACCGTCGAGCTGCGGCGCTACGCGCTGCGCGTCGCCCGCGTCGAGCTCGTGCTCGACCTCGACCCGTCGATTCCCGAGACCTGGGCCGACCCGTTCCAGCTCCAGCAGGTCGTGCTCAACCTCCTCACCAACGCCGAGCAGGCGATGGAAGGGTGGAACGGGGAGCGGAAGATCTCCTTCGAGACGCGGCGGCGCGGCGGGAAGCTCGTCCTCAACGTTCGCGACAGCGGTCCGGGGATCGACGAGCGGTCGATCGACAAGCTGTTCACCCCCTTCTACACGACGAAGGCGGTCGGCAAGGGAACGGGACTCGGCCTGTCGATCTCGGAGGGGATCGTCCGCGAGCACTCCGGCGAGATCACGGTGACCTCGACCCCCGGTGCCGGCGCGACGTTCACCGTCGAGCTGCCGCGTGTCGCGCCGCCGGCGGCCGGGGAGGGCGCGGCCGAGGCATCATCCGCGGATGCCGCCCGGAAGTGGCGGATCCTCGTCGCCGACGACGAGAGCTCGGTCCGCGAGGCGCTGCAGCTCTTCCTCCGCTCCCTCGGCCACAAGGTCGATGTCGCCAGCTCGGGGATGGAGGCGGTCTCGCGGCTCGAGTCGCACCGGTACGACGCGATCCTCCTCGACCTGCGCATGCCCGACGTCGCCGGCGACGTCGTCTACCGGACGCTCCTCGCCCGCGACCCGCAGCTGGCGAAGCGCGTCATCTTCGTCACCGGTGACGCGCACAGCGGAACGTTGGGCGACTTCATCGCGAGCAGCGGGCGCCCGTACATCAGCAAGCCGTTCGTCCTCGAGGACGTTGCACGGCTCATCTCGGAGGCGGCGGCCTGATGGCGATCATCCTGATCATCGACGACGAACCGGACATCACCTCGACGCTCGCCCGCTTCTTCGAGCGGTCGCGCCACGAGGTGCTCGTCGCCCACAGCGCCGAGGAGGGGCTCGCGTCGTACGGTCGCGCCCGTCCCGACCTCGTCCTCCTCGACCTCCACCTTCCCGACGCGTCGGGGCTCGACGTCCTGGCGAGGCTGCAGGAGGAGCAGGCGGTGGTCATCATGATCACCGGCCAGGGGGACGTCGAGGTCGCGGTCGAGTCGATGCGCGCCGGGGCGGAGAACTTCCTCGTCAAGCCGGTCGAGCTGGCGCACCTCGGTGCCGCCGCCGACCGCGCGCTGGAGAAGGCGAAGCTGCGCGAGATGAACCGCTTCCTCACCAGCCGCCGCGGCGACACCACCGCCGGCGGGGCGCTGCTCGGCATCTCGCCGGCGATGACCGACGTCGCCAACCAGATCGCCCTCCTCGCCAGGAGCGACAAGACCACCGCGCTGCTGCTCGGGGAGAGCGGGACGGGGAAGGGACGCGTCGCCGAGCTGATTCACGCCCAGAGCCCGCGCGCGGCGCGTCCCTTCGTCGAGGTGAACTGCGCCAGCCTGACGTCGACGATGCTCGACTCGGAGCTGTTCGGCCACGAGAAGGAAGCGTTAGGCGAGGCCCGCGAGCGGAAGATCGGGCTGGTCGAGATCGCCAACGGCGGCTCGCTCTTCCTCGACGAGATCGCCGACCTCGACGCGGCGCTGCAGCCGAAGCTGCTCCGCGTCCTCGAGGGGAAGAGCTTCCGGCGGCTCGGCGGGACGGAGGAGGTGCGCGTCGAGCTGCGGCTGATCGCGGCGACGAGCAAGGACCTCGTCAACGAGGTCACCGCCGGCCGCTTCCGCGAGGACCTCTACTATCGGCTGAGTGTGATGCCGATCACCCTTCCCCCGCTGCGCGCCCGCGCGCGCGAGGACCTGGTGCAGCTGATCGGCGCGGTGCTCGACGAGCTCCACCCGCAGCTCGGCGAGGCGCCGGAGCGCGTGTCCGACGCGGCGCTCGAGCGGCTCCTCAAGTACGCGTGGCCGGGGAACATCCGCGAGCTGCGCAACGTGCTCGAGCGGGCGATGATCATGGGGCGGGGTGCGCCGGAGGTGCTCCCGATGCATCTTCCATCGGAGGTCCGCGATGCGAGCGGCGCCAGCGTCGAGCACTACGTGCCGAAGTCGCTCGAGGAAGTCGAGCGGGTGCACATGGAGCGCACCCTCCGCGCGCACAGCGGCAACCGGACGCGGGCCGCGCGCGAGCTCGGGATCTCGCGGGCGACACTGATCAAGAAGATCAAGGACTACAACCTCGAGGCGGCGCGATGACCGATCTCAAGGAACGCGACATGATGGTGTGCCGCGCCTGTGGAAAGGAGGAGCGTGCCTCCGAAGGGTATCCGTGCGTGGACTGCGGTACCTTCATCTGCATGATCTGCAACTTCCGCGGTGTCTCGCTCTGCAAGGTCTGCCAGGAGCTGCGCGACGAGCAGGCCGGGGGCGCGGCCCGCAAGTGACCGTTCCGCGCGGGGCGATCCGGATCGACACGACACCGAGCTTCGCGTCACTCGGGGTGGCGGTCGGCCACGCGACGGACGAGGAAGGCGCGACCGGGTGCACCGTCGTCCGCCCGGTCGAGGGCGCGATGCGCGGTGCCGCCGCGGTGGTCGGACGCGCGACCGGCACCCGCGAGCTCCTCCCGCTGACGACGCATCATCTCGTCGACCGCGTCGACGCGATCCTCCTCACCGGCGGCTCGGCCTACGGGCTCGACGCGGCCGCCGGGGTGATGCGCTGGATGGAGGAGCATGGCCGCGGCTTCCCGGTCGGCCGCGGCGTCGTCCCGATCGTTCCCGCCGCGGTCATCTTCGACCTCGCGCCGTTAGGCAGCTTCGACGCGCGGCCGACCGCGGAGATGGCGTACGAGGCGTGCGGCGCCGCCCGCGCCGACCAGATCGGCGAGGGGAGCATCGGCGCCGGCACCGGGGCCACGGTCGGCAAGGCGGCCGGTCCGGGCTGCGCGATGAAGGGAGGGTTCGGCTGCGCGACCGCGCGCGCCGGCCATCTCGTCGCCGGCGCGGTCGCGGTCGTCAACGCGTTAGGCGACGTCCGCGACTCGCGCGGCCGGATCATCGCCGGCGCCCGCTCGGAGACCGGGGGCTTCGCCGACTCGGTCGCCCTGCTCGCCAGCGGGATCTCGCGCGGCTTCGCCGCCGAGGCGCCGGCACCGGCCAGCACGACGCTGGCGGTGGTCGCGGTGAGCAGCGCCTTCTCCCGCGCCGACCTCGCCTCGGTCGCCGAGGCGGCGACCGCCGGGCTGCACCGGCGGGTGACCCCGGCCGGGACCGCCTTCGACGGCGACATCGTCTTCGCGCTCTCCCCCCTCGACGGCGAGCCGGGCGACCCGGTCGCCGCCGGGGTCCTCGCCGCCTGTGCCCTCGAGGAGGCGATCGAGCGTGCCGTCAGGCTCGCCCGCGGCCGCGACGGCATCCCCGGCCTCGCCGACGAGGGCGACCCGTTCGCCGGGGCGCTCTCGCGATGAGCAAGCAGGTCGTCGTCATCGGCTCCTACGCGCCGATGCACGCCGAGCCGAGGGTGTCGAGTCCCCAGGTTTCCCAGGCGTTAGGCGGCCATACCCTGTCCGTCATCGAGTCGACCGGCGACTGGCACCAGCTCCGCGGCGACGACGGCTACACGGGCTGGGTTCACGCCGGCTACCTCGCCCCGCTCGCCGTCCCGCCAAAGCCCGAGGCGCGGCTGACGTCACTCGGTTGCGTCGTCCGCAACGCCGGCGAGCGCCGCCGCGTCCTCCCGCCCGGAGCGCTGCTCCTCCCCGAGGACACCATCGAGAGCGGCCGCGCCCTCGCCGCCGACGCGCTGCGCGGCGAGCACCCCCCGAGCCCCGCCGCCGCCGCCCGCACCGCGGCGACGATCTTCGAGGGGACGCCCTACCTCTGGGGGGGCGCGACTCCGTGGGGCGCCGATTGCTCGGGGCTCGTCCAGACCGCCTTCCGACTGCACGGCATGACCCTCCCTCGCGACGCCTGGCAGCAGGCGACGGCGGGGGAGAGCGCCGGCACCGACCCGCTCGCGCTCGCCGCCGGCGACCTCCTCTTCTTCTCCGACCGCGACGACGGCCGGGTGACGCATGTCGGGATCGCCCTCGGCGACCGGTCGATGATCCACTCCGCGTTAGGCAGGGGCGGGGTCGCGATCGAGCGGCTCGACGACACCGACGACCTCTACGTCGAGAAGCTGCGCAGCCGGTTCACCGGCGCGCGGAGGATCCCCCCGGTCGCGCGTTAGGCGCTCGGACCGGCGCGCCGCGAAGCCGCTTCAGCTGACGAGCGGGCTGCCGGGAATCCGCGGCCCCGGGGGCGGCGCGGACGAGCGGACCTGGAGCGGGACGGTGGCCATCTGCTCGCCATCGATCTCGATCGCCAGCGTGAAGGTGCCCGCCCGATCCAGCGGAAGGTCGAGCGCGGCGATGAACGGCAGGTCCATCTGCTCGACCCCTGCCGGCGGCTGCTCGATGCCAAGCTCGCCGTTGCTCGACCAGATCGTCTCGCCGGACGGGGTGCGCCAGATCAGGGTCATCGCGTGGACGCCGACGTCACTCCGCGATCCGGTGATGCGGGCGACGAGGTGGGCGCGTGGATGGATCGTCGGGAGCTGGCCGACCTGGACGGCATCGAAGACGCCGAGGACGTTCAGCTTTCCTTCCTGGGAGAGGTTGGCGGCGTCGGCAAATAAAGCGAAAGCAATGCGCATGACTGCAACATAGGGCGACGAGGGACGACGGACGAGGGACGAGGGACGGACGAGGGATCAGGGATGGGCGCAGTCGCCTAAGGCGACTGGCGCGATGAGGGATGGTGGGACGTGGGCCACCAACGGACGAGGGATGAGGGAGTGGCGCCGTTGATCCCTGCGGCGTAGTTGACGAGGGACGAGGGATGAGGGACGGACGAGGGATGAGGGACGGACGAGGGATGAGGAAGGGACCGGGGAGGGAGAAGGACTAGCGGCGGTTAGGCGGTCCCTTGGGGTCGTTCCAGCCGCCGCCACCGCGTTCGCGCTTGATCATCGTAAGAACGAGCCGCCGGATCGAGGTCAGTCGCGCAATGCGCTCCTCGACCACGTCGGGTGGGAGGACGTGTCGCCCGTTCCGATACCACGTCTCCGCTTCTCCGTTCTCCGTGAGGGCGTACTCGTAGAAGCGAATCCTGTCGCGCGGTGAGCGTCGCCCGTACCCATCCGCGATGTGTGCGCTGATGGCCGACGCGGACTTCATGAGTTGCTCCGCAATCGTCCGGAGCAGCGGCTCGCGGTGCATGATGCGCGCATCATCCCACGCGCGATCCGACGCCTCGAGCGCGAGCATATGCGCCGTCACCCGCCCAAGCGCCCCTCGGTTCGCCTGCTGGT
>DASZNJ010000015.1:0-6009 GCA_035551575.1 Gemmatimonadaceae bacterium
TGTTGTTCGGATTCAGCGTCCGGTTCTGGTCCGCGTACGCCAGCTGCACGGTCTCGCCGATCTTCAGCTCCCCCCCGTCGGGCTTCTCCGTGCCTATGATCATCTTGAACAGCGTCGTCTTCCCCGCGCCGTTAGGACCGATGATCCCGACGATCCCCCCCCGCGGCAGCGAGAAGCTCAGCCCCTCGAACAGCAGCTTGTCCCCGAACCCCTTCTTCAGGTTCTTCGCGATCACCACGTCGTTGCCTAACCGTGGCGGTGGCGGAATGACAATTTCGTTCGACGCCACCTTCTCCTGCTGCGCCTCGCTCGCCAGCTGCTCGTACTGCTGGATGCGCGCCTTGCTCTTTCCCTGCCGCGCCCGCGGCGACATCCGCACCCACTCCAGCTCGCGGTCCAAAGTGCGCTGACGAGCAGACGCCTGCTTCTCTTCCGTCTGCAGGCGGTTCTTCTTCTGCTCGAGCCACCCGGAATAGTTGCCCTCGTACGGCATCCCCTTCCCGCGATCGAGCTCGAGGATCCACTTCGCCACGTTGTCGAGGAAGTAGCGGTCGTGGGTCACCGCGACCACCGTCCCCGGATACTGCTCGAGGAAGTGCTCGAGCCACGCCACACTCTCCGCATCGAGGTGGTTGGTCGGCTCGTCGAGGAGCAGCATGTCCGGCTCCTCGAGCAGCACCCGGCACAGCGCCACTCGGCGCTTCTCTCCACCCGACAGCTTGCTCACGTCCGCATCCGCCGGCGGCAGCCGCAGCGCGTCCATCGCGATCTCGACCTTGTTGTCGAGGTTCCACAGGTCGTGCAGGTCGATGTACTCCTGCAGCGCCCCCTGCTCCGCCATCAGCTTGTCGAAGTCCGCGTCCGGCTCGGCGAACTCCATCGCGATCGCGTTGAAGCGGTCGAGCTTCGCCCGCTGCAGCTTGACCGCCTCCTCGACGTTGCCGCGTACGTCCTTGGTCTCGTCGAGCCTGGGCTCCTGCGGGAGGTAGCCGATCCGCGTCCCCTTGTGCGGCCATGCCTCCCCCTGGAACTCCTGGTCGACCCCGGCCATGATCCGGAGGAGCGAGGACTTTCCTGAACCGTTAGGCCCGAGCACCCCGATCTTCGCGCCGGGATAGAACGAGAGCCAGATGTCGTCGAGGATGATCCGCGAAGGTGGAATCACCTTCCGGAGCGCCTTCATTACGTAGATGAACTGTGGTGCCACTTGAACCTCGGCAGGGCGATGAGTCGCGGCGTTGTCCAGCCTGCAGGGCGGCGCGCTACGCGGGGCGCGCGCGGCAGCCTGCCCTCACCCGCCGGCCGCATCCGGCGCAGTGCTCGATCATAACGTAATCAGCCGGGCCCCCTGCAGGCACGGCCAGCGCACCCCATCACGGCGAGATGTATCGTCCCGCCCTCCCCCGACCGCTCGCTCCTGCGCGCGCTGGGGCGCATCCCGGCGGGCGCGGCGCGCCAGGACGCGGCTCCCCAGGTGCGGGCCCCGGGGCCCAAGGTGTGCAACAGGCGCGCAGGCCTCGGCGACAGTCGGCGCTCCCCTGGGAGCGACGGACGGAGATCCGGGAGCGATCGCGCACGCGGAGTGTTCCTACCTTGCCACTTTCAGCAGACGACTTTCAGGCGCTCTTCGAAGCGGCGCCCACCCCCTACCTGGTCCTGGCGCCCCCTGACTTCGCGATCGTCGCGGTGAACGACGCGTACCTCCGCGCCACGATGTCGGAGCGGGGGTCCCTCGTCGGGCGCACGCTGTTCGACGCTTTCCCCGACAACCCGGATGATCCCGCGGCGACCGGGGTCGCGAACCTCAGCGCCTCGCTCGCGCGGGTGCTCGAGACGCGCCGCGCCGATACCATGGCCGTGCAGCGGTACGACATCCCGCGCCCGACCGCCGCGGGCGGCGGGTTCGAGGAGCGATGGTGGACTCCCGTCAACACCCCCGTCCTCGGTGCGGACGGCCGGGTGAGGTTCATCATCCACCGCGTGGAGGACGTCACCGAGACCGTCCGGCTGCGGAGTGCCGGCGAAGCCCGGGATCGGCTCGCCCGCGACCAGCAGGCGGTAATCGACCAGCTCCGTGAGGCGAACGCCGCGGCCGCCCGCGCGGAAGCTGCCCTCACCACGAGCGAGGCCCGACAGCGCTTCCTCCTCGCCCTCAGCGATCGCCTCCGCCCGCTGGCGGACCCCGCGGCGATCCAGTACCAGGCCGCGCGCGCGCTCGGCGAGCACTCCCGTGCGACCCGCGTCGGATACGCCGAGATGCACGAGAATGGCGAATCGGTCGTGACCCTCAACTACACCGACGGCGTGCGCGGCATCGAGGGACGCTACCGCGTGGAGGATTACAGCCCCGCGCTGCTCGCCGCGCTCCGCGCCGGGCGGACCGTCGCGAGGGGCGACGTCGCCCGCGACCCCTCCCTCAGCGACGCCGAGCGCGCCGCGCACGCCGCCCTCGCGGTCGGGGCCAGCGTCGACGTCCCGCTCCTCAAGAACGGCCGCCTCGTCGCCGTCATGTTCATGCACTATCGTGACGCGCACGAGTTCTCCGCCGAGGAAGTGGAGCTGCTCGAGGCCGTGGCCGAGCGCACCTGGGACGCCGTCGAGCGGGCGCGCGCCGAGGCGGCGCTCGCGCGCCAGAGCGCCCTCACTCGGCTCGTCGCCGACAACGCGACGTCCGCCCTCTTCCTGATGGACGCCGAGGGCCACCCCACCTACGTCAACCCCGCCGCGGTGGCGATGACCGGCTTCACCCTCGAGGAGATCCGCGACTTCCCGCTGCACTACGCGATCCACCACCACCGCCCCGACGGCTCGCCCTACCCGATGGCCGAGTGCCCCATCGACCGCGCGCTGCCGGAGCACTTCGAGGTCCGCGCGCACGAGGACGTCTTCATCCGCAAGGACGGAAGCTTCTTCCCGGTCGTGTGCGCGGCGAGCCCGATCATCGAGGGCGATCGCCCGGTCGGAACGGTCGTCGAGGTCCGCGACGTCACCGCCGAGAAGGAAGCGGCGCGTGCGCTGCGCGAGATGAACGCGGCGCTCGCCGCCCAGAACGAGCAGCTCCAGGAGCAGGGGCTCGAGCTCGAGCTGGCGAACCAGCAGCTGCAGGACCAGGCCGCCGAGCTCGAGGTGACGGCCGAGGAGCTCGGGGCAACGACCGAGCAGCTGGCCGAGCGCACCCAGGCGGCCGAGCGCGCGGCGGCCGACCTTGCCGAGAGCGAACGCCAGCTGCGCACCCTGGCCGACGCCATCCCGACGCTCGCCTGGACGGCGCGGGCCGACGGTTACATCGACTGGTACAACGCGCGGTGGTACGCGTACACGGGGACGACCCCCGAGCAGATGGTGGGGTGGGGGTGGCAGTCGGTGCACGACCCGGCAGCACTGCCCGAGGTGATGAAGCGCTGGCAGGCGTCGATCGCCTCCGGTGGACCCTTCGAGATGACGTTCCCGCTGCGCGGCGCGGATGGCCGCTTCCGGCCCTTCCTCACCCGCGTCTCCCCCCTGCGCGATGCCGCCGGTCGCGTCGTCCGCTGGTTCGGGACGAACACCGACGTCGAGGCCGAGCGGGCCGCGCGCGAGGCGGCGGAGGATGCGAACCGCGCGAAGACCGAGTTCCTCGCGACGATGAGCCACGAGCTTCGCACGCCGCTCAACGCGATCGCGGGGTATGCGGAGCTCCTCGAGATCGGCATTCACGGCCCGATAACGGACGCGCAGCGCGAGGCGATCACCCGCATCCGCCGGAGCCAGCATCACCTCCTCGGGCTCATCAACGACGTGCTCAACTTCGCGAAGCTCGAGGCGGGCCGCGTCGAGTATCAGCTGGCCACGGTGCCGGTGTCGCAGGCGCTCGAGGCCATCGAGCCGCTCGTCGCGCTCCAGCTCGAGGCGAAGTCGCTCCGTTTCGAGCGGAGCGTCCTCGGCGGAGAGCTCGCGGTTCGCGCCGACCCGGACAAGCTGCGGCAGATCCTCCTCAACCTGCTCTCGAACGCCATCAAGTTCACCGCGGCCGGCGGTACCGTGTCGCTTCGCTGCGCGGACCGCGGTGATGCCGTCGCGATCTCGGTCGAGGACACGGGCATCGGGATCGCCCCCGATCGCCTCGAGCACGTCTTCGCGCCGTTCGTCCAGATCGAGCGCCGGCTCAACGCACCGGGGGAAGGGACGGGGCTGGGGCTGTCGATCAGTCGCGACCTCGCCCGCGGGATGGGCGGCGACCTGACCGTGAACAGCACGCAGGGGGTGGGGAGCAGCTTCACGCTCACCCTTCCCCGCGCCTGAGCGCGCGGGCGCGCGGGGAGCATCGCTCTCCCCCCGCAGCCACCACGATCTCTGGCGAGCACGGGAACCGCCGGCTGCAGCCGGGAAACCCGGCGCCTCGTCGCCGTTAGGTGCGCGGTTTTTGCACGTCGTGCTCCTCTCGCTCGTTCGCGACCTCCCGATCGGAGCCGCGTCATGGCCGACGCCTTCGTTCACCGCCGGCGCTGCCGGACAACAATCGTTCGCACCGGCGTCGCCGCCGTGGCCGGTGCGCTGCTCGCGCTCGGCTCCCTCTCCTGTGGCGCGGTCGCCGACGCGATCACCGGGGTGCGCGGCGGCACCGGCGCCGTGTCGGTCGACCTCTCCCCGGCGGTGATCGCGCTGGACGAGGGGAAGGCGGCTCAGCTCACCGCGTTCGCGCGCGACGCCAGGGGCGCGCGGATGGACGGCCAGGCGATCACGTGGGCGGTCGGCGACACGGCGATCGCCGCGGTCAGCATGGCAGGGCAGGTCGCCGCCCGGCGCGGCGGCGTCACCACCGTGACCGCGACCGCCGACGACGGCGCCCATGCCATCGCGACGCTCACGGTGCGCGGGGCGTCCGGACCGCACCTGCTGGTGAGCCCGGCAAGCGCGACCCTCGGGCGCCGCGAGTTCTTCTACCTGTCGGCGAGGCTCGTCGACGCGGCGGGCAATCCGTTGTCGGGGCCTCCAGCTACCTACACGTCGAGCAACCCGGGGGTCGCCACCGTGAACGCCTACGGCACCGTCGAGGGTGTCGCCGAGGGGAGCGCGGCGATCACTGTGACCAGCGGCCAGGCCGTCGGCACCGCGCTCGTCACCGTCAGCGACGTGCGCGTCGCCTCGCTGACGGTCGCCCTGAAGAACGCGGGGCTCCGCGTCGGCGAGACCGAGCAGGCCATCGTCACCGCCAGGGATTCGATCGGGCGGATCATCCCCGACCGTGTGGCGCTGTTCGGGTCGACCCACCCCGGTGCGGCGCGCGTCTCGGTCACCGGTGGGCTGGTGACGGCCGTCGGCCCCGGAAAGGGAAAGATCACCGCGGAGATCGGCGCGCAGCACGCGACCGCCCCCTTCCACGTGACGCTCGGCCCCGTCGACCTCCTGATGCTCACGCCGCGCAAGGCGACCATCATCGCCGGACAGACGGTGCAGCTCCGCTCGATCGCGGTGGACGTCGGGGGCTACACGATCCCCAGTGCCGTCGTGAGCTGGGGGACAAGCGACCATCACGTCGCTCGCGTCGACTCGACCGGACTGGTGACGGGAGTGTCGCGCGGCATCGCCGTGATCGCCGCCACCAGCGAGGGGAAGACCGGGTACATGGCACTCTCCGTCCTGGCGCCGACGGAGGGAAACTGGGCGCGGTTCGACAGCGACCCGGGGGATTGGGTCGGCCAGGGAGACACGTACAGCTACACCTCCGAGACCGCCACCATCACCGCGCAGGCGAAGGGCGTGAAGTTCGACGCGTTTGTCGCCGGTGGCGAGGGATGGGACGGGTACATGTCGGTTCCGCAGTCGCTCGGACGGCTGCAGCCGGGCACGTACACGCGGCTGACACGCACCGACTTCAGCGACCCGGCAATTGGCGGGATCGCCTGGAGCCTCGACTCGCGGGGCTGCAACGAGACAACCGGTTGGGTCACCATCGACAGCGTGCGCTATGCGTTCGACCAGCTCGCCGCTCTCGACTTCCACTTCGAGCAGCACTGCGACGGCGGGCCG
>DASZNJ010000016.1:0-14701 GCA_035551575.1 Gemmatimonadaceae bacterium
AGCACCTGCCGCTGCTCCGCGGCGCGCTCCAGGCGGCCGGTGCGCTCGCATGACGGCGTCGGACGACGCGCTCGAGCGCGAGATCGAGCGCCTCGCGGCGACCCCCGCCGGTGACCCGCTCCCCGGCGGCGCCGGTGCGGCGATCGAAGCCGTGCTCGACGCACTGGAGAGCGGGACACTCCGCGCGGCGCGTCGCGGGGCGGACGGGACGTGGCAGGCGGTGCCATGGGTGAAGCGCGCGATCCTGCTCGCGTTTCGCATCTCCCCGGTGGTCGCGCAGCCGATGGACACGACGTTCGGGTTCACCGACAAGGCGATGATGCCGCCGCGCCGATTCACGCCGGACGATGGGGTGCGCCTCGTTCCCGGCGGGTCCGCCGTCAGGCGCGGGGCGCACCTTGCCCAGGGAGTCGTCTGCATGCCCCCCATGTACGTGAACGTCGGCGCGTGGGTCGGCGCGGGGACGATGATCGATTCGCACGCTCTCGTGGGCTCCTGTGCGCAGGTCGGCGAACGCGTCCACCTCTCGGCCGCGGCGCAGGTCGGGGGCGTGCTCGAGCCGGTGAACGCGTCGCCGGTGGTGATCGAGGACGGCGTGATGGTCGGCGGCAACTGCGGCGTCTACGAGGGGACCGTCGTCAGGCGCGGCGCGGTGCTCGGCGCCGGCGTGATCCTGACGCGCGGGACGCCGGTGTACGACCTGGTGCGCGAGCAGGTGTACCGCGGCAGCGCCGAGCGCCCGCTCGAGATTCCCGAGAACGCGGTCGTCGTGCCCGGGGCGCGGCAGGTGGGCGGGGAGTGGGGGCGGCGCGAGGGGCTCGCGCTGCAGACGCCGGTGGTCGTCAAGTACCGCGACGAGAAGACCGACATCGCGACCGCGCTCGAGCAATGGCTGCGCTGACCGTCGACGGGGATCTGCGCGTACCGGGCGACAAGTCGATCTCCCACCGCGCCCTGATGCTCGCCGCGCTGGCGACGGGGGAGTCGCGCCTCCGCGGGGTGCTGCAGAGCGCCGACGTCCAGTCGACGGCCGGTGTGCTCCGCGCGTTAGGCGCCGTGGTCCCGCCGCTCGACGCCGCGATACGGGTGGGCGGGGGCGGGCTGCGCGCGTTCCGCGCCTCGAGCGCGCCCCTCGACTGCGGGAACAGCGGGACGACGACGCGGCTGATGGCCGGGGTGTGCGCGGGCTACGCGTTCGAGTCGGTGTTCGTCGGCGACGCGAGCCTGTCGCGCCGGCCGATGCGCCGCATCGCGCGCCCGCTCGAGGCGATGGGGGCGCGCGTCGCGCTCACCGGTGACGGGCTCCCGATGACCGTCCGCGGCGGTGCACTGCGCTCGATCGACTGGGTGAACGAGAAGTCGAGCGCGCAGGTGAAGAGCGCCATCCTGTTCGCGGCACTCGTCGGCGGAGTCGAGGCGACGGTGCGCGAGCCCGACCCGTCGCGCGACCACAGCGAACGCATGCTGCGGGCGGCCGGAGTCCCGGTCAGCGCGATGGGGGACGCGGTGCGGATCATCCCTGCCGACACGCTGCGTCCGCTCGACATCGAGATCCCCGGCGATCCGTCCTCCGCGGCATTCTTCGCGGCACTTGCCGTCCTCGCCGGTCGCGGCGCGCTCCGGCTGCGAGGAATCGGGTTGAACCCGACGCGGACCGGCTTCTACGCGGCGCTGCGGCGGATGGGGGCGAGCGTGCACTTCGAGGACGAGCACGACCAGGGCGGCGAGCCCGTCGGAACGATCGTCGCCAGCGCCAGCGCCGGGGCGCTCCGGGCCACCACCGCCGGGGGCGCGGAGATCCCGTCGATGATCGACGAGCTTCCCCTGCTCGCCTGTGTCGCCACCCGCGCCGAAGGCACGACCGAGATCCGCGGCGCCGCCGAGCTCCGGGTGAAGGAGAGCGATCGCATCGCAACCGTCGCCGCCAACCTCCGAACGTTGGGCGCGGACGCCGAGGAGCTGCCGGACGGCCTCCGCGTGACCGGCAGCGACAAGCCCCTTCGCGGCCCGGTCAGGACGCACGGCGACCACCGCCTGGCAATGGCGTTCGGCATCCTCGGTGCGCTCCCCGGGAACGCGATCACCGTCGATGACCCGGGCTGCGCGATCGTCTCATTCCCCGGGTTCTGGGCGCTGCTGGATGGCATCACCCGTCACACGCGTCGCGGTGAGGGGAGCCACGGCAATCCACCGCGATCCGCGTAGATTGCTGCCATGCACGAACCGACCCCGCCCTACGTCCCCCCGATCGCCGACCCGAGCCGGAAGATCGTCGTCGCCATCGACGGCCCCGCCGCCTCGGGAAAGTCGTCCACCGCGCAGTGGGTGGCGCAGAAGCTCGGCTTTCGCCACGTCGACTCGGGGTCGCTCTACCGGGCGGTGACCGCGGCGCGGCTCCGTGCCGGCGGGTCCCCGGACGAGTGGTCGGAACCGTCGGTGCTCGCCGTCGCTCGCCAGGTCTCGCTTCGCCCGACGGAAACCGGGTTCATCCCGCTCATCCGCGGCGAGCCCGCCGACGGGGAGATCCGCGGCGGCGAGGTGACGCGCGAGGTGTCGCGCACCGCGCGGATGCCGGGGGTTCGCGAGTGGGTGAACGCGGAAGTCCGCCGCGCTGCCGCGGGGAGCGACGTCGTGGTCGACGGCCGCGACATCGGCACGGTGGTCTTCCCCGACGCACAGCTCAAGATCTTTCTCGTCGCCGACCCATGGGAGCGCGCCAAACGGCGGCTCGTCCAGCGGCTGTCGCGACGCCCGACCGACGCCGAGATCGCGGAGGAGACCGAACGGCTCGTGCAACGCGACGCCCGCGACTCGACGCAGACGGTGCAGGCGAGGGACGCGATCCTGATCGACACGACGTACCTGACGCAGGCGGACCAGGTGGAGAGGATCGTCGCGTTGGCGAAGGGGGTCGGGCGGCGAGGGCCAGAAGCGCGCTAGCCACGGCCGGGGGCACGAGGCAGAACTGCACGGCCATGAAGGCAACACGGCAGGGTGCACGGCCACTGGGACATGCTGCAGGGACAGGAGGCAGGTGGCACGAGGCAGGATCCGCGGCCAAGAGGCAGGAGCAACGGGCAAGAGGCAGGAGCAACGGGCAAGAGGCAGCGTAGGGTTCAGGGGAGGTCTTTGGGGAAGTCGCGGCCTTTGCCCTTGCGTTCGTTCTGGATCATCTTGAGCAGCAGCTGGCAGGCGCGGGCGAGAAGCGTTAGGCGATCGTCGACCATTTCGGCGGGCAGCGTATCGGCGGCGTTCGAGTACCAGGTCGTCGCCTCGCGCGCGGAGCCAAGTGCGTATTCGTAATACTTGATCCGTTCCCGACGTGACTGTCGCGAGTAGCCCTCGGACACGGTCGCTGGAACCGAGCCCGCGGACTTTACGAGCTGTGATACCGTACCCGCGAGTCGCGGATGGCGCTCCAGCGCGGCGGCGTCCTGCCCGGCCAGGCGCGCTACGTAAGTCCCGATCTGGTAGACGCGGACCTTCCACAGCGGCGACTCACGAAGCGCCCTTGGCGCCGTTTGGACCCATTCATCGAGGTTCATGGCGGGCAGGATAGTTCGCGCAGCCCGCTCTGACGTCACCGCCTTCCCGCACTGACGCCCAATCCACCGCCGTCGCTGGCACGGTCATCCCGCCGTCCGTGGCCTCTGGATTTGGAGCCTGCCTCGTGCCCCTGCCTCGTGCCCCTGCCTCGTGCCCCTGCAGCATGTCAGGTGGCAGGGCAGCATGCCGTGTTGCCTCCCTGGCCGGGCAGTTCTGCCTCATGCCCTCATGACGGAGTGCCGTTCTGCCTCATGGCCGTCCTGCTAAACGCAGGGGAAGACGTAACTTGCGCCGAGCCACAGAACCCTCTACTTTCAATGGTTCTAGCCGCGCGCACCCGCGCGCGGTCCTTCTCGCATTCTTGCCTCGGCGCGGCGAGGTCAACTCCGCGTATCAGGAGCTTTCTGATCGGTATGCCCGAACTCGACACCACTTCAACCGGCGGGACGATGACGCAGGAGAAGCGCGACCTGCAGCGTGAGAAGCGCGACGCGCAGCGCGCGCAGCTCCGTCCCCTCATCAACCGCCGCCCCGAGCTCTACGACGAGGACGACTATTCGTCGGACGAGTACGACCGGATGATGGAGCTGTACAACGGCACGCTCGCCTCGATCGACGAGGGCGAGATCGTAAAATCGCGGGTGCTCGATATCCGCGACAACATGGTCGTGCTCGACATCGGCTTCAAGTCCGAAGGCACCATCCCCCTCGAGGAGTTCAAGGACCATCCGGACCTCAAGATCGGTGACGAGGTCGAGGTCCTGCTCGAGCACCTCGAGGATCAGGAAGGGTCCGTCGTCCTCTCGAAGAAGAAAGCGGACTTCATGCGCGTGTGGGAGCGCATCCGCGTCGCCTACGAGAGCGACCAGCCCGTCGAAGGGACGCTCGTCAAGAAGATCAAGGGCGGCGTCGTCGTCGACCTCATGGGCGTCGACGCGTTCCTCCCCGGCTCGCAGATCGCCCTGCGGCGCGTGCCGAACATCGACGAGCTCCTCGGGCAGAAGTACGAGTTCAAGATCATCAAGCTCAACAAGCGCCGGCGGAACATCGTCGTCTCGCGCCGCGTGATCCTCGAGCAGGAGCGGGCGGGCAAGCGCGAGAAGCTGATGAAGGACCTCGCCAAGGACCAGGTGCGCAAGGGCGTCGTCAAGAACATCACCGACTTCGGTGCATTCATCGATCTCGGCGGCGTCGACGGGCTCCTGCACATCACCGACATGTCGTGGGGCCGCATCTCGCATCCGTCCGAGCTGGTGCAGATCGGCGCGGAGCTCGAGGTCAAGGTGCTCGACATCGACTGGGAGCGCGAGCGCATCTCGCTCGGCCTCAAGCAGCTCCAGAGCTACCCGTGGAAGGACGTCGCCGAGAAGTATCCGGTCGGCACGCGGGTGCAGGGGAAGGTCGTCAGCATCACGAACTACGGCGCCTTCATCGAGCTCGAGCCGGGGATCGAGGGTCTCGTCCACATCAGCGAGATGAGCTGGACGCGCAACGTCCGGCACCCGTCGAAGCTGGTGTCGATCGGCGAGGCGATCGAGGCGGTGGTGCTCAAGGTCGATCCGAACGAGGAGAAGATCTCGTTAGGCATGAAGCAGACGGAGCAGGATCCGTGGATGGTACTGCCGCTCAAGTACCCGGTCGGCACGCGCATCAACGGCAAGGTCCGCAACCTGACCAGCTTCGGCGCCTTCGTCGAGATCGAGCCCGGCATCGACGGCCTCATTCACATCTCCGACATGAGCTGGACGAAGCGTGTCCAGCATCCGTCGGAAGTCGTGAAGAAGGGTGACGCGGTCGACGTCGTGATCCTCAACATCGACAGCGACAACAAGCGCATCAGCCTCGGCCTGAAGCAGGCGGAGGAGGATCCGTGGCTGAAGATCGGCGAGACCTACCCGGTCGGCACCGAGCTGTCGGGGAAGGTCGTCCGCCTGATGGACAAGGGCGTCGTCGTCGACATCGGCAACGACATCGAGGGGTTCGTTCCGATCTCGCAGCTGCCGACCACCAAGGCGATCACGAGCCCGGCGGACGTGGCCTACGAAGGCATGAACTTCGACATGCGCGTGCTGGAGGTGGACCCGATCCACCGCCGCATCGTGCTGACGGTGACCAACATTCCGGAGGAGCAGCCGCCCCGCCCGGAGACGCCGTCGAAGATCATCCCGATGGAGGAGGAGCAGGGCCTCGGCCCCGTGTAACCTGCTCGGTAGGGAATACGAAGAAGCCCCCGGCCAGCTGGCCGGGGGCTTCTTCGTCGAGGACGGTCAGTAATTGATCGTGTTGTCGAACGCCGGCTTGTTCGCCGCGACGGACGACGTCGCGTCCCCGCGGGCGGTGATCGTGTACACGCGCCGCCCGCTGAAGGAGACACCGGTTCGCGTGAAGACGTTCGTTCCAGATCCGGGATAGCGCCCGTACAGGTCGTACACGCTCCCCGGCACCGGCACGAAGTCGGTTCCCGCCTTGTACGCCGTCGGGCCGCCGATCGCAATCTCGCTCGATCCGGTCTCCTGGCTCTTGATCACGAGCTGGATCGGATTTGGTGCGTTCGAGATCGCATTGACGAAGCGCACGTGCGCCAGCGTATCCGTCGGGATCGTCCAGTTGTCCTCGAGGACGAAGGAATCCGCCGTCTTCGTTCCGGCGTCGTAGATCCCGGACTGGTAGAACGAGTACGACTTCCCGGTGGCGATCGTCTGGGCCGCGGTCGAAATCGCGAGATCCTTGTCGGTCGTCGCGGCGATGCGGCCGGTGAAGGTGTACTGGCCGGGCGCGATGGCGACGTACAGCCCGCCGGCGCCGGCGTTCGTGTAGGTCGTCCCCGTCGTCGACTCGGTCCCGGTCGCCGAACTGATCGCCGTCATCTTCGTGTCGTTGGCGTAGAAGTTCACGCCGGGCGCCCCGACCGAAAAGTTGAAGAACTTGATCAGCGCGGCCGGAGCCGGCCCGCGGACCGGGGCGATCGGATCGATCTCCGCCCCGCAGCCAGCGAGCGTTCCGGCACAGAGCAAAGCTGCAAGGATGCGATGTGTCTTCATGGCTGGCTGGGGTCGATGATCCAGAGCATCTTGGTGTGGTACGCCGGGTCGAGGGCGCCGATGGCCGACAGCCCCTGCTGGTTCCAGACGTATTCGGAGTTGTAGCGCGGGCGGATGCGGTAGACGGGCAGCCCGCCGTTGTCGACGTAGAGCGACGTCGGGATCCTGAAGTTCGGGTAAACCTGCTGGCCGGTGGCGGGGTCGATGTCCGTGTAGTGGAAGCGGCGCATGTCCATCCACAGCTCGTTGTGCCCCCAGCCCCACTGCGCGATGTACTTCTGGGTCATGATCTGGGTCAGCGTCAGCGCGTTCGGGTCGGTCGGGACGATCGCCGGGTCGGCGAGGAACGCCGCCTTCTCGGCCGCCGAGATCTGCGGCACGGTCTGGTTGTCGTCCGTGTTGCGTGCGTTCACGAAATCGATGTGCGACGCGACGCCCTTCCTGTACGCGTCGAGCGCCGTTGCCTTGTCACCCTTCCGGAACGCCGCCTCGGCCTTGACGAACTGCAGCTGCGAGTACGTCATGATCGGCATGTGCGCCTTGTCCGTGAAGATGTAGCGGCCGGGGACGCCGACACCTCCCGAGCTGGGGAAGCCGAAGAAGTTTCTTGGCCGCTGGGCCACGGTCAGAGCGCCGAAGCCGATGACGTTCGGATCGAGCCCCCGGTACGTGGTGCCCGCGGAATCGATCGCCAGCATCCGGCTCATCCGAGGGTCGACGACGCCGAAGTCGGTGCCGTCCATCAGCCGCACCACGAACTGGGTCTGGCGGTAGCTCGTGATGTTGTTGCGCGTCCGGCCCCAGAAGTTCGTGTCGTCGTTGTTCGTCGCCGGGTAGGCGAGCAGGGCGTCGTCCGCGTTGCTGGCGAACGAGAGGTCGACGAGCTTGATGACCGAGTCCGGGTCATAGCCGGGTCGGTTGGTGTAGTGGTTCAGGTTCATCGCCAGCAGGCCGTACGCGAACTTGAGCCACTTCGTCCGGTCGCCGTTGTACACGTGATCGGTGCGGCCGAGATACGCCTGGTCCACGGCGCCGTCGGTGCGCTGCAGGTTCCTGATCGCCTCGTTGAGCAGGCGCTGCGTCTCCGCGTACGCGTATGCTTCGGAGTCGTAATCGAAGGTCGTCCGGGTCTGGTCGAACGCCTGCTTGATGATGATCGGGCCGTGCAGGTCGGCGAGCACCATCCATCCCCACGCCTTGAGGATCTGCCCGACGCCGAGCAGGTCCCATCGCTGCTCCGCCTCGGCCTTCCGGTTCATGTCGACGAGGTTCTGGCCGAACGACCAGTACACGTCGCGCCACTGCTCGCCGCCGTTGTCGCTCCCCGGATCGTAGCCCATCCGGTCCCACGTCGAGAGCGCCGTGCCGGGGAGCGTCCACTGCTGCGTGTAGCGGCCGACGAACCGCCCGTCGAACTGCGGCGCGGTCGCCATCCAGTGGAGCATCGGCGGGAGGTACAGGTTCGCCGACACGCTCTGCGGGCCGTTCGGGTTGGTGTTGACGTCGAGCCAGTCACTGCAGGCCGTGAACGCCGTCAGGCATCCGGCCAGCGCTGCGATGTATCGTTTCTTCATCGAATGTCTCTGTCAGCTGAAAGAGTTGGGTATCCGGGCTCCATCGAGCGCGGTGCCGGTCAGAGTCCGAGGCGTACCCCGAACGCGAAGGTGCGCGGAGTCGGGAAGTTGCCGAAGTCGATCCCGACGCCCCCTGACCCGCCCACTGCCGCGGTGTTGCCGTTCACGATCGGATCGAGCCCGGTGTAGTTCGTGATGAGGAAGAGATCCGTCCCCGTCACGAAGACGCTCGCGCTCCGCGCATAGCGCGGCGGGAGCTCATAGGACAGCGTGACGTCCTTGAGCCGGACCCAGTTGATGTTCTTCTCGATGAACAGCTCCTCGCTGATCCCCGTATAGTACGTGGTCTGCTGGGAGGGGATCACGACGATGTTGTTGACCGTCGGAGTGCCCGAGTTCTCCTTGCCGTCGCGGATGACGCCGGGGATGACGCGCGGGATGTTGCGGTCGAGCGTCCGCATGCTGAGGCCGCGGGCCGTGAGGTACTGGTCGGTGGCGTTGTACACGTCGCCGCCCTTGCGGAAGTCGAGCAGCACGTTGAGCGACAGCTTGTTGTAGCGGAAGCTGTTGGTGAGGCCGACGGTGAAATCCGGGTGGCGGTCGTAGCCCCGGTCGATGAAGGTGCTCGACCGGAGGGGAAGTCCCGTCGTCGGGTCGATGAGCAGCTGGCCCTGGTTGTTGCGGAGGTAGAACCATCCGGTGAGCGACTCCGTCGACAGCCCGGGCATGTTGCCGTTGCGCACGTTGCCGAACAGCCAGGTGTCCGATACGTAGGACTCGGGCAGGTTGCGGGGGAGCGAGACGACCTTGCCGCGCGAACGGTCGAAGTTGGCGAGCACGTCCCACGAGAAGCTCGGCGTGGTGAGCGGGGTGGCGCGGACCGACAGCTCGAGTCCCGAGTTCCGCGTGACGGCACCGTTCAGGTTGAACAGGACGAACCCGGTGCCGTAGCTGCCGCGGATGTCGTTGACGATCTGGTCCTTCGTCTGCTTCCGGTAGATGGTCGCGTCGACGCCAAGCCGATCGTCGAGGAAGCTGAGCTCCGTGCCGAACTCGTACGACTTGGCGAACTCCGGCCTGAGGTCCGGGTTGGGCCCCGTGAAGCCGTAGCCGAAGCCGCCGAACGAAGTGGTCTTGAACTCGAGCGAGGGACGATCGGCGTACGGCCGCGCATCGCGCCCGACCTCCGCGAACGCCGCGCGCAGCTTGCCCGACGTCATGTACTTGTGGAGGACCGGCAACGCGTCGCTGAAGATGAAGCTCGTCGACACCGACGGGTAGAAGAACGAGTTGCGCGGCCGCGGGATCGTCGACGTGCGATCGTTCCGCCCCGTCACGGTCACGTACAGGTAGTTGTCGTAGTTCGCTGTGGCGCTCGCGAAGGCGCTCAGCAGTCGGCGTTGCGAGATCGTCGTGCGCGGGAGGCGGAGCGTCGTGTTGTTGATCGAGACGAAGTTGGGGTCGAGGAAGTCCTGTCCCTTCATCGCCTCGGTGTTGGACTTGTAGTCCGAAAGAGACGTCCCGACGAATCCGCTCAGCGAAATCCCGGCGATCACCGGGCGCTCGTTGATGTTGAGGAGGGTCTGCGCCGAGATGCTGCGCGTGACGTCGTTGGCCAGGTCGAGGATGCCGTTGTTCGAGTAACCGAGCGCGCTCTCCGGATGACGGAGGACCTGGGTCTCGTTCGTGTAGGTGTCGGTTCCGATGTTGGCTTTCAGGTTGCCCCACGAAATCGGGGTCACGAGGAGCCCGAGATTCGTGATCAGGCGGTTGTTCTTCGTGTTGTTCTGGTTCTTGTTGACGCTGAAGTACGGGTTGTCGATCTCCGAGGCGAGTCCCAGCGTCGTCGCCCGGCGGCGAGTGCCGGCGGGGCTCAGGTAGTCTTTCGCGTTGTCGAACTGCGGCCACACCATCAGCCCGATCAGCGGGCCGTTCGCGCCCTTCAGCGACTGGCTGTTGGTGGTGTACGAGTAGTTCATCGACAGGTCCGACCGGAGCCAGGGGAGGACCTGCACCCCCGACGCGCCGGTGAGGTTCACGCGGTTGAGCTGCGAGTTCGGGATCACTCCCTGCTCGCGTGTCAATCCGGTCGAGATGCGGTAGTTGATCTTGTTGTCCGATGCGGCGCCGCTGAACGACAGGTTGTGCTTCTGGGTGAGCGCATCGCGGAAGAAGCCGCCGATGTTGTCGTAGAACTGCGTCGATGCCGGGTACGGAGCGCCGAAGTACAGGAAGGTCGCGCTTCCCACGGAGCTCGGCCCGTAGACGCGCTGGAGCTCCGGCCTGCCGCGCGGGCTCGCGACGCTGAAGGAGTTGTTGTACTCCACGCCGCCGCCGATCCGGCCGCGCTTCGTGGTGATCACGATCGCCCCGTTCGCGGCATCGATGCCGTAGAGCGCCGACGCCTCCGGTCCCTTGAGGACGGTAAGGCTCTCGATGTCTTCGGGGTTGATGTCGACCGCGCGGTTCGAGAAATCGATGCCGCGGTTGCTGAAGGCGGTTCCCGAGCCGGGGGCATCGGAGGCGAGCACGCTCGTGTTCATCGTCTTGTTGTCCATCGGCAGCCCGTCGATGATGAAGAGGGGCTGGTTGCTGCTGCTGATGGAGCTGGTGCCACGGATCGTGATCGACGTCGAAGCGCCGGGGACGCCTGACGTACTGTTCACCGTGACGCCGGCGACGCGCCCCTGCAGGGCATTGACGAAGTTCGTCCGCTGCGACTGCGCGATCTCGGCGCCACGGACCGTCTGCTGCGCGGTGCCGACCGATCGGAGCGCGGCGGTCTGGCCGAGCGCCGTGGTGACGACTTCATCGAGCTTCGTGACCGACTTCCGCAGCTGGACATCGACGACCGTGGCGTCGCCGACGGTCCGCTGCTCGGGGGTGTAACCGATGAGCCGGAAGAGCAGGACCTGGCCGTCGTCGGCGCGGATGACGTACCGCCCCTCGACGTTGGTCTGCGTGCCGATGGTCGTGCCTCTGACGGCGACCGTCACGTCAGGAATCGGGACGCCTGCCTCGTTGGTGACCTGGCCTCTGATCGTCTTCTGCTGCGCCTGCGCCGCGGCGGCAAGAAACGACAGGCCCATCAACACCGTGAATACTCGGGTTTTCATCATGTCGTGTACGGGTTCCAGTGGAGAGCGGGTCGACTCCGGTGGGCGGTCCGCGCGGTTCAGGGGGCAGCTTCGCGCGGGCGAGCCCCATTCGTTCGCGGCAGCAGGAGCGGCGTTCGGTGAGCGGGTAGGTACGGTCGTATCCCCGTCATCCGCGTCCGTCGGCTCGTTCGACGGGCGGGATCGCTGGCGGCGCCGGCACGTGCGGCGGGCGCGTCCGGTGAGCAGAGGCGAGAATGTGTCGCCGATCCTCGAACCGTGCAATAGGCGGATCGCTGGCGCCTCCGGACCGCGGGGCGGGCGCCGCGTGGCGCCGGCCCGCCGCTCGACGTTAGCTTCACCCTCCTTATGTCCATGCGCGAGAAACTTGAGCTCCTCGAGCGTCGCCGCGCCGAGTCCGAGCTCGGTGGGGGAGCGGAACGCCTGAAGGCGCAGCACGCCAAGGGGAAGCTGTCGGCCCGGGAGCGGCTCGACGTCCTCCTCGACGAGGGGAGCTTCGTGGAGCTGGACCGCTTCGTCGTCCATCGCTCGACCGATTTCGGCCTCGACGAGCAGAGGTTCTACGGCGACGGCGTCGTCACCGGCTAC
Organism: Gemmatimonadaceae bacterium; assembly: GCA_035551575.1. Taxonomy (GTDB): domain Bacteria; phylum Gemmatimonadota; class Gemmatimonadetes; order Gemmatimonadales; family Gemmatimonadaceae; genus JABFXC01. The sequence goes on from DASZNJ010000016.1 coordinate 11,866, forward strand.
GGCCGGATCGACGGGCGCCTGGTCTACGTCTTCTCGCAGGACTTCACGGTCTTCGGCGGCTCGCTCTCCGAGACCTTCGCCGAGAAGATCGTCAAGATCATGGACCTCGCGATCCGGAACGGCGCGCCCGTGATCGGGCTCAACGACTCGGGTGGCGCGAGAATCCAGGAGGGGGTCGTGTCGTTGGGCGGGTACGCCGAGATCTTCCTCCGCAACACCCTCGCCTCGGGGGTCGTCCCGCAGATCTCGGCGATCCTCGGACCATGTGCCGGCGGCGCGGTCTATTCCCCGGCGATCACCGACTTCGTCTACATGGTCCGGGGCACCTCGTACATGTTCGTGACGGGTCCCAACGTCGTGAAGACCGTCACGCACGAGGACGTGACGATGGAGGAGCTCGGCGGCGCCGACACGCACGCCGCGACGTCAGGGGTCTCGCACTTCACGCACGATTCCGAGCTCGCCTGCCTGCAGGCGATCCGCGAGCTGTTCCGCTTCATCCCGCAGAACAACGTCGACGATCCGCCGCGCGGGCGGAACACCGACCCGCGCGACCGCCGCGACGAGGCGCTGCTCGACGTCGTCCCCGACAACCCGAACAGGCCCTACGACATGCACGACGTCATCCGCTGCGTCGTCGACGACGGCGAGATGTACGAGGTGCAGCAGGACTTCGCTGGAAACATCCTCTGCGGCTTCGCCCACCTCGGCGGGCACAGCGTCGGCATCGTCGCCAACCAGCCGGCGGTGCTCGCCGGGGTGCTCGACATCAACGCCTCGACGAAGGCGGCGCGCTTCATCCGCTTCTGCGACGCGTTCAACATTCCCCTTGTCACCTTCGAGGACGTCCCGGGCTTCCTTCCCGGTGTCGCCCAGGAGCACGGCGGGATCATCAAGCATGGGGCAAAGCTGCTCTTCGCCTACTGCGAGGCGACGGTGCCGAAGCTGACGGTGATCACCCGCAAGGCGTACGGCGGGGCGTACGACGTCATGTCGTCGAAGCACATCCGCGGCGACTACAACGTCGCGTGGCCGACCGGCGAGATCGCGGTGATGGGGCCGAAGGGCGCGGTCGAGATCCTCTTCCGCAAGGAAATCAACGAGGCGCCCGACCCGAAGGCGGCGATGGATGAGCGGGTCGCCGAGTACACCGAGAAGTTCGCAAACCCCTACGTCGCCGCCGCCCGCGGCTACGTCGACGACATCATCGACCCGCGCGAGACACGCCCGCGGCTGATCGATGCCCTCGACACCCTGCGGACGAAGCGCGACAGGAACCCGCCGAAGAAGCACGGCAACATGCCGCTGTGACTGCAGCCGACGATCTGGGTGTAGGGAATCAGGGGTTCAGGGACGGCGTCCCGTATGGCGAAGCCCTGGAGGCTGACACCTGACCCCGTGCACGCAGGAACCTAACGATCTCCAGTCCACGACTGCCGTTCAATGTTCTCCAAAGTCCTGATCGCCAACCGAGGTGAGATCGCGCTGCGCGTCATTCGCGCGTGCCGCGAGCTGGGCGTGCGGACGGTCGCAGTGTACAGCGAGGCCGATGCGACGGCGCCGCATGTGCGCGAAGCCGATGAAGCGGTGCTGATCGGTCCCGCCCCCTCGAGCGAGAGCTATCTCAGGGGTGAGCGCATCATCGAGGCGGCGAAGACGACCGGCGCCGAAGCGATCCATCCGGGGTACGGGTTCCTTTCCGAGCGCGAGTGGTTCGCGCGCGCGGTGCGCGACGCCGGGCTCGTGTTCATCGGCCCACCGGCGGAAGCGATCGCGGCGACGGGGAGCAAGACCGCGGCCCGGCAGCTCGCCGTCGCCGCGAAGGTGCCGGTCGTCCCCGGGACCACCGAAGCCCTTCGCGACGCGGCCGAGGCGTCGGCGGTGGCGAGGCAGTTCGGCTTCCCGGTGCTCCTCAAGGCGGCGGCGGGCGGGGGCGGGAAGGGGATGCGGGTCGTGCGCGAGGAGTCGCAGCTCGCCCCGTCGCTCGACGCGGCGCGGCGCGAGGCGAAGAGCTCGTTCGGCGACGACGCCGTCTACGTCGAGAAGTACGTCGAAGGGCCCCGCCACGTCGAGATCCAGGTGCTCGGCGACTCGCACGGCAACATGCTGTCGTTAGGCGAGCGTGAGTGCTCGGTCCAGCGCCGGCACCAGAAGATGATCGAGGAGGCGCCGAGCGTCGCGGTGTCACCGGCCCTGCGCCGCGAGATGGGGGAGGCCGCGGTGCGCTTCGCGAAGGCGGCGGGGTACGTCAACGCCGGAACCTGCGAGTTCCTCCTCGACGGCGACGGGCAGTTCTACTTCCTCGAGATGAACACCCGCGTCCAGGTCGAGCACCCGGTGACGGAGCTCGTCACCGGGATCGACATCGTGCAGTGGCAGCTGCGTGTCGCCAGCGGGGAGAAACTCCCGTTCCGGCAGGAGGAGATCGCGCCGCGCGGCTGGGCGATCGAGTGCCGCATCACGAGCGAAGACCCGACGAACGGCTTCCTCCCGTCGACCGGGCGGATCACCTATCTGCGCGTCCCCGCCGGACCGGGAGTCCGCTGGGACGGCGGGATCGAAACGGGGAGCGTGGTGGGGCTGTTCTATGACCCGATGCTCGCGAAGCTGATCGTCTGGGCGGAGACGCGCGCCGCCGCGATCGAGCGGATGCACCGCGCGCTCCTCGAGCTGACGATCGACGGGATCGAGAGCTCGCGCGACTTTCATCTCCGGGTGATGGAGGACGGGGAGTTCCAGCGCGGCGAGATCGAGATCCAGTGGCTCGAGCGGCGTCTGCCCTCGCTGGTGGGGGTCACACCGCCGCCGAGTGGGACCCGCGTCGCGGCTATCACCG
>DASZNJ010000017.1:0-6017 GCA_035551575.1 Gemmatimonadaceae bacterium
CGTCGTCGTAGTCGGCGAACTGCCAGTGCTCGACCTTGTTGACCGCGGTGCCGCCGACCTTGACCGTCCCCTTCTCGCCGAGGATGGTGATCGAGCCCTCGAGGTTCTTCGGGTAGGTCAGCATCGTCACCTCCATCACCCCGAGCGCGCCGCTGCGGAAGCGCATCACGGCCGCCCCCGAGTCCTCGGCCTCGATCCGTCGCGCCAGCGTCGCGGTCTTGGCGATCACGCTCTCGACGGGTCCGACGAGCCACTGGATCAGGTCGACGTAGTGCGACGCCTGGTTCATGAATGCGCCGCCGTCGAATTCCCAGGTGCCGCGCCACGGCGCCTGGTCGTAGTACTCCTGTGGGCGGGTCCAGCGCACCGTGGTGTTCGCGAGGTAGATGCGGCCGAATCGTCCCTTGTCGAGCGCGCGCTTGAGCAGCTGGATGCCGGGGTTGAGCCGGTTCTGCTTCACGACGAAGAGCCGCACGCCGGCGCCGTCGCAGGCCTGGACCAGCTCGTCGGCGGCGCCGAGCGAGATGGCCATGGGCTTCTCGGTGATGACGTGCTTCCCCGCCTTCGCGGCCAGAACGCCCTGCTGCGGGTGCAGCCCGGAAGGGGTCGCGATGACGACGGCATCGCAGTCGACGCCGCGAAGCATCTTCTCGTACGAGGTGAAGCACGGTACGCCCTGCGCCTCGCCGGCGGCTCGCGCGCGCTCCTCGACGACGTCGCAGACGGCGACGAGCTCGAGCCCGTCGATCTTCCGGAAGGCGTCGAAGTGGTTGCCGCTGATGCGCCCGCAGCCGACGAGGGCCACGCGCACGTCACGGCCGGTGATCGTTTCAGCGGTCATCGCGCGATCGGGGCGACAGGTTGGATGCCCGACTCCGACTTCCGGTAGGTGGTGCCGCAGGCGGCGCAGCTCCCGACGCCGGTGTCGGGGAGGCGCTCGCCGCACTGGCACATCCAGCCCCGGCGGCGGGCCGGCACTCCGACCATCATCGCGTAGGGCATGACATCGGTGGTGACGACCGCGCCGGCGCCGACGAACGAGTACTCGCCCAACGTGACCCCGCAGACGATCGTCGCGTTGGCGCCGATCGACGAGCCGCGCCTGACGAGGGTGCGCTTGTACTCGCTCTTCCGCGACACGTGGCTGCGCGGGTTGATGACGTTGGTGAACACCATCGACGGCCCGCAGAACACGTCGTCCTCGAGCTCGACGCCCTCGTAGATGGAGACGTTGTTCTGGATCTTCACGTTGTCGCCGATCTTCGTGCCGGACATGACGACGACGTTCTGGCCAAGGCTGCTCCGCTCGCCGATGACGGCACCGGGCATGACGTGGCAGAAGTGCCAAACCTTCGTTCCCTTCCCGATCGTCGCGCCCTCATCGACGTACGCTGACTCGTGGACGAAGTACTCGCGCGCCGCGTCGGTCATTATTGGGCTTTTCCAGCGGGGGTACGGGATTCGGCGAGCATCGCGTGCCACTCCTGCAGCGAGCGCACGGTCGTCTTCCGCGAGCGGAGCGAGAGGATGGCATCGCTCGCCGCGCTGGCCGCGGACAGCGTCGTGGTGTAGGCGACACGATGGCTGATCGCGCCCTGGCGCAGGGCGTAGTCGTCGTGCTGGGCGTGCTTGCCCAACGGGGTGTTGATGAGGAGCTGGACCTGGCCGTTGACGATCATGTCGAGGCAGTTCGGACGCCCCTCGTGGACCTTGAAGGTCCGCTCGGCCGGGATGCCGCGCGCGCGGAGGAAGCGCGCCGTCCCCTCGGTGGCAACGATGCGGAACCCCATCTCGTGGAAGCGGCGCGCGATCGGGGTCGCCATCGCCTTGTCGCGGTCGTTGACCGTGATGAGGATCGTCCCCTCGAGCGGCAGGTCGTTCTGCGCCGCGATCTGCGCCTTCGCGAAGGCGCTGCCGAAGGAATCGGAGATTCCCATCACTTCGCCCGTCGAGCGCATCTCGGGGCCGAGGATCGGGTCGGCTTCGCGGAACTTGTTGAAGGGGAACACCGCCTCCTTCACCGCGACGTAGGAGGGGACGATCTCCTCGTACAGACCGACCTGCGCCAGCGTCTCGCCGGCCATGACACGAGCGGCGAGCGAGGCGAGTGGGACGCCGATGGTCTTCGAGACGAAGGGGATGGTGCGGCTGGCGCGCGGATTGACCTCCAGCACGTAGACGACGCCATCCTTGATGGCGTACTGGACGTTGATCAGCCCGACGACCCCGAGCTTCTTCGCGAGCGCGATCGTGTGCGCGCGCATGGTCTCCATGTCCTTCTCGCCGATGAGATATGGCGGGAGCACGCAGGCCGAGTCCCCGGAGTGGATGCCGGCGTCCTCGATGTGCTGCATCACGCCGCCGATCACGACGTCGACGCCGTCGGAGATCGCGTCGACGTCGGCCTCGAAGGCATCCTCGAGGAAGCGGTCGATGAGCACCGGCTTGTCCTCGGAGACGCGCGCGGCATGCTGGAAGTACTCGCGCAGCTGCGGCTCGTCGTAGACGATCATCATCGCGCGGCCGCCGAGCACGTACGAGGGACGGACGAGCACGGGGTAGCCGATCCGCTCGGCGACCACCACCGCTTCGTCGAGGCTGATGGCGGTGCCGTTCGCCGGCTGCTCGATGCCGATCTCGCGGGCGATCCTGTCGAAGCGGCGGCGATCCTCGGCGATGTCGATCGCGTCGGGCGATGTGCCGAGGATCTTCACGCCGGCGGCCTCGAGGCCCCGGGTGAGCTTGAGCGGGGTCTGCCCGCCGAGCTGCACGATGACCCCGATCGGCTTCTCGCGATCGACGATCTCGAGCACGTGCTCGAGGGTGAGCGGCTCGAAGTAGAGCTTGTCGGAGATGTCGAAGTCGGTGGAGACGGTCTCGGGGTTCGAGTTGATCATGATGGTCTCGAAGCCCTTCTCCCTCAGCGCGAGGGCCGCGCGGACGCAGCAGTAGTCGAACTCGACGCCCTGCCCGATGCGATTCGGGCCGCTGCCGAGGATCACGATCGAGCGGTTGCCGCTACGCGGTGCCTCGCTCTCCTCGTCGTACGAGCCGTAGAGGTACGGGGTGGCCGACGGGAACTCGCCGGCGCAGGTGTCCACCATCTTGTAGGCGGGCCGGACGCCCAACGTCCAGCGGCGGGCGCGGACCTGTTCCTCCGTCTCGTCGCGCAGGTCGGCGAGCTGGCGATCGGAGAACCCCATCCGCTTCATCGTGCGGAGCGTGTCCGCGTCGATGTCGCCGCGCGTCGCGTAGCGGCGCTCGGCGGCGACGAGCTCGCGCATCTGGGCGAGGAACCAGGGATCGACCCCCGTCATCTCGTTGATCGACTCGAGGCTGATGCCGGCCTCGATCGCGCGCTTGATCTGGAAGATGCGCTCGGGCGTCGGCTGCCGGAGGGCGCCGCGGAGCGCCTCGATGCTGTCGTCGGGGAGGCGGTCGTCGATCGGGCGAGTGCCGATGGCCCAGCCGGGGCGGCCGGTCTCGAGGGCGCGCAGCGCCTTCTGGAACGCCTCCTTGAAGGTGCGTCCGATCGCCATCGACTCACCGACCGACTTCATCTGCGTCGTCAGGCGGGGACTCGCCTTCGGGAACTTCTCGAAGGCGAAGCGCGGGACCTTGACCACGACGTAATCGAGGACCGGCTCGAACGAGGCCGGCGTCGTCTTCGTGATGTCGTTGGTGATCTCGTCCAGCCGGTAGCCGACGGCGAGCTTGGTGCCGATGCGGGCGATCGGGAAGCCGGTCGCCTTCGAGGCGAGCGCCGAGGAGCGCGAGACGCGCGGGTTCATCTCGATGACGAGCATCTCGCCATCGGCCGGGTTGATCGCGAACTGGATGTTGCAGCCCCCGGCGTTGACGCCGACGACGCGGATCACGGCCAGCGCCGCGTCGCGCATGAGCTGGTACTCGCGGTCGGTGAGCGTCATCGCCGGCGCGACGGTGATCGAGTCGCCGGTGTGGACGCCCATCGGGTCGATGTTCTCGATCGAGCAGACGATGACGACGTTGTCGTCCTGGTCGCGCATGACCTCGAGCTCGAACTCCTTCCAGCCGATGACGCTGCGCTCGACGAGCACCTCGCCGACCGGGGAGAGGTCGAGGCCGCGCCTGACGATCTCCTCGAACTCCTCGCGGTTGTAGGCGATGCCGCCGCCGGTGCCGCCTAACGTGAAGGAGGGGCGGATGATGGCGGGGTAGCCGGAGACCTTCACCAGCTCGAGCGCGTCGTCCCAGCTCTTCGCGATGCCACCCTGCGGCACGGCGAGGCCGATCTGCTTCATCGCCTCGCCGAAGAGACGGCGATCCTCGGCGATGGCGATCGCCTTCGCGCTCGCCCCGATCAGTTCGACGCCGTACTTCTCGAGGACGCCGTTCTCGGCGAGCTCCATCGCGACGTTGAGCGCGGTCTGGCCGCCCATCGTCGGGAGCAGTGCATCCGGGCGCTCGCGCTCGATCACTTTCTCGACGTATTCGGCGGTCACCGGCTCGACGTAGGTCCGATCCGCGAATTCGGGATCGGTCATGATCGTGGCCGGATTCGAGTTGATCAGGATCACCTCGAAGCCGTCCTCGCGCAGCGCGCGCGCGGCCTGGGTGCCGGAGTAATCGAACTCCGCGGCCTGCCCGATGATGATCGGGCCGGAGCCGATGAGAAGGATTCGGTGAAGGTCAGCGCGCCGGGGCATGTATCAGATCCGCAATGATGTCGTCACAGGAGAGCGCCGGGCTCCAACCCGTCGCATCACGCAGCTTCGTCGAGTCGCCGACGAGCCACGGTACTTCGACCCGCCTGACGAGCGCGGGGTCCACCTCGACCAGGGCGTCGGCGCCAATCGCGGCGAGGACGCGCGTCGCGAGGTCCCGAACCCGCTGTCCCGTGCCGCTGCAGACGTTGTACACCTCGCCAGGGGCGCCGCGGTCGACCAGAAGAAGATACGCACGAACGACGTCCCGCACATGGAGGAAGTCGCGGACGGTGTCGGCGTTGCCGATGCGCAGACGGCGATCGGCGCCATCGCGGACCGCGCGGGCGCGGCGGACGAGCGCCGGAATCAGGAAGTGCTCCGCCTGCCCCGGGCCGGAGTGATTGAAGCTCCGCGTCGCGATCACGCGGAGGCCGTCGCTGCGTGCGGCTTCGAGGGAGATGATCTCCTGAGCGGCCTTGGACGCCGCATAGACGGTCACCGGGGCCTGCGGATCCGTCTCGACGCGTGGGCGGCCGACTTCCCCGACCCCGTATTGCTCTGCGCTGCCGATGACCAGGACCACCGGATCTATCTCGCCCGCGCGCTTCCGCATGCGGAGCTCATGCATCAGACGCGCGGCGCCGAGGACGTTGATCTCGTGGGCGAGGACCGGGTCACCCTGCGCGTCCGGCACGAAGGTGACGCCGGCGAGGTGAAAGACAGCGTCCGGACGGGTGTAGGCGACCGCCCGCGCCACGTCCGCCTGGTTGCGAATGTCGGCGAGGAGCCAGCGGACGGCGCGACGCTCGTCGTCGGTGAGGATCCCGTCGGGGGGCTGCGCTGCGATCCCGGCACCGACCACGTCCCAGCCCTCCGCGACGAGCGCGCGGCAGAGCCACTGTCCGACGAAACCAGCGGCGCCGGTGACCAGCGCACGGCGCGAGGGGCCGTTGCCGGTCACCGCGTCGAGCGCGGGCGCGCCTCCGGGCGGGTGGGCGATCCGTGCCCGGCGGCACGATGCCGCTCGAGATCGGCGTCGTACATCATCTGCACGAGCGACTTGAATCCGACCTTTGGCTCCCAGCCGAGGACGCGCTTGGCCTTGGATGGATCGGCGACAAGCAGGTCCACTTCGGCAGGGCGCATGAACTTCTCGTCGAAGACGACGTGGTCCTGCCAGTTGAGCCCAGCGCACTCGAACGCGACCTCACACAGTTGCCGCACAGACCAGGTCTCGCCAGTTCCGACGACATAGTCATCGGGCTCGTCCTCCTGGAGCATGCGCCACATCGCATCGACATAGTCGCCGGCGAAGCCCCAGTCGCGGCG
>DASZNJ010000018.1:0-24814 GCA_035551575.1 Gemmatimonadaceae bacterium
TCGGTCGACTCCCGGAGTCCCGCCGTGTCGACGAGACGCAGTGGCCATCCCGGCGCATCGATCACCGCCTCGATCGCGTCGCGGGTCGTGCCGGGGATCGGGGTCACCAGTGCCCGCGCGTCGCCAAGCAGGGCGTTGAACAGCGATGACTTCCCCGCGTTAGGCGGCCCCGCCAGGACGACGAGCGCCCCGTCCCGCACGAGCTCCCCGGCCGGCGCGGTGGCGATCAGCGCGTCGAGGAGACCGCTCACCTCGCCGGCGCTGCGCGCGACCCGCTCCGGCGCGATCGGCCCGTCGTCTTCCTCGGGAAAGTCGATGTCGTAGGCGATCAGCGCTTCGACCTCGAGCAGCGCGTCGCGCAGGGCGAGCACTCGCCGGACCAGCCCGCCGTCGAGCGCCTCGAGCGCAAGCCGCTGCGCCGATCGTGAGGTCGCGTCGATGATGTCGCCGATCGCCTCGCCCTGTGCGAGCGTGAGCCTTCCGTTCATCACCGCACGCCGGGTGAACTCGCCGGGCAGTGCCTGACGCGCGCCAGCGCCGACCACCGCCGCGAGCACCAGCGCCGACGAGACCGGGCCGCCGTGCGTCGAGATCTCGACCATCGGCTCGCCGGTGAACGAGCGCCCGCGCTCGAAGCGCGTCACCAGCGCGCGGTCCGCCACCGCCCCGCTCTCCGGATCGCGGATCGTCGCCAGCGTCGCGACGCGGGGTGCCGTCGGCCAGGGGAACACCACCCGGCTGGCGACGTGCTCGGCGGCGGGACCACTCATCCGCACGAGCGCGATCGCCCCGCGCCCGGACGCGGTGGCAATTGCGGCGATGGTGTCCCCCCCGCCGCCCAGCGCCCCGAGCACGCCATCCCCGCCCGCGGCGCGCGCGGCACCCGCTGACCGCCGCCGCGGGGGATGGCCGGACATCGTCAGGCGGTCTGTGCCTGCTCGAGCTCGAACGCCTCGCCGGGCTCGATGATGCGCACCAGATGGCCGCGCGCGTGGGCGGGCAGCTTCTCGCGGAGGCGGACGATCGCGTCGTGCGGGCCCGCGGTCACGTGCCGGAAGGTACCCCAGTGATAGGGGATGAACACCTTGGCATCGAGCCGCTCGAACAGCGAAAGCGCGTCGTCGCTCGTGAGGTGCCCCCGACGGAAGTTGAACTTCCACCACGGCGCGTGGCCGATCGGGAGGAGCGCCACGTCGAGCTGCCGCCCCCGCTCGTGGATGTGTTTCCTGACGAGGTCCCCGGTTCCGGGAGTCAGCGCGGTATCCCCGGCGAAGAAGAGGCTTTCCGCCACCGTGTCGACGAGGTACATGTTCGCGTCACTGCGCCAGCGATCCACGGCGTAGCGCGCGCCGACGTGCCGCGCCGCCGCCGCCGAGACCCTGATCCCGCCGAGCTCCACGTCCTCGCCGGGAGCGAGCGGGTTCGCGTTGGAATGCCCACGGGCGCGCAGCCACTTCGCGATCGCCGCCGGCGCGAACAGCGGGATCGTCGGCGGCAGGGCCTCGAGCGACTCGAAGGAGAGGTGGTCGGCGTGCGCGTGGGACAGCAGGATCGCATCGAGCGAGGGGAGCGCGCCAAGGGCGATCCCCGGCGCGCTGACCCGCGGCAGGAAGCGCCCGAGCTTCGTGTCGAAGTTCGGGTCGGTCAGGATCCGCTTGCCGGCGACCTCCAGGAGGAGCGTCGCATGTCCGATGTAGGTGATGCGCACCGCCAACCCCTTCGTCTTCGTCCCAGTCGCTCGCGAGTGAACCGGCCGGCCGCCGCCGGGGGCCCCCCGGGGGGCCCGGCCGTTAGGCGCCGGTCAGCGTCGTCCGCGCGCCGCTGCCGGCGCCGATGTCGCCACGGTGCTGCCGTTCTTCGCCCGCTCCTTCGACAACAACCACTGCTGCGGGATCGTCACCATGTTCTGCACGGTGTAGTACAGGTTCAGTCCCGACGGGAAGCGGAAGAAGATCACCGTCATCACCAGCGGCATGATGTACGCCATCATCTTCGTCTGCGGGTTCGGCGGGGCGCTCCGCATCCCGATCCACGACAGCACGAACATCGAGAGCCCCATCAGGACCGGGAGGATGTAGTACGGGTCCTTCAGCGAGATGTCGGGGAGCCAGAGGAAGGGGACTCCGCGGAACTCGATCGTGTTCTGGAAGACGTAGAACAGCGCGAACAGGATCGGCATCGGAATGAGCATCGGCATGCACCCGGCGAGCGAGCTGAACGGGCTCATGTCGTGCTCCCGGTACAGCTTCATCATCTCGGTGTTGAGCCGCTGCGGATCCCCCTTGTAGCGCTTCTGCAGCTCCTGCAGCTGCGGCTGGACGCGCTGCATCTTCAGGCTCGTCCGCATCGCGCTCTGGTTGAGCGGCCAGGTCAGCAGCCGGATCATCACGCCGAAGAGCACGAGCACCCACCCGTAGCTCATCCTGAAGGTCTCGTGCAGCCAGAGCAGCGCGCGCATCACGATCGTCGCGAACGGCTGCACGATCTTCTGCAGGAACCCCCCGTACGGGTTGGCGGTGTCGAGGTCCCTGCCTAACGCGCGGAGGCGCCGCCACTCCTGCGGCCCGGCGTAGATGTCGAAGGAGAATGCGCCATCCCGCAGCGGAACCTGGACGACGCCGGTCATGTGGGTCACGACCTTCGAGCTCCGCGGGCCCCCGGTGATCGTCATCGCGCCGAGCGGGTGCAGGGTGTCCGGCGCCGCGATCGCGACCATGAAGTACTTGCTCTTGGTCACCGCCCAGGTGAGCGGTCCCGGGATCTCCTGGCGCTCGCCGGGATCGAGCTTGGTGAAGGGGACGCCGGTCGCGTCGCTCGTCGTCCGCTTGTAGGCGATCGCGTAATGATGGATGTCGTCGAGGGTGTCCACCTCGGCCGAGGCCAGCCCCTGCGGCAGCGTCACGAGCAGCGCGCTCCCGGCCGGCGCGCCGGCAACTCTCCCGGTGACGTGGACGACGTAGCTGTCCGGGACGACGGCATACCGGATGTCCACATTTCCCGCGGGCGTCGTCGTCGTGTACTCCACCCCGCGCCCGGCGGCAATCTGCGCCCCGCTGAAGGAAGCGTCGGCCAGCGGAACGATCCCGGCGGGCGTCGCGATCTGATAGGAGACGAGCGGCTCTCCGGAGCGGGCCAGCTCGACCCCGGCCTGCCTGGCCGCTCCCGGCTGGAGCGAGTGATACTTCGCCGCCTTCGCGCCGACCACTGACGCCCCCCGCGAACTGAACCGGATCTCGCCGAGCGAGTCGCGAATGACGGTCGTGTCCGGCCTGGCCGCGGCACCAGGAAGGGCCGCCGCCGCTGGCGCCGCCGTGCTGCCGTTAGGCAGCGCGGCGACTGGCCCGCTTCCGGCCGTTGCCGCGCTGTCGCGGAGGGGCACCGCGCTCGCTGCAGCCGGGCCGGCTGCCGCGGCCGGTGTCGGCACGGGACGCTGTGGCGGCGTCGGGAAGAGTCGCGGCGTGAGCCACAGGACGAGACCGATGAGAAGTGCCGCGATGGCGATGCGTCGGGTCATGGAACCAGCGCGCGGGACTGCACCCGCGTCATGTCGAAGTTGAAGCGACGCCGGGTGCGCAGGGCGCGCGGCGGCGTCGATGCGGAGCTACGGAACGGGGTCGTAGCCGCCCGGCCTGAACGGATGACAGCGGAGAATTCTACGTGCGGCGAGCCAGCTCCCCCGGATTGCGCCATGCCGCTCGAGCGCCTCGATCGCGTACGCCGAGCAGCTCGGCATGTACCGGCAGCTCGGTGGCAGCAGGGGCGAGAGCGATACCTGGTATCCGCGAACGAGAAGAATGAGGAGCGTGCGCACGAATCAATCTACTGCCGCGAGCTTCGCCGCGATTCGAGCCGCCTGCTGCTCGATCGTGGTCGCGAGGGCGGCGAGCTGGTCGAAGCGCAGACGGTATGCCGACGGTCGTGCGTGGATGACCATGTCGACGGGGGACAATTGCGGGAGGATCACTGTTCGTGTCAGTTCGCGAAGCCGGCGCTTCAGGAGGTTCCGCTCGACAGAAGACTTTCCGTGCTTGGGGACCACGAACCCGACCCGTGGGTGACCGAGACGCGAAAGGGAAGCGCTCACCCGAACGTCGAGATGTTCGGTGCGAAGTCGCTTCCCTGTTCGCGCGATCTCGCGCAGCTCGGGGCCACGCGTGATGCGGTGACTGCGCGGAAACGTGGCGGGAGTACGCGTCGGATGAGGCGAAGATCGCTACGCGAGATCGCTATCCGCGCCCGTGGTCAGGCGCCCGCGTACTTGCTCGGGAGCTGCACGGTCAACCGCTTCCGTCCCTTCTTCCGGCGCCGAGCGAGTACCTCACGGCCCCACTTGTCGGACATGCGAAGGCGGAATCCGTGAGTCTTGATGCGGCGCTTGTTGCGCGGGCGGTAGGTCGGCTTGCCCATTCGTAATGCCTCAGATGAGTCTCAGATAGATCGGGTACAGACCTGTAAACCTATCCAGATCCTTGACATGGGTCAAGTGATCCCCCCTGGTTTGCCAACGCCGGCAACGGCGCTCGACGATCTCCCCTTCGCGACCGCACACGGCCGCGCCGGCTGCTGTACCGCGCGGCCATTCGGTCCCGCTCGATCCGCGCAGAATTTCGCGGCAATTCTCGCCGATTGACTTATCCACAGGGCCCGGGTAGCTTCGCCTCCCCCGCGACTTTTCCACACCCACTTAATGTCGCTTACCGCGAGCGAAATCTGGTCCCGCCTCCTCGACCGCGCTCGGCAGGAGCTCCCTGAACAAACGTTTCGCACCTGGCTCGAGCCCACCGAGCCCCTCACCGTAGAGGGCGATACGCTGTTCGTCGGAGCACCCGATCAGTTCGCTGCAGACTGGAACGAGTCAAAGCACGCCGAGTTGCTCTCGACGTACGCGCCGATTGCCCTCGGCCACCCCATTCGGATCACCTTCAAGGTGAACGAAGAGCGCAAGGCGCGTCCGCAGATGGATTTCTTCGTCGCGCCGCCAGCGTCGAATATCACACCGTCGCTAACGCCACACGAGCGCCATCAAAAGAACAATTTCGCGCCTCTGAGCGATCGCTACACGTTCGATCATTTTGTGATCGGGAAGTCGAACGAGCTCGCCGCTGCCGCTGCTCACGCCGCCGCCCAGGCACCAGGAAAAGTCTACAATCCGCTCTTCCTCTACGGCGACACCGGACTCGGCAAGACGCACCTGATGCAGGCCGTCGCCCACGAGATCCAGACCAGGAAGCCGGAAACGCGAATCGCGTTCGTCGGCACCGAGCAATTCACCAACGACCTCGTCTCGTCGATCCAGGGCCGGACCACGCAGGACTTCCGCCGCCGCTATCGCGAAATCGACCTCCTGCTCGTCGACGATGTGCACTTCCTCAAGGGCAAGGAAGCAACCCAGGAAGAATTCTTCCACACCTTCAATGCCTTGTACGAGGCCGGCCGGCAGATCATCCTCACCAGCGATCGCCCGCCTTCGGAGATTCCCGGGCTCGAAGCACGCCTCATCAGTCGCTTCCAGTGGGGAATGGTTGCCGACATCGAGCTCCCGGATCTCGAGCATCGCATCGCGATCCTCCGCCACAAGGCTCAGCTGGATCATCTCGAGCTCACGATCCCCGAGGATGTCATCCGGTTCATCGCCGAGCATATCCGATCGAGCGTCCGCGAGCTCGAGGGCTCGATCATCAAGCTCCTCGCCTATGCCTCGCTGCGTCACCGCGAAGTCACCGTGGACCTGGCGCGCGAGGCACTGCGCGACAAGCTGCGAACCGGTCCCGAGTCGCTCGAGAATACGGAGAGCCGCCGGCTCGACATCACCACGATCCAGGGGATCGTCGCACGCGAATGGGGGGTCACTCCTGATGGCCTCAAGTCGAAGACTCGCACCAAGACGCTGACGACTCCTCGCCAGGTCGGCATGTACCTCGTCCGCGAGCTGCTGGGTTCTCCACTCGTCGAGATCGGGGTAGCTTTTGGCGGTCGCGATCACTCGACGGTCATCCACAGCCTCGAGCGTGTCACCGAGGGAATCACCAGCGACGTGGTGTTCGCAAAACGTGTTGAAAAGATACGATCCGTGCTCCAATCCCTTCGTTGAGCTCTGGATAATCGCTCGATTCCCCACAGCGATCCGGATGAGGATTCTCCAATCCCCGGCAGCCCCCATTGTTCAACATCGAAGGCACGTCATACCGCCTGTTCTAACTGGCTGTGAGCCGGTAAGTTGAGCAGTCTCTCCACAGATCCACAGTCTCTACTGCTGCTACTATCAAGGTCTTAAAGCTTCTAGTAACAGCTAGACAGCTTCATCGATCCACAATCAGGGAGCCGAATGCGCTTCACGATCACGCGGGAGAAGCTCCAGGAAGGCTTAGCCGCGGTTACAGCAAGCATTCCGACGAAGACGACCCTTCCTGTTCTCGCGAACATTCTCGTCGAGACGACGGAGAAGGGAATCCGCCTTTCAGGAACTGACCTCGACATTGCGGTGAGTACCGAGATCAGTGCCGACGTCGAAACGGCTGGAGCGATCACGATTCCCGCGAAGAAGCTGAGTGAGATTGCCCGGGAGCTTCCACCGGCTCCGGTGAAGGTCGCAACATCGGGAGAGCAGCGCGTCACCATCGATTGTGGCCGCGCTCACTTCCGCCTCCTCGGGCTTCCCCGGGATGAATTTCCTTCGTTTCCGAACATCAAGTTCAACGAGAGCTGGCGGGTGCGATCGGGGGAGCTGCAGAAGCTGATCTCGCATACCGCGTTTGCCGTCTCGACCGAGGAGAGCCGCCCGATCCTCAACGGGGTCCTGTGGGAATTGCGGCCGGACATGATGCGGATGGTCGCGACGAACGGGCATCGTCTCGCCAAGATGGAGGTGCCGATCAAGTCGAGTGGAATGCCCTCTGCAGACCTGATCGTCCCGCCGAAGGCGCTCGAGCAGATCCGCCGCCTCTTTCCCGCGGATGAAGAGCTCGAGATTGCCCGGGGGGAAAACCATCTTGGCTTCCGGTCACCGTTCACCGCGGTGTACACCCGGCTCATCGAAGGCCCGTATCCGAACTACGAACAGGTCATCCCCAAGGACAACGACAAATTCGCGATCGCCGACAAGGCGGCGCTGGTGAGTGCGCTGAAGCGCATGTCGGTGATCGCGTCCGACCAGACGCACCGGATCCGGATGTCCTTCAACGCGGGGATGGCGAAGTTCAGCGTGCAGACCCCGGATCTCGGGGATGCCCAGGACGAGCTCGCGGTTCGCTATACCGGTGATCCGCTC
Source organism: Gemmatimonadaceae bacterium (assembly GCA_035551575.1). Taxonomy (GTDB): domain Bacteria; phylum Gemmatimonadota; class Gemmatimonadetes; order Gemmatimonadales; family Gemmatimonadaceae; genus JABFXC01. Next base: position 7,268 of record DASZNJ010000018.1, read on the forward strand.
GACATCGGTTTCAACGCCAGCTACCTGCTGGAGATCCTCCGCTTCATCCCGACCGACGAAGTGAAGCTGACCTTCCGCGCTCCGGAACGCGCCGCGACGCTGGAGCCGGAACAGTGGAACGATCCGGCACAGTACCTCTGTCTCGTGATGCCTCTGCGGCTGGTCGACTGACGAAGCACCTGATTTCCGGAGCTGCCCATGACGTCGTTGGTGTCGCTGGTTCAAGCTCTGGGAATCGCCTACGCGAGCGGGATCAACCTCTACGCGACGGTGACGATCCTCGGCCTCGCTTCGCGGATGGGATGGATCGGTCCGCTGCCCGGAGGTCTCTCCGCGGTCTCACATCCCGTCGTCATCGGGATCGCGGCGGTGCTCTATGTCTTCGAGTTCGTCGCGACGCTGATCCCCGGGGTCGCGTCGGCGTGGGAGACATTCCACAGCCTCGTCAGGCCCCCTGCAGCGGCCGCACTCGCCGCGATGACGGTCTGGCATGGCGAGGCCTTCATCATCCTTGCAGCCGCCCTTCTCGGGGGCGGGCTTGGCGTCGTGACTCACACGACGAAGCTCGGCCTTCGCTATGCAATCGACAGCTCCCCGGAACCGCTGACGAACGGAGCGTCGAACATCGCCGAGCTCGGGCTCGTGGCAGGCGTATCCCTCTTCGTCTGGAACCACCCGTGGGTCACCCTGACGCTCGCGCTCGTCGTGCTCGTCGTGCTCGTGCTGATGGTCCGGCTCATCTGGCGGGCACTCTGCCAGGTATTCTCCGGAAAATGGATGCCTGGTCCGGGGCTCCTGCAGGGGGCGCGATGCTCGGCGGCTTCGCCGCCTCCGGCACGCGAGCGAATCGACGACTGATCAGGTGCCTAACGGAGAAGCCTGATCTGCTGGTGCACGGTCTGGATGAACTCCTGGCGCTGGGATCCGGCATCGACGACGATCTTCGTCGAGCCGTTGCCCGTCCCGCCGAGCAGCACCCCGAGCTCGGGGTCGACGTAGAGCACGCTGCTGCCCTGTCCTCCGCCGCCGAGATTGACCTGCCGGCCGGCGGCACGTCCCTGCCCTGAGATCGTCGTGGTCGTCGTCCGCGCAATCTCGAAGGCAACGTCTCCGGCGCGGCGTGACCAGTCGCCTGGCACCGACACCCAGGACGCCCGCGACTGACGAATGCTGCGCGCGATCAGCGGCAGGGTTCCCCTGCAGGTGACCGTCGTGGTCGAATCCGTCCACTCCGCGGCCGGAATGAGGGGGATGGGAAGCGCGGTCAGCAGCTCCCGGCCCGCCGCGACCACCGTGCTCACCGGCGTCGCGCAGACAGCGGTCGAGTCGATCACCGACGTCCCGTCCTGCCGTCCATCGGGGAACGCCGTCATCGTGAAGGGAACGTCCGTCGAGAGCGGCGCAATGGCCGTCGTGCGCGAATTCGTGACGGTGAAGGTATCGACGGTCCCGGCGATGCTGATCGTCCCCGAGTCGGTGCGGGCGATGCGGTACGTGACCAGTGCGCGGGTGGACACCGTGTCGGAGCGCGCGTCGCCCGCGGCGGTGATGACCGCATCGGTCCTCACTTCATAGCGATAGGTCCCCGGCGCGTAGGCGAACGGGTGCGGCGCCGGCGGGGAAACGTCAGGCACGGCTGCGGCCGGGGGAGCGACGACGGGAGGCGTCGGCGTCGTTGCCGGGCGCGGCGAGGTGGACGGAGCCGGGGGCCCGGACGAAGCGCAGGCGGTGGCCAGGGCGGCGACTGCACCGAGCGACAGCGCGGAGCGGAAGAGGCGGGATGCCGGAGTGACGCAGGGCATGAAAAGCCGGTGGTGAACGGAAGCGCCGTTACGGCGCGGACGGCGCAATGCGGTGGCGTCAGGCGGGTGAGTGCACACAAGCGGCCTGTAAGCCGGGTTCTGTCGGACGACGAATCGTCCGGACGGTCATTCCTCTCGGAGTGCGGTCACCCGCACCCTCCAGCAGCCGACCCGCGGCGTCTTGATCGGGGAGGACTGCCCCTCGCCGCCTATTTGGCCTTGCTCCGACTGGGGTTTACCGTGCCGCTCCCGTTACCGGTCGCGCGGTGGGCTCTTACCCCACCTTTTCACCCTTGCCCGCTCGGCTCGCGCCTGACGGGCGGTCTGTTTTCTGTGGCACTTTCCGTCACGCACCGCCTCGCGGCGCACGTGCCCAGGAGTTACCTGGCAGCCTGTCCATGGAGCCCGGACTTTCCTCGGTGCACCGCCGTGAAGCGGATTACCGCGACCATCCGGCCGCTTGCATGCTCACGAAATGTACTTCGATACCCCCCAGAGAACGAGTCCGCCGAGGGCCACGATCGCCGCGGTACGGGCACAGCCGCGCCGGCGAGGCGCTCCCGGGCGGTCGGGCGCTCGGCGTGCCTCGGCGGCCGGGGCGCCGAGCGCATTGCGGAACTGCCCGAGATCGTGCCAGCGGTCGGCTGGCTCCTGCTCGATGGCGCGAAGCAGCGCGGCGGCGAGGGTGCCGGTCACCGTGGTCGCCGGTGCCCCGTCGTCGGCGAGGACGACGGCCATCATCGTCGCGGTGGTGCGACCGCCGAAGGGCGGGCGCCCGGTGAGCGCGGTGTACAGCGTCACGCCTAACGCGAAGATGTCGCTGTGAACGTCGAACGACTTGTCGCGCTGCACCTCGGGCGCGAAGTACAGCGACGCGTCGAGCTGCTCGGCGATGGTCGCGGCGTCGACGCCGGCCGCGCGCAACGCCGGCGCCAGGGCGGGCCAGCGGAACGAGACGCTGCCGTCCCCGGCGACACGAACGGTGGAGGGGGTGATCAACCCATGCGGCTGCGCACCGGCCAGCGCGTCGATTGCCGACCGCGCGATCGCGAGCAGCTCGGCCGCGGGAACGGGGCCGGTTCGCGCGAGCCGCTCGGCGAGCGAGCCGCCACGGGGCGGGAGCTCGAGGAAGTAGAGCTGTCCCGACTCGGTGATGCCCGCGCCCTGGTAGCCGGCGCGCTTGAGAGTGTGGACGAACGCATCAGGGTCGGTCACCCGGCCGTTGAGGGCAGCGGAGAGCTGCGTGACGAGGACGTTCCTGCCATCCGACGTCGTCGCGGTGAACTCGACGCCGAGTGGAGACGCGACGCCGTGGTCGTCGGGGAAGACGGGCGCGTCGAGAGCGCGCAGCGCGAGAACGAAGTCGTCGGGTGACATGAATGCGGAGAAAGCATGGCGGTGCGATGAATCGTTCACGCTGCGGACGCCGCGGCGTGATCTGAAATGACGACGATGTGACCCGGGGCGCCACTCTTCGCGGTCAGCATGCACCAGGACCCTCTCACCGTCGCGGAGGTCGTATGACACCGGTGACCATCCCCCGCCCCGCCGCGGGCCGCCCGCCCGACTCGCTGGCCGCGGTGGCGACGATGCTCGATCCCGCCGAGCGGGCTCGCGTCGACGCCGCCGGCGTCGGCGTCTATCGGGCGCTGCACCACGACTCGCTCGACGACGTGTTCCGCGACCTGCGCGAGCGCCCGATCGGCGCGGTGCTCGTCTCGGTCTGCCGCTGTGCGGATCACGACGCGGCGAAGATCGCGCGACTCGTTCGCGAGTTTCCGCGCGTGCCGGCGGTCGCGCTCCTGACGCAGCTCGGGCAGCAGACCCCGCGGGCCGTGCTCGCGCTCGGGCGGAGCGGGATCCGCTCGATCGTCGACGTCCGCCAGCCGACGGGGTGGCGCGAGCTGCGTGCCGTGCTCGCCGAGGGGCGGAGTGACGACATCCAGCGACTGGCGCTGGCGCGCATCGCCGAGGACCTGCCTAACGCGCACGCCGACTGCCAGCAGTTCTTCGAGCTCGTCTTCCGGCCGCGGTCGATCGGGACGGTGCGCACCCTCGCTCGCGCGTTAGGCGTCGTGCCCAGTACCCTGATGAGCCGCTTCTTCCGCGCCCGGCTCCCGGCGCCGAAGCGCTACCTGGCGACGGCGCGCCTCGTCCGCGCCGCCCGGCTGCTCGAGAACCCCGGGCTGTCGGTGGCCAGCGTCGCCAACCACCTCGACTACTCGTCGCCCCAGAGCTTCGGCCGCCACGTCCGGACGATGATGCAGCTCAGCGCAGTCGAGTTCCGCGAGCGTTATGACGGCGAGGGGATGCTCCGCCGCTTCCGCGAGGAGCTGGTGATCCCGCACGCGACGGTGCTCCGCGCCTTCTCGCCACTCATGAACGTTCCCCCGTCGCGCCAATGACCGCGAACCGCGTGATCGACCGGCGCAGGCGCTCGGCGAGCTCGGCGAGCTGCTGCGACGAGCTGGAGAGTGCGCCGAGCGACCCGCGCCGCGCAGAAGCGGCGTGCGACGCCTCCTCGGCCTGGGCGGCGGCTTCGACCGACACGTTCTCGATCGACCGGATGGAGTCGGCGAGCGCGGCCATCGCCTCCGACTGGTCGCGCGAGACGGCGGCGGCATCGCTGATCACGGCCGCGATGCGCTCGATCCCGGTGAGGACCGTTCCGAGCGCCGCGGTCGCATCGGTGGCAACGGAGCCGACGCCGCGAACCTGCTCCTCGCCCTCGGTCATCGCGCGGACAGCCGCCTGGATCTGGTCGCGGACACCGGCGATGGCGGCCGCGATCTCCTTCGCGGCGCGTTCGCTCTGCGCGGCGAGCTTTCCCACTTCGTCGGCGACGACCGCGAACCCCTTTCCGTGTTCGCCGGCGCGCGCGGCTTCGATGGCGGCGTTGAGCGCGAGCAGGTTCGTCTGACGGGCGATCCCGGAGACGGACTGCGCGAACTTGCCGATCTTTTCGGAGGCGCTCGCCAGCTCACCGACCGCGGCGGCTGATTCGCGCACCCTCTCACCGATCGTGACGAGCGAATCGGCGGCGCGGCCGGTTGCCTCGCGGCTGGACGTCGCGGCGACGACGAGCGCGCGCGCGTCGTTTTCCATCTCCATGGCGCGGCCGCGAAGCCCGCTCGCGGCGTCGAGCGCGAGGCCGGTCTGTCGCACGCCGGCGACCGCGTGATGCCGCTGCTCCTTGAGGCGCTGGCTGACGTCACCGACAGTCGCCGCGAACTCGTCGCCGGCGATCCTGATCTCCCCCGCGGATGCGGCGAGCTGCTCGGCGACGGCTGCCACTTCGTCGGAGTCGTGCTGGACGCTGGCGATGAGGTGGCCGATCTCGCCGAGCATGCGGTTGAAGCTGCGCTGGAGAAATCCCAGCTCGTCGGCGTACCTGCTCTCGGCACGGACGGTAAGGTCACCGCCTTCGGCCGCAACCATGCACTCGCGCGTCGCACGAATGCGGCTGATGAGCTTCGACGCGATCGGGACGATGGAGTGTGAGACGAGGAGGAGCAGGCCGGCATTGACGAGGATCCACGCCGTCGACTGGCTCGGCTCCGGGTGCTCCCCGCGGCCGAGCAGCATCGCGGTCGCATAGCCGACGGCCGATGCAACGGCGGTGAAATAGCCGATCACCCGGCCACGATCGAAGGAGTAAGGCACGATCGCGAGGAAATAGATGCCGATGAGCCCCGGCGATGCATACGTGTAGACGATCGTGCTGATCAACGCCGCGTCGAACGCGGCGAAGGCGTAGCGGAACCACCAGTGCCGTGCGCGCAGGGCGATGCGCGTGAGTACCCAGTTGGTGGCAATGGCGAAGCCGCCGACGCCGAACACGGTCGCGAAGGTGACGTTGAGCGCGCCGAAGATCTTCGCCGCGAGGAACGAGATCGCGATGGCGACGGTGCTGACCAGGCGGCGGCGGTAGCCGAGCCGGAAGGTGATGAGATCCTTCTCGAGCTCCTCGTCGTCGTCGAAGCCGGGGTGGGCGATGCGTGGGCGAGACGCCGGCGCCGCTGAACGGAGCTCAGCCCCCCCTGCCGGCGGGACGTATCGGCCCTCGCCAGGCGGAATCGTGCCATGGGTTTCGGCGATTCGAGTCACGACCGCCCGCCGGGAATGGTGGTTAGGGCTGATTGCAGCGGGCGAACCCCGTCAGACAGACGCATTGCCGTGCTGGAATGGATGGTGCATTCATGGGCATCACAGATCGCGGCGGACACTCCTGGTGTTCGCCGCCAACCGATCACGACGATCGACTTCGGTCAGCGGAAACGGCATAACGGTGCTCGACGCAGAGGGGACAGCAGTTCAACGACTGACCCATCACGTGGTCGCCGCGCTTCAGGCCGGGGCGCCAGCGCTCGCTGCGCGCTGGCGGACCGACGGAGCGCGGGTCGCTCCTGGAGCGCCGGTGCTGGAGGCAGGAACCCCGCATTCCGCCGAGATCGTACGCGCGCTGGATGCACTCGCGCGCGGGATCAGCGGGGATGCGTGCTGGCAGGATGACCTGATTCGCGCCGGCTGGGCGCTCGGGACGGAGGAGTACAGGCTCGGCGCGTCGCTCCATGCCCTCGTCAAGCAGATCGACCTGCTCGAAGCGATGACCCTCTATGCGCTCGAGACGGCGGCGGCGGCGGACGACACGGCGACCGCGTCCGATGGCATCGCGCTCGCGCGACGGCTGCAGCGCGCCCGCTCGCTGCTCTCGCTGGCGACGGTGAAGGGCTTCACCGAGGCCTACTTCGCCGAGGTGCGCGCGCGCTACCGGCTCCTCCGCCACGACCTGCGGAATCCGCTCGGCACGATCCGCACGGCCGTCTCGCTGATGGAGGACGAGACGATCCCGGCGGAGACGCGACAGAATCCACGGTTCCGGACGATGGTGAAGCGGAACGCGACCTCGATCGACGCCATGATCGGGAGCCGGCTCGCCGACGCGACGACGCGCGACGAAGCATTCTCCTGGCACGTGGTATCGCTCGCCGACGTGGTGCGCACCGTGCGCCGCGACCTGCGCGAGGATGCGGCGGAAGCGCACTGCGACATCGTCTGGCAGCAGGACCTGCCGACGCTGCGCACCGATGCGTTGGGCGCGGAGCTGATCCTGCGTACCGTCGTCGGTGCGGTGCTGCGCGAGGCGATGCCGCACACCGAGGTGCGGGTGGAGCTCGAGCGCGCCGACCGCGAGACCGTCACCCTGGCGATCAGGCACCGCGCCGCGGAGCAGCGCCATGCCGGCTGCGAAGCGGGGCTCACGCTCGCCGAGCGCCTCGCGGTGCGGATGGGTGGACGCGTGTGGCGCGACGACGCCGTGCACGTCGCGCTGCCGATCTCAGTGGGTGGGGATGAGCGGGAGGATGTCGCGGGCCCGGGCTAACGACCGTACGCCATACCCCGCCGCCTCGAGCGCCTCACGGCCACCCTCTTCGCGGTCGACGAGGGCGAGGATTCCGAGGATCATCCCGCCGGCAGCGCGGATCGCGGCCGCCGCCTTCAATGCCGATCCGCCGGTGGTGATGACATCCTCGACGACCACGACACGATCGCCTTCCCGGAACGGGCCTTCGATCAGCTTTCCGGTGCCGTGCGCCTTCGCTTCCTTGCGAACGGTGAACGCCCGCAACGGACGCGGGCTCGTCGCGCTCGCGTAGCTGATGGCGCAGCTGATCGGATCGGCGCCAAGCGTAAGGCCGCCGATGCTGTCGGGCTGCCACGCGGCGGCGCCGATCTCGGCGAGGGCGAGCGGACCGATGAGCGCGAGTCCGTCGGGGCTCATCGCCGTCAGCCGCGCATCGACGTAGAACTCCGATTCCCGCCCGGAGGCGAGGGTGAAGCGTCCGCGCCTGGCGGAGCGTTCAGCGAGCAGGCGATGCAGGCGAGAGAGGTCGGCAGGCATGAGGGGGGAGCTTAGGCGAGCCGGTCGCCTGCGTCAACGCGCTTCGCCCTTTCCCGATCGGTCGTCCTCGCCTACTGTGTTGAACCCTCCTGCCCCACCTCGTGCCCTTTCTCTCGCGCATCGGCATCCGTCGCTCGACCGTCGTCATCGGCGCCGTCATCGCATTCGTGCTGGCCGGCCTCTATGCGGCGGATCGTGTGCTGACGCAGGCTGCGGGCGGCCGGCTCCGGGTGACGGCCGCGGGATCGGCGGCGATGGTGGAGAGCTTTCTCGCTCAGCGCGCGGATGCGCTCGCGGCACTGCGCGCGGTGTACGCCGATCGTCAGGCAGGGGGGCATCCGGCCGCGCTGTCCGAGTACACGATCGCGCTCGGTGACTTCCTCCCCGGGATCCGCCGGCTGTGGATCGCGGACTCCACGGGGCGGATCGTCGACGACGTCGCGGTGACGGGCGGCGATCGCCTCCCGGCGATCGACATGGACACGCTCGAGGTGATGGGGCTGAGCGAGCTCGCGCGCCAGGCAAGGCGGACGGCGCATCCCCTCGTCTCCCGTCCGGGGCAGATCTTCGGCGACCGGCCGGGGGTCGTCGTGATGATGCCGCTGTGCAGCGGGCCGCGCCGCCTCTGTTCGGGGTTCGTCGCTGCGCTGCTGTCCGCGGATGCGTTCCTCGCGGCGGCATTGCGCGCGCCGCACACCGAGCAGTCACGGATCACGATCCTCGCCGGGAACGACACCGTCGCCTTCCGTGACGAGACCGGAGGCCGGCCGGTCGCCGAGACGACCGTCGCGTTCCGGGCACCGGATGGCGGGGAGTGGCGGCTCGGGCTCGCGCAGGAGTCGACGGTCGGCTCGACGCGAGTGGCGCTGTGGACGATCGGGCTCGCCGCGCTGGCCGCGCTGGCGTGGGGGATGGTGCGCGACCGGCGTGAAGCATCGCAGGCAGCCGAGCGGTCGCGCGAGCTGGAGCGGCTGTCGGCCGAAGCGCTGCGCGCGAACCGCGCGAAGAGCGAGTTCCTGGCGAACGTCTCGCACGAGCTGCGCACGCCGCTCAACGCGATCGTCGGCTTCGTCGACCTGCTGCGCGACGGGGTCTACGGGGAGCTCGGCCCGCGCCAGATCGCGCCGGTCGACCGGATCGCGGCATCGGCCGGCCACCTGCGACATCTCGTCGACCAGGTGCTCGACATCGCGAAGATGGCGGCCGGCCGCCTCGAGGTGCACCAGGAATCCGTCGACCTGCGCCCCTTCGTCTTCGACGTCGCGACCGAGATCGAGCCGCTCGTCTCGGAGCGGCAGCTCGGGATCTCGATGACCATCTCATCGACGCTGCCGCGCGTTCGCACCGACCCGGCGCACCTCCGTCAGATCCTGCTGAACCTGATCGGGAACGCGGTGAAGTACACGCCGGCGGGGAGCATCCAGGTGAAGGCGCGCTTCCTCGACGGGCTCGTTCCCGGGGAGCCGGTGACGCCGACCGGGTTGGAGCTCCGCGCGCTCTCTCCCGACCCGTCGCGCCCGTGGGTCGCGCTGCAGGTCATCGACACCGGGATCGGGATCGCGCCGGCGGATCATGCGCGCGTCTTCGAGGAGTTCGAGCAGGTGAATGCCGGACCGCGCGGGGACTCGATGCAGCGCGGGACCGGCCTCGGCCTTCCGATCTCGCGGCGGCTGGCGCGGCTGCTCGGCGGGGAGATCACGCTGCAGAGCGAGCTGGGAAAGGGTGCGACCTTCACCGTGTGGATCCCGGTCAACCCGGCGGACATACGGGTGACCGCGTCGCGGCCGACGACGCCAGCGGGCTCGCCGGTCATAACGCCGGAGCGTTAGGCACGGCCGGGCCGCCGCCGCAGGTCAGCGCTTCTTGCGGCCGCGGAAGAGCGCGCGGGCCTTCTCGAGCAGCGTTTCCTCGTCCGCGGCCACCGCGGCGGCCGGCGCCGGCTGGGTCGCCGCCGCGGCGACCGCCGCACGGAAGGCGGCCGCGAACTCGCGCACGCTCGGATACCGCTTCGCCGGATCGCGGGAGAGCCCGCGCATCACCACGCTCTCGATGACCGGCGCGATATGGAGGCCTTCCTTCGCCGTGCCGAGTGGCGTCGGCGGCTGCGAGAGAAGCTTGGTGAACATCTCGCGTGGAGTCCGGGCGGCGTACGGGTGACAGCTCGACAGCAGGTAAAAGGCGATCGTCGCCAGGCTCCACTGGTCGGCGGCGGGGGTCACCATCTCCCCGGACAGCGCCTCCGGCGCGACGTAGAGCAGCGTGCCGACGAAGAACCCCGCCCGCGTCAGTCGCTCCTCGGCGCCGATCTCGGTGTCGGCGGCGATGCCGAAGTCGAGCAGCTTCACGTTGTGCGTCGCCGGGTCGTACATCACGTTGTCAGGCTTCAGGTCGCGGTGGACGATCCCGGCGAGATGGGCGGCCTGCACGGCTTCCCCGATCTGTTCGACGATCTCGGCCACCTCGCCGGGGGGGAGCGGCGCCTTCCGGCGCGCATAGCGCTCGAGGAGCTCGCCATTCGCCCATTCGGTCGCGATGAAGTGCAGCCCGGCGTCTCCCTCGCCGATCTCGATGGTGCGCACGACGCTCGGATGCTGCACCCGGGAGCCGAACCGCGCTTCACGCACGAAGCGGGCGACCGCGGTACGGTCCTCGCGCAATTTTTCACGAAGGACCTTCACGGCGACGGTGCCGTGCTCCGGGTGTTCGGCCCGATAGACGGCCGAGGTGCCCCCTTCACCGACCAGGGCGGAAAGGGTATATCCAGCGAGATTGCGCCCGACGATTGACTGATGCGACACGCGGCGAACCTAATCCTGCCCCCGGACCGTGGCAAGCGACCGCGACGCGCGCTAGTGTAGGCAAGGCAGCGGCGGCAGTTCCCGCCCGACCCGTTTCCGAGACCGACTTCATGTCCGATACTTCTCGCTCCCGCGTTCCGGCTTCGATGTCGCGCACGTCACGCGCGATGGTGGCGCTGGCGGCGACAGCGATCGTCGTGAATGGCTGCTCACCGCGCCGGCCCGTCGAGAACGGCGCGGCGCCAGCCGGTCGGGCGCGAGGGGCGTCGTCGGCGCTCGACGTTTCACGCCTCTACCGCGAGGCGGGCCTCATCGTCGAGACGACGCCGGTGCCATTCGTCGGGACGACCGACGCCTTCGCGACGCAGAGTCCCGACACCACGCTCGTCCTCGTCACGCTGTCGCTCCCGAATCGGGCTCTCACCTTCGTCCACGAGGGCGATCACTATCGCGGCGCGTACGACGTGATGATCGACGCGCGGCGCAACGGCAGCTCGGCGACCAGGACGCAGGGACGCCAGACGGTACGCGTCGCATCGTACCGCGAAACCAGTCGCGGCGACGAGAGCCTCATCTTCCAGCAGTACCTGCGGCTCCCGCCGGACAGCTATGTCTTCAACCTCACGGTCCGCGACGCGGAGAGCGGGCGGACCACGACGCGCGACGCGCCCGTCACCGTTCCGCGCATCGGCCGAGCGGGCGCATCGTCGGCGGTCGCCGTCTACGAGGCGAAACCACGCCCGCGCCGTGATACACTTCCATCGCTCGTGCCGAACCCGCGCGGGTCGGCGGTGTTCGGCCAGGACACCGCGCTGTTCGTCTACGTCGAGCGTTATGGCGGGACGGGACCGGTGCAGGCGGAGGTGCGCGATGCCCGCGGGAACACGGTGTGGCGCGATTCACTGATGCTCCCGACACACGACAGCCTGACGAGCGGCACCTTCGCGCTGCCGATCAGCGAGATCGGTCCGGGGGTGGCGACCTTCGTCAGCTGGCGCGGCCTCGACTCGGACACGGCGCGCACGCGGCTGATCGTGAGCTTCGCCGAAGGACTGGCGATCACGTCGTTCGAGGACATGGTTTCGTACCTCCGGTATTTCGCGACGCCGGAGCAGCTGCAGTCGCTGCGCGACGCGCCGCCTGCCGAGCGCGGGAAGGCATGGATCGCCTTCCTTCGGTCGACCGATCCCGATCCGGCGACGCCCGAGCACGAAGCGCTGCGCGATTACTTCGTGCGCATCGAGCAGGCGAACCAGCGCTTCCGCGAAGAGGGCGGGCCGGGATGGCTCACCGATCGCGGGCGGGTGTTCATAACGCTCGGTGATCCCGACCAGATCTACGACCAGGGACAGAACGACATCGCCCAGCGTGGCCGCGTCCAGATCTGGGAGTACACGCAGTACCGCGCGCAGCTCGTCTTCGTCGACCAGACGGGGTTTGGCCGTTACCGGATGACGATGACGAGCGAGCTCGAATTCCAGTCGCTCGCGCGCCGCGTCAAGGAGAAGTGACGGGGGACGCGCGCACGCGCGCGCCCTCGTTCCGGCGCGAGCTCGCGCGGAAGGCGATTCACCTTTCGAGCACGGCGGTGCCGATCGCGCTCGCCCTGGGCGTCGAGCGTCGCGCCGCGCTCCTCTGGCTGGCCGCGCTCGCGCTGATCGCGATGGCCGTCGAGGCGGCTCGCGCCGCATCGTCGTCGATCGGCGCGAGGTTCGACGCGATCTTTCGTCCGTTGCTGCGCTCGCACGAACGTACCGGCGTCACCGGCGCGACCTGGCTGGTGGGCGCGATGTTCCTCGCTGTGCTCGTCCTTCCCCGTGACGTCGCGATTGTCGCGACGTGGGCCGCGGCGGTCGGCGACAGCGCAGCCGCATTGATCGGGATGCGCTTCGGGCGAATGCGATCCGCTCGTGACGGCAAGTCGGTCGAGGGGAGCGCCGCATGTTTACTGGCGACGCTGGCCGGCGCGCTGCTCATCGCCCGCGTCGGAACCGGCTCGGCCCTCCTCGCCGCCGTCGCCGCGACGGCAGGCGAACGGCTTCCCTGGCCCCACGACGACAACGTCCGGATCATCACCGCGGTCGGCGTCACGATGATGATCGCCATGGCGCCATGATGACGGCGTCATATTGACAAAATTCACAAGTGCTCCTATATAGGCCCCGCGCGCCGGTCGGCGTGACCCGCACGTGCACGTCGCACGTGTCGTGAGAGCGGTGTCGGGATTCACCCGCAGGAGGCAGCTCGTATGGCGAAAGGAAAGGTGAAGTGGTTCAATGATGCCAAGGGCTACGGCTTCATTGAGCAGGATGGCGGTGAGGACGTATTCGTCCATTTCTCCGCGATCACGATGGACGGCTTCAAGACGCTCGCCGAGGGACAGGTCGTCGAGTTCGAGATCAAGACCGGCGACAAGGGTCTTCATGCCGCGAACGTGCAGCGGGTGTAACACCGTCGGTCCCCGCGACGCTTTACGCTGAGCCGTACGATCCGCCTCCGCCTGCCGACCTCGGCAGGCGGTCGTGCTTTCGGGGGTGCAGGCGCTAGGCAGGCGAAGGACGTCATGTTTGTTTATTGCGTATGCCCGCCCCGTTCCCGCCGCCGTCGCCGCGGCTCTTCCTCGTCGACGGATACGCGCTGATCTACCGCGCGTTCTTCGCCCTGCTCTCGCGTCCCCTCACCACTGCCCGCGGCGAGAACACCTCTGCCGTCTGGGGGGTCGCCAACTTCCTGCAGCGCCTGCTCGCGTCGCACCAGCCCGAGCACCTCGGCTGGGTGCATGACGCGGGGCTCTCCTTCCGGCACGAGAAGTATCCCGCCTACAAGGCGACGCGCGAGAAGCTCGGGGAGGAGCTCCAGGCGGACTTCGACCGGGGGATGTCGCGCATCGCGACGCTGCTCGACGCGATGCACGTCCCGGTGCTGTCGTGTGAAGGCTACGAGGCCGATGACGTCATCGGAACGCTCGCGATGGAAGCGGTCGCGCGCGGAGTGAACGTCGTCGTCGTCTCCGGCGACAAGGACTTCCAGCAGCTCGTACAGCCGGGCGTGTGGCTGTTGAACCCCGGCCGCGGCGGACCGGCGAGCGTCGAAGAGCAATGGGTCGGGGTCGAAAATGGAAGCGACCGGCTCGGTGTCCCGCCAAAGCTGGTCGTCGACTATCTCGCGCTCGTCGGCGACTCGTCGGACAACGTTCCCGGCGTGAAGGGAATCGGTGACAAGACGGCATCGGAGCTGGTGAATACCTACGGCCCCCTCGAGCGGATTCTCGAAAACGTCGAGAACATCGCGAAGAAGCGGCCGCGCGAGGCACTCCAGGCGCACGCCGAGCTGGCGGTGCTTTCGAAGGAGCTCGTGACGATCCGGAAGGACGTCCCCGTGTCGCTCGATCTCGACCGGCTGCGCGTGCGCGACCCGGACTGGATGCGCCTGAAGAACCTCTATCTCGAACTCGAGTTCCAGACGCTCGCCAAGCAGGCAGCAGACCGGGCCGCCGCCGCAGCGGGGCCGGGCGGCGCCAGACCGTTAGGCGACACGCTGTCCGTCGCCGGCACGCCAGGGACGCTCCCCGAGGACGACCCGGCGCTCGAGTTCCCGCCCCCGCCGGCACTCCCGGCGATCGCGACCCGCTACGTCACCGTCGACACCGTCGCGGCGATGAACGACGTGATCGCCAGGGCGCGCGCCGCGGGGACGATCGCGGTCGACACCGAGACGGTGATCGATCCCGACAGTCCCCTCAAGGTCGATGCGCTGCGTTCGACCCTCGTCGGCATCACGATCGCCGTGATGCCCGGCGAGGCGTATTACCTGCCGCTCCGCCACCGTCCGCGCGACGGGACGCAGGTCGACCTGCCTCTTGACGCATCGGGAGACCGCTCCCCTGACGATTCGCCGGAGAGCCGCGGCCTCGAGCGCGGCGGCGACGAGGTCACGATGGCGCCGCCGGCTGCGGTGGCCGCAAAGCCGAGGAAGAAGAAAGCGGCGAGCGCCGAGCCGTCGAGCATCGCCGAGCGCGCGCTGGCGACGGGACGGCACGTGATCCGGAACCTTCCGCCGCTCGATTCGGCGGAGATGGCTCCGCTCCGCGCGCTGCTCGAAGATCCGGCGGTGAGGAAGACCGGGCAGAACGCGAAGTACGACATGCTCGCGATGCGCCGCGCCGGGATCCGCCTCCGCGGCCTCGACTTCGACACGATGCTGGCCAGCTATGTGCTCGACCCTGGACGACGCTCGCATGGGCTCGACGTGCTCGCCCTCGAGTTCCTCGATCACCGGATGACGTCGTTCGACGAGCTCTGTGGTAAGGGGCGCGCGGCAATTCCGTACGACCAGGTGCCGATCGATTGCGCCCGCGATTACTCGTGCGAGGACGGCGACATGACGCTGCGGCTGCGCGCGCTCTTCGAGTCGCAGCTCGAGGCGCATTCCCTGACGCGGCTGCTGAACGAGATCGAGATGCCGCTGGTCGAGGTGCTGGCCGACATGGAGTGGGCGGGAGTCTCGATCGACCGCGGGTGGTTCAAGTCGCTCAAGACGCGCTTCCAGGCGGAGCGCGAGCGCGTCGAGAAGCTGATCTACGAAGCGGCCGGGATGGAGTTCAACATCAACTCGAACCCGCAGCTGCGGGAGATCCTGTTCGAGAAGCTCGGGCTCCCGGTGCTGAAGAAGACGGCGACCGGGCCCTCGACCGACGCGAGTGTCCTGCAGGAGCTCGCCGAGGCCGGACATGCACTGCCCTCCCTCCTGATGGAGTATCGCGAGCTGTCGAAGCTCGAGAGCACTTACATCGATGCGCTCCCGGCGATGGTCAGTCCGCACACGTCGCGCATCCACACGTCGTTCAACCAGACAGTGGCGTCGACGGGGCGGCTGTCCTCGAGCGACCCGAATCTCCAGAACATCCCGATCCGGCGCGAGCTGGGGCGCGACATCCGCCGCGGCTTCATCCCCCGAAAGGGCTGGACACTGCTCTCGGCCGACTACTCGCAGATCGAGCTGCGGCTGCTCGCCCACCTCTCGCACGATCCCGCGTTCGTGAGCGCGTTCCAGAACGGGGGCGACATCCACCGCCAGACGGCGGCGCTGATCTTCGAGGTTCCCCTCGACGAAGTCACGTCCGAGATGCGCGGGCGCGCGAAGACGATCAACTTCGCGACGATCTACGGGCAGGGTGCGCACGCGCTGTCACGACAGCTCGGCGTCGCGCACGCGGAGGCGAAGGAGTTCATCACGCGCTACTTCGAGCGCTTCGAGGGAATTCGCAGGTACCTCGACTCGATGGTCGAGCTGGCGCGCGCCCAGGGATACGTCCAGACCATCTTCGGCCGGCGCCGGTACATCCCGGAGCTCCGCGACCGGAACTTCAACATTCGCGCGTTCGGCGAGCGCACAGCGACCAACTCTCCGATCCAGGGGTCGGCGGCCGACCTGATCAAGATCGCGATGATCCGGATCCATCGCGCGCTGGCCGAGCAGAAGCTGGCGAGCACGATGATCCTCCAGGTGCACGACGAGCTCGTGTTCGAGGCACCCCCCGAAGAACTGGAGTCGCTCGACTCGCTCGTACGGGACCACATGGAGCACGCCGCCGAGCTCTCCGTGCCGCTCGTCGTCGACATCGGGACGGGGGCGAACTGGGTGGAGACAAAAATGTGATGTGGTTCACGGATCGCGGCGGTGACGTTGGTGGATTGGAAACGTCTAATCCGGAGGCTGCTCCCCGCCCCGCATCCGGCAGGGCTTTCCCAGGCTTGACGTCCCATGCGATCGCGCCGAGCGGGGTTCACGCTCATCGAAGTGATGGTCGTGGTCGTCATCCTCGCGATTCTCGCGGCGATGGCCATTCCGCGCTTCAAGAACACGAAGGGCAAGGGACACTCCGCCGCGCTCCGGACCGACCTGCGCAACCTCGCGACGGCCGAGGAATCGTTCTTCTTCTCGAACGGGCGTTACAGCACCGTCCTCGACTCCCTGAACTTCCGGGGGTCACCCGGTGTGATCGTCACGATCCCGGAAGCGAGCAATCAGGGCTGGTCGGCGTCGGTGACCCACCCGGAGTCGTATCCGCTGAAGTGCGCGATGTTCGAGGGCACGGCCGCACCGCTCGCGCCCGCCACCGCCGAGTCCCAGATCAGCTGCCGGTAGCGGAGCGCGCGGCGTGATGGGCGCCGCGCACCCCGACCCCGCACACCACGGCACGCCTGCGCGCCGCGAACCGCCACGATATCGCGAGTTCACCGATCGTCGTGCGGGGATGATCCACGCGATGGACGGCGGGCTCTGGCTGCACCGGCACGTCTGGAAGGGGCGCCCGATGGCGCATCTCGTCTCGGTCGACCGCGAGCTGCTCCTCGAGTATGGTCGCAGCGTCGGGATCGCGGCGGAGCGGCTCCAGTTCAAGCCGCTGAAGGACCCGCGCACCGGTGAGCGCCGCGACGCGTGGCACTGGGACCTGGTTGGTGCCTATCTGCCGCCGCGCGCCGCGCTGGCGACCCCGCCCGAACGTTAGGCAGCGTTGCCGGTGAGCAGCAGCCGCTCGAGCTCGGCGGCCTCGCTGCGCGCGGCGGCGATCGCCCCGGCGAGGGCCTGCTGCAGCGCGGGCTCGCGCCGGAAGCGCAGGTAAGCCCGCACCCGCGCCCGCGCTCGTGCCGCACGATCGCGCAGCGCGAAGTCGCACTCGGCGAGGAACGGGAGCGCGGCCAGCGTGAGGAGCGCGACCACGGCGCCGGCGAAGTGCCAGACGAGGGCGGCGATGGTCGCCCAGGTCACGAGCACGAGGGGCGCGCCGAGGAGCAGCGTCTGCATCGCCGGGTCGGCCCCCGATTCGCTCCGGCGCCGAGCGACCGCGCGGGCGGTCGCCAGCGCCGGCCAATGAACGACGCGGCCGATCAGGGCGAACGGCGCCGCGATCGCGGTGATCGCGCCCTCGCGTGCGAGGAAGGTGGCGCCCGAGCCCACGCTGGTGCCGATGGCCGCGTCGCGAAGATCGAGTCCTTCGCGCGCGGCAACCTGCTCGGCCGCGCTCACCTCGGCGCGCACCCGG
>DASZNJ010000019.1:0-7062 GCA_035551575.1 Gemmatimonadaceae bacterium
TTCGTCGAGCCGCCGGCGGCGATCGAGTTCGGGAACCGGATCCGCGAGCTCGAGGTCGAGGAGCAGCGGGAGGTCGATCGCATCCTCCTCGAGGCGACCGACCGGGTGCGTCCGCTGCGCGATGCCCTCGTCGCATCGTTAGGCGCGCTGATCGCCCTCGATTCACTCTACGCGCGCGCGCGCTACGCGATCGAGTTCGGCTGCGCGAACGCCGAGCTGGGGGCGGCGCGCGAGGGCTTCACCATCGTCGGCGGACGGCATCCGCTGCTCCTCGCGCAGGGGGTGGAGGTCGTCCCCTTCGACCTGTCGATGGCGCCGGGGGAGCGGACGCTGCTCATCTCCGGCCCGAACACAGGGGGCAAGACGGTGCTGCTCAAGGCGGTCGGGCTCCTCTCGATGCTCGCGCAGTGCGGAGTGCCGGTGCCGGTCGAGCCGGGGACGCGGCTCGCCGTGTTCGACGACGTCTACGCCGACATCGGCGACGAGCAGTCGATCGAGGCGTCGCTCTCCACCTTCAGCGCGCACCTGCGCAACCTCGGCGAGATCCTCCGGCTGTCGACCGACCGGTCGCTGGCGCTGGTCGACGAGCTCGGGTCGGGAACCGACCCGGTCGAAGGTGCGGCGTTAGGCGGGGCGATCCTCGAGGCGCTGACCGCGCGCGGGGTGCTCACCCTGGCCACCACCCACCTCGGCGCGCTCAAGCAGCTGGCCGGGGAGAATCCCGGCGTCGTCAACGCCTCGTTGCAGTTCGACGCGGCCGCGCTCGCGCCCACGTACCGGCTCGTCAAGGGGATTCCGGGCCGCTCGTACGGAATCAGCATCGCGAAGCGACTCAACCTCCCCGAGGCGGTGATCAATCGCGCCGAGGAGCGGCTGCCGATCGACGAACGCAACGCGACGGCGCTGATCGAGTCGCTCGAGCGGCGCGACGCCGAGCTGAGCGCGCGGGAGCGGGAGACCGCGGCGATGGCGAACGAGGCGCGTGAACGGGCGCGGCGCCTCGCCGAGCGGGAGCTGCACGTCCGCGAGCGGGAACGCGAAGTCGAGCGGGCGTCGCGGCAGGAAGCGCGGCGCTATCTCCTCGACGCCCGCGCCGAGATCGAGCGGACGATCGCCGAGCTGCGCCGGACGGCGAGCGCGGAGAGCGAGGAGGCGGCGCGCGGGGCGCGGCAGCGGGTTGAACGGATGGCGCAGGAGCAGGGCGAGGCGCTGACGCGGATGGACGCGGCGGCGCGAGCGGGCGCGCGCGGGAATGGCGGCGCCGCGAACGAGCCGCTGCGCGAGGGGGACAGCGTCGAGGTCACGACGTTAGGCGGGAAGGTCGGGCGCGTCATCGACGTCCGCGCCGACGAGGTGATCGTCGCCGTCGGGGTGATGAAGGTCGCGGTCGCGCCGGGGACGCTCCGGCGGATGACGCGGCAGCCGGCGGAGCGGGCGGTGACGCTCGTCGGCGACGCGCCGGAGGTCCACGCCCCGACCGAGATCGACCTGCGTGGGATGCGCGCCGACGAGGCCGAGACGGCGGTGCTGCACGCGGTGGACTCGGCGATCCGCGCCGACCTCAGGGAGCTGCGGATCATCCACGGAAAGGGAACGGGCGCGCTGCGGGCGATGGTGTCGGAGATGCTGCGCAAGGACACGCGGGTGCGCGGCTTCCGGACGGGGGCGTGGAACGAGGGCGGGACCGGGGTGACGGTGGCGGAGTTATGATGCTTCGCCCCAGCGACTCCGACCCCTATGGGGGGGGGACATCGTTTTGTCGCGACCGTGATCGGGTGGACGGCGCATGATTCCCGACGAGCAGATCGAGCGGATCCGCGAGAGCGCGGACATCGTCGGGGTGATCGGCGAGTATGTCGAGCTGAAGCGGACCGGCACCGACTATCGCGGGCCATGCCCGTTCCACCAGGGGACGAACCGCAACTTCTCGGTCTCGCCGAAGAAGAAGATCTACTACTGCTTCGTCTGCCATGAGGGCGGGGACGTCTTCACCTTCGTGCAGAAGCGGCTCGGGCTCGACTGGCCGTCGTCGGTGAAGCTGGTCGCCGAGAAGTCGGGGATCGAGGTGCGCGAGGTCGAGCGGGGACACCGTGAGGGGCCCGACCCGCGGGCGCGGTTCTGGGAGATGAACGCGGCCGCCGCCGAGTACTTCGCGCGGGTGCTCTGGGAGGACGCGTCAGCCGGCCCGGCGCGCGACTATCTCGGCCAGCGCGGGATCGGCCGCGAGGTGGCGGACCGCTTCGGCCTCGGCTTCGCCCCGCGCGAGATCGGGCTGATGCGCGCCTCGCTCAACGCGCTGGGCTACGAGGACGCGGCGCTGCTCGAGGGCGGGCTGATGGTCAAGCCGGAGGAGGCGAGCGAGCCGCGCCCGCGTTTCCGGGGGCGGCTGACCTTCCCGATCCTCGACGCGTTAGGGAGGCACGTCGGGTTCGGCGGCCGGGTGATCGGGGAGGGGGAGCCGAAGTACCTCAACTCGCCGGAGACCCCGGTGTTCAGCAAGGGAAAGCTCCTCTACGGGCTGAACTTCGCGAAGCTGGCGGCGCGGCGCGAGGAGCGGATGCTCGTCGTCGAGGGGTACTTCGACGCGATGCGGCTGATGGCGGCCGGGATCGAGGAGGTCGTCGCGCCGTTAGGCACGGCGCTGACCGAGGCGCAGGCGCAGCTGGTGACTCGCTACGCGCGGAAGGTCTACCTGCTCTACGACGCCGACGCGCCGGGACAGAAGGCCGCCTTCCGCTCCGGCGACGAGCTGCTCCGCCAGGGGGCGGCGGTGCACGTCGTCACGCTCCCCGACGGCGAGGATCCGGACAGCTACGTCGCGAAGCACGGCGCCGACGCGCTTCGCGCCCGCCTCGCCGATGCGGTGGACCTCTTCGAGCGAAAGGTGCAGATCCTCGACCGGGCGGGGTGGTTCGGCGACCTCGCCGGGAAGCGCCGCGCCCTGGACCGGCTGCTGCCGACGATCCGCGCGACCGCCGACCCGCTCATGCGCGACATCTACATCGCGCGGGCGAGCGAGGCATCCGGGGTCAGCCGCGAGCTGCTCGCCGCGGAAGCCAGGCGCGTCCCCTCGACCCGGACCGGGGTGGCGCGGGCGCGACGCGACGGGAGCGGGGCGCCACCCGACCCTCGCGAGGGGGCGGGATCGGAGGGCTACGGCCCCCCGCCGGGGGTGAACGACGCCCCCCCTCCCGACGAGCCGGGGTTCCAGGAGCAGTTCCAGCGGCGCCCGTTCAAGCCGCGCAGCGGCGACCGGCGTCGCGGCTGGAACCAGCCCGAGGAAAGGCCGTCGATCCGCGGCTGGGGACGCACCTCGCAGCCCGGCGCGCTCGCCGAGCGCGAGCTGCTGCGTGCGTTGATGCATCAGCGGGGCAGCGCCGACGCGGTCGCCGAGCGAATCGGAGCCGACGGCTTTCGCGTCCCGGCGTATGCACGCATCTTCAACATGCTGTTGACAGCCGGCGAGGATGCGTCGATCGAGGCGATCGCCGCCGGCCTCGATGAAGACGCGGTGAGGGTGCTGCAGGAAGAAGTGCTCGTGGATCCGGAATCGGTCGGCGATCCTGCCGTGACCATCGCCCAGGCGCTGAACGGCCTTCGCATCCGCGAGATCGACGAGGAGATGGAAGCGATCGAGCGCCAGCGATCGATCGCGGCCGAGGAGGAGAAGGACGCGCTGAACGCCCGCGCGAAGAAGCTGCGCGACGAGAAGCGCGCGCTCGGCGGGAAGAGTTTTCGAACGCAGGGATTTCGAAAGCGGCGAGCCTGAGCGGCAAGGGGCCCGAACGCAATGACTGACACTGGGAGGTTGGTGTGCATCCGGACGTGATCGCGCTGGTGGCGCTGGAAGGAGAGGATTCGGCGGTCGAGGCGCTCGAAGCCCGGCTGCGGTCGCTCGAGCCGCGCTTGCAGGAGCTGGAGCGCACGCGCGAGCTCGCGGCGACGGCGCTCGAGCGCGCGAAGAGCACCCTCGCGTCGGAGCAGGAGAAGCTGCGCGAGTCGAAGGCACGCTCGGCGTCGAGCCGCACGCTGCAGGAGCGCAACCAGAAGCAGCTCGACGGGATCACCAACCTCCGCGAAGCGACGGCGGCGAGCGCGCAGCTCGACCAGTCGCGCAAGATCGCGAGCGACGCCGAGAGCGAGACGCTGCGCATCATCGCGCGCGTCGACGATGCGCAGGCGCGGCTGACGCAGGCCGAGAACGCGATGGCCGACATCGAGGCATCGCAGGAGACCGAGCGCCTGGCGATCGCCGGCGAGCGCCACACCATCGAGGCCGACCTGCGCCATGCGCGGATGAAGCGCGAGGGATCGGCGAAGCGCGTCAGCCAGCCGCTGCTCGGGAAGTACGAGAAGGTGCGCCGCCGCCGCCGCGGGCAGTCGGTGTTTCCACTCGTGAACGGCGCATGCGGGAGCTGCGACACGAAGCTTCCGGTGCAGCGCCGGCTCGAGATGCAGCGCACCGGCACGATCGAGATGTGCGAAGCGTGCGGGGTGATGATCTACGCGCCGGCGGCGGAGCCGGTCGCGGAAAAAGTCTGATTGTCGTAGCGGCGGAGCGATGCTTGTAGCGGCCCCGCGCCGCCGGTAGCTTGCGATGGTGACCGTCTCCGCCGCTCCGCTCGCCCCGTCCGGCCCCGGCACCCGCCCGCGGCCGCGCTGGCTCCCGCCCCCGGCCGTCGACGAGTCGGCGGTCGCCACCCTCGCCGAAGCGGTGAAGCTCCCGCCGGTGATCTGCCGGCTCCTCGTCGCGCGCGGATACGTCTCGCCGGACGAGGCGAAGCGCTACCTGCGCCCGCGGCTCGAGCAGCTCCACGAGCCGTCGACGATGCTCGACCTCGACCGCGCGGTCGATCGGCTCGTGCGCGCAGTGCGCGACCGGGAGACGATCATGATCCACGGGGACTACGACGTCGACGGCATCTGCTCGACGACGATCATGGTCAGGGCGCTCCGCGAGCTGGGCGCGACGGCGATCCCGTTCATCCCGCACCGGGTCAGCGACGGCTACGACCTGTCGATGGCCGGCGTCCGCGCCGCGATCGACGCCGGGGCGAAGGTGGTGGTGACGTGCGACTGCGGGACGAGCGCGCGCGAGCCGGTGGGGGCGCTCTGCCGGGCGGGGATCGACGTGATCGTCAGCGACCACCACCTGCCGGGCGGCGCGCTCCCCGACTGCCTCGCGGTGCTCAACCCGAAGCGCGAGGGGTGCGAGTACCCGGACAAGAACCTCGCCGCGGTCGGGATCGCCTTCAAGCTCGCGCTCGCCGTCACCCGTGCCTGCGGCGGGAACGAGGCGCCGGTGATGGCGATGCTCGATCTGGTAGCACTCGCTACTATTGCCGACGTCGCGCCGCTTCGCGGCGAGAACCGGGTGATGGTCCGCTACGGGCTGAAGATGCTGGCCGAGACGCGGAACCCGGGGCTGCGGGCGCTGGTGCGGGCAGCGGGGCTGGACGGGAAGGCGCTCACCGCGGGGCGGGTCGGCTTCATCCTCGCGCCGCGGCTGAACGCGGTCGGGCGGCTCGGCCACGCGCTGCGGGGCGTCGAGCTGCTGATGGCGGCGACGGAGCCGGAGGCGAACGGGATCGCCCGCGAGCTGGAGGAGTTGAACCGCGAGCGGCAGGAGATCGATCGGGCGACGCTGGCCGAGGCGCGGGCGCAGGTGGCGCGCCTCGACCTCGAGGCGACGTACGGGCTGGTGCTGGCGGGCGAGGGGTGGCATCCGGGGGTGATCGGGATCGTCGCCTCGCGGATCGTCGAGGATACGGGGCGGCCGGCGGTGCTGATCGCGCTCGACGCCGAGGGGCACGGGAAGGGGAGCGGGCGGTCGATCCCCGCCTTCGACCTCCACGCCGCGTTAGGCGCCTGCGCCGGGCACCTCGTCCGGTTCGGCGGGCACCGCTCGGCGGCCGGGGTGACGATCGACGGGGGGAAGGTCGCTGAGTTCGCGCGGGCCTTCAACGAGGTGGCGCGCGCCCGGCTCCTCCCCGACGACCTCGTCCCCGAGCTGCGGATCGACATCGAGATGCCGTTAGGCGACGCGACCGCGGAGCTCGAGTCGCTGCTCCGCCACTTCGAGCCGTTCGGGATCGGCAACGCGACGCCGATGCTCGTCTCGCGCGGGGTGCGGATCGCCTCGCGGCCGCGCGTCCTCAAGGGGGACGGGTTGAAGGTGACGCTCGAGCAGGACGGGGCGACGATCGACGCGATCGGATGGGGGATGGCCTGGCACGCCCCGGCGCTCCGCGAGGGGACGACCGTCGACGTGGCCTACCGGCTCGAGCGCGACGACTACCGGGGCGAGCAGACGCTGCAGGCGCGCCTGGCCGACATCCGCCGTTAGGCAGTGCGGATCGTCGCCGGGGAATGGCGCGGCCGCCGGATCAAGGCGCCCGACGACGACCGCGTCCGGCCGACCGCCGACCGCGTGCGCGAGGCGTGGATGAGCATCATCGGCCACGAGATCGTCGACGCCCGCGTCGTCGACCTCTTCGCCGGCTCCGGCGCGCTCGGGCTCGAGGCACTCTCGCGCGGCGCCGCGGTCGCCGAGTTCGTGGACGTCAGCCCGCGCAGCCTCCGCGCGCTGCGCGAGAACGCCGAGCTGCTCGGCGCCGGCGAGCGGGCGATCCTCCACCGCGGCGACGCGGTGCGCTTCGCGTCGAAGCTCCGCGCCGGGGAGTTCGACGTCGCGTTCGCCGACCCGCCGTACAGGCTCGGGCTCGCCGGGGAGATCGCATCGCTCTGGCTGGCGGTGCCGTTCGCCGCGGTGCTCGGGGTGGAGCATGAGGCGCACGAGGTGATGCCGGGTGGGGGGGAATTGCGGCGTTACGGGAGCACTGCAATCACCTTCTACCGCGAACTGCGATGAGGAACGAGGGAGTGAACGAGGGACAAGGGGTGGGCGCGGTCGCCTAAGGCGACTGGCGCGACAAGGGATGGTGGGACGTGGGGGGGCGTACGGACGAAGGAATAAGGGAGTGGCGCCGTTGATCCTTGCGGCGTACTCCTGCACGAGGGACGAGGGAGTACGAGGGACGAGGGAGTACGAGGGACGAGGGA
>DASZNJ010000020.1:0-9461 GCA_035551575.1 Gemmatimonadaceae bacterium
GGTCAGGCACGACGCTACCGCTCGTCCTTCGCGCCGCGGCCGTTACGCCATTTCTCACTACTGGCAACTGGCAACTGGCAACCGGCACCTGCCAACCGGCAACCGGCAACCCGTAGCTGACACCTGACCCCTGACCCCTGACACCTGACCCCTGGCACCTGACACCTGACACCCTGCAGTTCAGTGACTGCTGGGCAGCGGACCGCGTCTAGCCAGTACGACGTCCCCCTCGCAAGGAACTGGAAAAATGGCTGGTCCGAAGCTGGATGGTGCCGGGAATGTGAAGATCGTGACCGTCCACGAGGCGCAGGTGATCCTGCAGCGCTGCCATGGGCTGGTCGAGCTGATGGCGATGGACGTGAAGGGAAGCCGCCCGATCACCGGCGGGATCGCGCAGCTCCGGCGTGCGGCGACCCCGCTCATCGGGAAGCTGAAGGGGCAGTTCGGGATGATCTCCGACTCCGTGACCGCGATGCTGCTTGCCGCGACGCGGGCGGGCGGCGGGGACCAGGCGAAGGTGCGGACGATGCGCGAGTTCATCGCCTCGATCCGCCAGCAGCTCGAGATCGCCGAGAAGCAGATACTCGAGAAGCACAGCATCGACGACCACAGGAAGCCCGCGGGATCGGCCGCCGACTGAGCGGCATCCGCGGCCGGCGGGATCGGCGGCGGCACGCGCGGGGGAGCCGTGGGGGAATGCCTGACGCCATCGGCTCCTCGCGGAAGCGTGTCGCCGAATCGGCGGCGTTTCCTTGATTTTCCCCCCGGTGGGCCGGTAGCTTGCGGGCTCGGTTCCACGACATATCGGGTGCCCCACGGTGCCCGGCCACGCCGCCAGTATCCAAGGACTTGGCATGACTGCGACCATCCGCCCGCGCCGGCGTCTGCACGCCGCGCTGACGGCCGCGCTCGCGCTCGCACTCGCCGGGTGCAGCGCCGACAAGTATCCCAACACGATCTTCGAGCCGACGACCGAGTTCAATCGGGAAGTCCTCTCGATCTTCCACAGCCTCTTCTTCTGGTCAGCACTCGTCTTCGTGCTGGTGGAAGTCGCGCTGATCTGGGTGATCTGGCGCTATCGCCGGCGCGAAGGGGCGCCCGAGCCGCGGCACGTGCACGGCAACACGACGCTCGAGATCGCGTGGACGCTGATCCCCGCGGTCATCCTGATCGTGATCGCGGTGCCGACGGTGCGCGCGATCTTCCGCACCCAGGCGAAGGCGGTGCCCGGCGCGCTCCAGGTCCAGGTGATCGGGCACCAGTGGTGGTGGGAGTTCAAGTACCCGCAGTACGGGATCACGACGGCGAACGAGCTCTATCTGCCGATCGGCCGCACGGTGAACTTCGAGCTGAAGACCGCGGACGTCATCCACTCCTTCTGGATCCCGCGGCTCGGCGGCAAGCGCGACCTCATCGCGAACCGCACGAACTACCTCTGGTTCACGCCCGACAGCGTCAGCGAGAACGCGTTCAACGGGAGCTGCAACGAGTACTGCGGGGCGAGCCACGCGAACATGCGCTTCCGCGCGTTCACCGTGACGCCGGCCGAGTTCGAGCAGTGGACGATCCACCAGAAGTCTCCGGCGGTCTTCAGTGCCGCGCCGGCCGCGGGTACGACGGCCGCCCCGGTGACCGCGGCGACGACGCAGGGCGCGGCGCAGGCGATCGCGCAGGGGAACCCGCAGGCGGTACCCGCGGCGGCCACGCCCTCGGGAGCGCCGGTCCTCCCGGCGAGCACCACGGGCTACATCGGCTTCACCGCCGACAAGCTCCCCGCCTACACCGTCCCGACGATGCCGGTCCCGGACGGGATGAAGTTCACCCCCGGGCTCACCGGCGACGCGGCGCGCGGCCAGCAGATCTACTCGCGCAATTCGTGCATCGGCTGCCACGCGATCGCCGGCAACCCGATGTCGCAGGGGATCATCGGCCCGAACCTGACGCACATCGGCTCGCGCCTGACGATCGGCGCCGGCCTCTATCCCAACGACGAGCGGCACCTCGCGCTCTGGATCAAGAACGCGCGCGCGATGAAGCCCGGCGTCATCATGCCGACGTTAGGCAAGGGGGAGTTCGACCCGGTCCTCGGCACGACGCTCAAGTCGGGGCTGTCCGACCAGGAGATCGCCGACATCGTCGCCTATCTCCACGCGCTGAAGTAGCGGCCCGACTCGCGTCACTGGCACACCCGACTGGCACTTCCAAATAGCACCGGAGACCGACGTATCATGGCAACCATCGCCGCCAATCCCCCGCACGCGTACGCAGACGACGCGCATTCGGGAATCTGGAGCTGGCTCGCAACGGTCGATCACAAGCGGATCGGCACGCTCTACCTCTTCACCGCGCTCTTCTTCTTCCTCGTCGGCGGGCTCGAGGCGGAGATCATCCGCGCGCAGCTCCAGGGACCGAACGGGAAGCTGGTCAGCGCCGAGACGTATAACCAGCTGTTCACGATGCACGGCACGACCATGATCTTCCTCGCGATCATGCCGCTCAGCGCCGCGTTCTTCAACTTCCTGATCCCCCTCCAGATCGGCGCCCGCGACGTCGCCTTCCCGCGGCTCAACGCCTTCAGCTACTGGGTCTACCTGCTCGGCGGGATCTTCATCAACCTCTCCTGGTTCGTCCACGCCGCGCCGGACGGCGGCTGGTTCGGCTACGCGCCGCTGACGACCCGCGCCTACTCGCCGGGGATGAACATCGACTTCTGGGTGCTCGGCCTCCAGATCCTCGGCGTCTCCTCGCTGGCCGCGGGCTTCAACTTCATCACGACGGTCATCAACATGCGCGCGCCGGGGATGAACCTGATGCGCATGCCGATGTTCACCTGGGCCGCGTTCGTCACGCAGTTCCTGATCGTCCTCGCCTTCCCGGTCATCACGATCGCGCTCGTCTTCCTGATGTTCGACCGGTTCTTCGGGACGAACTTCTACACGATCGCCGCCG
The DNA here is from genome assembly GCA_035551575.1 of Gemmatimonadaceae bacterium. GTDB lineage: Bacteria > Gemmatimonadota > Gemmatimonadetes > Gemmatimonadales > Gemmatimonadaceae > JABFXC01. Next base: position 2,950 of record DASZNJ010000020.1, read on the forward strand.
GCGCCGACCCGCTCCTCTGGCAGCACCTGTTCTGGATCTTCGGCCACCCCGAGGTCTACATCCTCATCCTCCCCGCGTTCGGGCTGGTGAGCGAGGTGATCCCGACGTACTCGAAGAAGCCGATCTTCGGCTACCCGGTGATGGTGTTCTCGCTGATCCTGATCGCCTTCCTCGGCTTCGGCGTCTGGGCGCACCACATGTTCGCGGTCGGGATGGGTCCCGTCGCCGATACCGTGTTCGGCGTCACGACGATGCTGATCGCGATCCCGACGGGCGTGAAGATCTTCAACTGGCTGGCCACGATGCACGGCGGCTCGCTGCGCTTCACCACGGCGATGATGTTCGCGATCGGGCTCGTCGCCTTCTTCACGATCGGCGGCCTTTCCGGCGTCATGCACGCCTCGCCGCCGGCCGACCTCCAGCAGACGGACACCTACTTCATCGTCGCCCACTTCCACTACGTGCTGTTCGGCGGCTCGATGATGGGGATCTTCGCCGGCATCTATCACTACTTCCCGAAGATGACCGGGCGCCTGCTTGGCGAGGGGCTGGGCAAGGTGCACTTCTGGCTGACCGCGATCGGGATGAACCTGACGTTCTTCCCGATGCACTTCAGCGGCCTGCTCGGGATGCCGCGCCGGATCTACCGTTATGACGCGGGGCAGGGGTGGGACGGCTTCAACCTGGCCGCCTCGCTCGGCGCGTACCTCCTCGGCATCGCGACGCTGGTCTTCGTCTTCAACATCCTGAAGAGCCGGAAGAGCGGCCAGGTCGCCGGCAACGATCCGTGGGGCGCGCCGACGCTGGAGTGGATGATCCCGTCCCCGCCGCCGGAGTACAACTTCGCGCGGATCCCGGTGGTGACGTCGCGCTACCCGCTCTGGGACCTGAAGCAGCCGCAGCTCACCGCCGAGGTGCCGCACACGGCGCACGGCGACCGCGCGGTGCAGGTCGACATCGCCGGCAAGGATGCCGGCACGCCGCACCCGAAGATGGCCGGCACCGCGGCGCGCCCGGCCGAGTCGGCCCCGCACATCGAGACCGAGTCGTTCACCGCTCGCCAGCTCGGCATCCCGATGCCCGACCCGACGGTCAAGCCCCTGATCACCGCGTTCGGCATGTGCCTCATGCTCAGCGCGCCGCTGTTCATGCACCACGCGCAGATCATGGAGGCGGCCGGCAACGCTGCCGCACAGAAGAGCGCGATGACGATGTTCTGGGTGATCGCCCTCGGTGGCGCGACGCTGATGGTGGCGTCGCTCTACAACTGGCTCCTCACGCCGCTCGAGTCCCACCACCCCCACGCGACCGAATAAATGACTTCCGTTCCCATCGGGGCCGCGCCCGTCACCGACGCGCACGACCCGCACGCAACGTCGACGGGACTCGACAACAAGAAGATCGCGATCTGGGCCTTCATCGGCTCGGAGTGCATGCTCTTCGCCTCGCTGATCTCGACGTACCTGATCTACAAGGGGCGCTCGAAGGTCGGGCCCTTCCCGCACGAGGTCTGGACCGACCCGATGACGGGACAGCAGATGAAGGCGATCCTCAACATCCCCGTCACCTCGGCGTCGACGTTCGTGCTGCTGATGTCGTCGCTGGCGATGGTGCTCGCGCTCGCCGCGGTCCAGCACAAGAACGTGCCGAAGCGGACGACCGGCGAGCGGATCCTCGGCTCGTCGCAGCTCTGGCTGATGATGACCGCGCTCCTCGGCATCACCTTCCTCGGCTTCCAGGCGTACGAGTTCACCTCGTTCGTGCACGAGGGGCTGACGCTCCGGACGAACCTGTTCGGCTCCTCCTTCTTCACCCTGACCGGCTTCCACGGCGCCCACGTCACCGCCGGAGTGATCTGGCTGCTGACGCTCTTCGCGATCGACCGCAAGCGCGGCCTCGGGCCGCGCGACGAGGTCAACGTCGACATCGCCGCGCTGTACTGGCACTTCGTCGACGTCGTCTGGATCGCGATCTTCACGCTCGTCTACCTCATCCAGTAGGCCCGAGATGGCTGACCACGCGCACACCAACGCCCCCTCGACCGAGGTCGCCGTCGATCACCACGGCGCCGGCGTATTGCACGAGCACCCGACCTGGTCCACGTACTGGAAGGTCGCGCTCATCCTGACGGTGATCACCGCGATCGAAGTCTGGGTCTACTACATCCCGAGCTTCGTCCACTCGCGCGGCTTCGTCCCGCTGCTGCTGGTCATGTCGGCGGTGAAGTTCGCGATCGTCGTCCTCTTCTACATGCACCTCCGCTACGACCACCGCCTGTTCCGCGCGCTGTTCACCGGCCCGCTGATCGTCGCAATGGTCACGATCGTCGCCCTGATGTTCCTCTTCGGCAAGCTGGCCGCTCGGGTGTGAGAAGCAGGGGACGGTGTCAGGGGTCAGGGGTCAGCGACCGCCCGCAGCTCCGGGGAGTCGCGCATCCCTGACACCTGACCCCCGACCCCGAGTCGTCCGAAGGAGTCGAAATGGGCAGTACGCACTTCGCATTACTGTTGCACGGCGCGGCGCCGCTTTCGTGGACGGGGTTCACCGTCCACTGGAGCACGGTGATCGGGTGCGCGGCGCTCGCCGGGTTGTACGAGTGGCGGTCGCGCGCCGCGGCGGCCGATCCGTCGCTGGGCCCGCCGCCCGGCGGCGCGCAGCGGGCGCGGTTCATCGGCGGGCTGGTGATCCTGCTGCTCTCGCTGAACGGGCCGCTGCACGACCTGAGCGACGGCTTCCTCTTCAGCGCGCACATGGTGCAGCACCTCCTGCTCACCCTCGTCGTCCCCCCGCTCCTCATCACCGGGACGCCGGCGTCGCTCTTTCGGCAGGCACTGCGATTCCCGCTCGTCGCCCGCGCGGCACGGACCGTCACGCGAGCGGGCGTCTGCTTCGCGGTGTTCAACCTGGTCGTCGCCGTGTGGCACTTCCCGGGGATGTACAACTTCGCGCTGGCGCATCACGCCGCGCACATCGCGCAGCACCTGATGTTCATCGCCGCCGCGGTGCTGATGTGGTGGCCCCTGCTCAGCCCGGTTCCCGAGCTGCCGCGGCTCTCGTATCCGCTGCAGATGCTCTATTGCTTCCTGATGACGATCCCGATGTCGATCGTCGCGATCTACATCGCCTACTCGGGAACGGTGCTCTACCCCGCCTACGCGAGCGCGCCGCGCGTCTGGCAGATCTCGCCGCTGCAGGACCAGATGATCGGCGCCCTCATCATGTGGATCCCGGGGGGCCTCTTCTTCGCCGGCGTGATGGCGGTGGTCTTCTTCAAGTGGTCCGCCGCCGACAGCGACACCGTCGCCGGCGCTCAGACCTCGCCTCGCGTGCAGGCGGTGTGAGTCGGTCACGGGGTGGCGGACACTCGGCAGGACCGGCACCCAACGGTTGAACGACGCTTTCACGGTTGGCGCCGCCTACACGGATTGCTCGTCGGCCGGGTGAGGACGTCGCACCGGGCAGCATCGACGGTTGAACACCAATTTCGCGGATCCTCCCTCGGTCGGCCACGAGGAGCGTCGCACGCCACCAGGAACGATCCGCGTCATCCGCGTAATTGGTGTTCACCCGTTGCGGCTGGTCGCGGTGCGAGGCGGTCGCCGCGGAATCCGTGTGATCGTCGTTCCAGCTGTTACGACTCGCCTCGCGTATGAGCCCCCGCGCCACCGGGTACGGGGCCGCAGCGAGGCCGACCTGCCTGACGGCGCGCCGTCAGACGTTCCCGCTCAGCGCGCGATCGAAGTCCCGGCCGAGGCGCGGATGCGCGCTCCACAGGTAGCCGCCCATCACCGCCGCGGAGAGCAGGTTGCCGAGGAGCACCTGGTACCAGGCGATCCCGCCGAGAATACCGGGCTCGGAGAGGAAGCCGACCAGACCGTAGAACCCGATCTCGACGACGACGAAGAGGATGGCGAAGCCGGCAAGGACTGTCGGTTCCCGCTCCGACCAGTGGATCGCGATCGCGGCCAGCGTCCCGATGAGGGCGAACGCCAGATAGTGAAATACGGTGTACGCCGCGATGTACGTGAGCGCCCCTTCTCCGCCGAGCGGCCCGAGGACGCTGATCAGCGCGCGCCCGAGCAGCTCGGGGGTTCGCAGCGGATGCCCGGCGATGACGTCGACGCCGAGGAACCACACGGCGACGACGCTGGCACCGAGTGCGCCGGCGATCACTCCTTCACGCACCGCGCTGTGGTGCAGTGGGCGTGCGGAGCTGACGGGTTGCGGGTGAGCGCTGGTGCTCATGCGAGCCTCCGGAAGATGCGTCCGACGTGCGTGACGTGGCGTGCCAACGGGGCGTCGATGGCTTGAGTCGGGCGTCCGCTGCGGCGCGATGCCGCGGCGCACTCTCGACAAGCAGGGACGTCTCCAACAGCTTGTACCTTATGAAGACTCCAGTCCAGCCCCCCCGGTTCCCAGCCGTGCCCGCTGTGGTCCTCGCGGCCGTGCTGACTCTCGCCGCCTGCTCGGGCGGCGACAGCAGGAAGACCCCGGCCGGCGCCACCTGCCGCCAGTCGAACGACAGCGCGACGTGGCGGGCAGTGGTCGCCTTCGCCAAGTCCTCCGACCCCTACGCGCAGCGCTTCCTCAGCGCCTCGACGGGGGACTCGGCACTTCCCGAGGTCGGGGTCGAGGCGCTGCAGGATCGCGGCCCGACCTGGCTCTTCCCCGCCGACTCGGCGGGGAGGACGAAGGTTCGCGACCGTCTCAATGACGGCGTCGCCAACACGCTGCTCGTCTACTGGCACGGGTTCCAGCATGAAGGGGACACGGCGATGACCATCCGCCTCAGCGGCCGCTACATCGGCGGTGCGCACGAGGGCAAGGTCGCGACGGAGAAGGTGTATCGCTTCAAGTGCCCGGACGACCGCTGGGTGCTCGCCGACTCGACTCCCGCCAGGAGCTCGTGACGACATCCGCCCCGCCCGTCGGGACGCGTACCGTGCCCGGTGCCGGCCCGCTGACGCCTGACATCGCGACGCCACCGGCGGCGGCGGCACCCCCGCCGACGCGCGAGCGCCTGCTCTCACTCGACGTCTTCCGCGGGCTCACCGTCGCCGGGATGCTGCTGGTGAACAATCCCGGTTCGTGGGAGGCGATCTATCCGCCGCTCGAGCACGCGCCGTGGAACGGGTGGACGCCGACGGACCTGATCTTCCCGTTTTTCCTCTTCATCGTCGGGATCACCACCGAGCTGTCGCTGGGCGCGCGGCGCGCGCGGGGGGCGGGCGACGGCGAGCTCGCGAGGGCGATCCTCCGCCGCGGCTTCATCATCTTCATGCTCGGCTTCCTGATGTCGTGGTTCCCCTTCTTCCAGTGGGGACATGTCGAAGGGATCGCCAACCCGAGCGCATGGGACCGGATCGCCTGGCGGGCGGACCACGTCCGCGTCTTCGGGGTGCTGCAGCGGATCGGCATCGCCTACGCGTTAGGCGGGCTGGTCACGCTGCGGACGACGCTCAGGCAGCAGGTGATCATTCTCGCCGCGATCCTCTACGGCTACTGGTTCGCGATGACGCTGCTGCCGGTGCCGGGGACCGGAGCGTTAGGCGCGCTCATGCTGGACAGCAGCAGCGGCAACCTCGCCGCCTGGCTCGACCGGGCGATCCTCGGCACGAAGCACATCTGGATCGGGGGGGTCGTCTACGACCCGGAGGGGCCGCTGTCGACGATTCCCGCGGTCGGCACGGTGATCGTCGGCGTGATCGCCGGGCGGTGGATCGCCTCGCCGCGCCCGCTGCTCGAGCGGATCTCCGGGCTGTTCGCCGCCGGCGCGCTGGCGGCGATGGTGGGGCTGATGTGGAACTGGTCGTTCCCGATCAACAAGTCGCTGTGGACGTCGAGCTATGTCGTCTTCACGGCCGGGCTGGCCTCCCTCACCCTGGCGACCTGCATGTGGCTGATCGACATCCACCGGGTGACCGGGTGGACGAAACCATTCGTCGTCTACGGGGTGAATCCGATGGTCGCCTTCGTCGGGTCGGGGGTGATGGCCCGGCTGATCTACTCGATCTTCAAGGTGACGGTGGATGGACGGACGATGTCGGCGCAGGCCGGGTTCCACCATCTGGTGTTCGAGGGCTGGTTACCGCCGCGACTCGCGTCGTTGTGCTTCGCCCTCACGTTCGTCCTCTTCTGGTACGCGATCCTCCTCGTGCTGTACCGCCGGAAGATCTACATCCGCGTCTGAAGATCGAGGGTTAACCCGGCCGTTAGCGGCTTAACCTCATGTTCGCCAGGATGGCCATGGCCGGCAGCGCCGGCCATGGCCCGTGAGTTGCCTTTTCCAGCCATATGAAGCCGTCATTCGCAGGGCTCGGACCTTCAGGTCTCAGCCGCCGGTTCGCCATCCTCCTCGCTGCCGTCATCGGCGCCCTCCTCTGCACCGCGCTCCCGTCGACGAGCGCGGCGCAGGGGTCAGGGCCCGACCCCGTGAGCAGCGCGTCACCGGCGGTGTCGGCCTCGAAGAAGACGAGCGTGCGCCGGCGCCGCCCGGCCAGGCGCCGGCACGT
>DASZNJ010000021.1:0-2944 GCA_035551575.1 Gemmatimonadaceae bacterium
CCGCCGCGCCGGAGTCGCGCTGTGTCGCCGCGGCCCGCGAGCTGTCCCCGACGTGGGGCGAGCGCGAGCTGGCGCGGCAGGCCGTCAAGCGCGTGCACGGCTGAGGCCATGATCGAGCCGCCGACGAAGCCGACGCAGACGTCGCCTGACGCGGTGACGATGCACGCCGGGATCGGCGGCGTCTGCGCGCAGTGCGGATGCACCGTCGGCGACCCGCTGCATCCCTGCCCGAAGTGCGGCGCGGCGGTCTCCGGTGGCGGTCCCCTCGCCGCGCAGAACGACCGGATGCGCGCCCGCCTGCAGGAGTCGATCGGCGATGGCTACAAGCTGCTCGAGCTCCTCGGCCGCGGCGGAATGGGCATCGTCTACCGCGCGCGGGAGGTCGCGCTCGATCGCGACGTCGCGCTCAAGGTGCTCGCCCTCGACCCGATCCTCGCCCCCGACGCGTACACGCGCTTCGAGCGCGAGGCGAAGCTGGCGGCCCGCCTCGACCATCCCCACATCGTCCCGATCTTCGCGGTCGGCCAGCGCCAGAACGTCGCGTTCTACACGATGCGGCTCGTCCGCGGCGGGAACCTCGAGGAGCTGATCAGCGACCGCAAGCAGCTCGCGCTCGACCACGTCGTCAAGCTGCTCAAGGAGGTCGCGGCGGCGCTCGACCACGCGCATCGGCAGGGGGTCGTCCATCGCGACATCAAGCCGGCCAACGTGCTGCTCGGGGAGAGCGGGCACGCGATGGTTGCCGACTTCGGCATCGCGAAGGCGCTGAGCAACACCGAGTCGGGTGCGACCGGGACCGGGATCATCGGCTCCCCTGGCTACATGTCGCCCGAACAGTGGCGCGGGGCCGAGATCGACGGACGCGCCGACCAGTATTCGTTGGGGATCGTCGCCTTCGAGATGCTGGCGGGGAAGCGCCCGTTCGAGACGCCGCAGGTGCAGGACCTTCTGCGCATGCATCTCTCGGCGGAGGTCCCACCGCTCTCGCACTTTCGCGGCGGCCTTCCGCAGGGTGTCGACGAAGCGCTGCGCCGCGCGCTGGCGAAGGATCCGTCGCAGCGGTTCTCGACCGTGGGTGCGTTCGTCGACGCGCTCGCCGGGCTTCGCCCGGCGAGCGCCGGCATCACGCAGCGGGGTCCGCGCTACGCCGCGAAGGCCGCGCCGCCGCCGAAGCGTGGACTCGTCGGCGCGCTCGTTCCGATCATCCTGATCGCGGGGGTCGGCGCGGCGTTCGCGTTTCCGCAGACGCGCGATCCGATGATGTCCGCGCTCCAGCCGGCGATCCTGTCGATCGAGGGACTGGCCGGCGTGCGCGACGCGGGGCCGGAGAAGCCGGACTCGCTGGCGATTCGCGACAGCATCGCGCTCGCCGCGCAGCTCGCCGCGCACGACAGCCTCGTTGCGGCGATGGCGGCGACCACCGCGCCCGCGCCGGGGACCGGCGGCGACACCCTCGCGCTGCACGACTCCACCGCGCGCGCGCAGCTGTCGCCCGTCCCGATGATGCTCGACACCACGCTCGCCGCGATGGCCGCCGCGCGCAACGCGCCGCGAATGCAGTACGGCTGGCTGCGCGTGGTCATCAACGGCGGTACGGCGCCGGCGAAGATCGACGGCGTCCGGCAGGGATCGACGCCCATCGTCCGCCGCGTCGAGGAGGGGGAGCATCTCGTGACCGTCGAGGGGGCGGGGGATTCGTTCCTCCCCTCGCAGATCACGGTGACGGTGGCGGCGGGGGATACGGCGAGCGCGGTGTTCACGACTCCCGAAGCGATGCGCCGGGCGAAAGCGCCGCGTCCGGTCCCGGACTCCGCGTCGCGTCCCGGCGATCCGGCCGGGCCGGGCGCCGCGGACAGCGCGGCGACGACTGCCACGCGGGCACCTCGCTAGCGGTACCGCTCTCCGCGGGGCACGGTTCTGGCGCTCGCTCGCTGTCGAGTGGGCACCAGGTGAACCCCTTCCCTCGCGAATGTCCGACCCGAACGATCAGCAGCAGCCCTCCGCTCCCGGCATCCCCGCGGTCGCCGCAAGCGGCCCAGGCGCCGGGGAGCGCCGCAGCGCACGCCATGTCGCGAACCGGGCGTTCATGGCGATCAAGGCGCAGCGCGCGGCCGATCGCACGCGCATCGAGCAGGTCGCCGAGTCGCTGAACGAGGTTGCGGCGTCGACGCCGTTCCTCGTCGCCCACGTGATCTGGTTCCTCATCTGGCTCCCCTGGAACATCGGCGCTTTCCGTCCGCTCGGGCTGCGGCCCTTCGATCCATATCCATTCGGGCTGCTGACGATGGTCGTCTCGCTCGAGGCGATCTTCCTCTCGATCTTCGTCCTGCTCGCGCAGAAGCGCGAGGCGGCGATCGCGGAGCTGCGTGAGGAGCTGTCGCTGCAGGTGGGGCTCTGGACCGAGCAGGAAGTGACGAAGACGCTGCAGCTGGTGACGGGGCTCTATCGCCGGCTCGGGCACCCGCTCGCCGAGGACACGGAGCTCAGGCAGATGCTCGGCCCGCTCGACGTGCACGGGATCGAGGCGAGGCTGCTGGCCGAGATCGACTCGACGTCGAAGTCGCGGGCTAGCTCGGGCCCGACGATCTCGAAGCCGGCGCGGGAGAAGAACGGAGGGAAGGGCGCCCCGCCGAACGTGACGGTTCCCCCCGAGGGCGTGGGGATGGTCCCGCCGCCGGCGATCCCGCCGCTGTAACGAGCCTCAGCGCGCCGGGGACGCACTCGACGCGCACTTCGGGGCCGCGGGCATCGAGGAGCTCCCCATCGATCTGGATGCGAGGGGGCGCGGCGAAGCGAAGCGTGAACGACGGCTGCCTAACGGTGCGGACCGCATCGATCGACAGGTGGTGCCCGGCCATCACCGCCTGGAAGAGCAGCAGGCGCCGGATCGCCGGGACGTCATCGACGGTGACCAGGTCGATCATCCCGTCATCGGGTCGGGCAC
>DASZNJ010000022.1:0-4238 GCA_035551575.1 Gemmatimonadaceae bacterium
GGTCAGGGGTCAGCGGTCAGGGGTCCAGGTGCCAGGCACTGCGACACGGCCCCGGCGGGAAGAAGGAGCGTTAGCGTCGTTCCTGGCACCTGGCCCCTGGCGCCCCCCTGACACCTGACACCTGGCCCCCGCTACCGCCAGACCGACGCCTTCTTCGCCCAGGTGCTGTCCTGGTATCGCTCGCTGAACGCCTTCGCCGTCGCGCCCAACGCGGCGGGGTCGCCGCTCCCCTTGTAGTGCGAGACGCCGCCCCGGTACTGGGCCTCGGGGGCGGCGTCGGTCTTCGGCAGGGTGTCGGCCACGCGCTGGAACCAGCGCTCGGCGGTGGCGAAGTCGCCGTGCCGGAAGGCGAGGTGGCCGAGGCCGACCATCAACTGGCCGAGGAAGTCGTCGTTAGGCAGGAACCCCTCGATCCGGTGCCGCTCGACGCCGTCGGGGTCGAGCAAGATGGTCGTCGGCGTCCACTGCGCGTTGTAGCGCTCCCCGAAACGCTTGAAGTCCGCCGCCTGGTCCTTCACGTGCACGCGCGCGGGGATGAAGTTCTCCGTGATGAGCCGCGCCACCCGCTCATCGGGGTACACCTCGGCATCCAGCCGGGCACAACCACTTCACATCGGCGCAGCGCTGAAGTCGAGGAGCACGTAGTTGTTCCGGGCCTTCGCGTCGGTGAGGACGCGGTCGATGTCGTGGCGCCAATCGATCTTCATCCGGGTCGCTCCGAGGTCGTGGGTGAGGACGCTGCAGGAAGCATGAACCCGGCCGCCGCACCCCCCGACTGGCGAAGGAACGTTAGGAGACGTAGCGTGTACCTCAGGAATTCCTTCCACGAGCGAGGGTCGATGGCGATTCCTCATGGACGATCCCGCGGCGCCGCCGGCGCCATTTTCCTCGCGGCAGCGCTGCTGCTCCCGGCGGCGGTTCGGGCACAGGGCGCCGGCGACGGCTTCCTCTTCCACAGGCCGGTCGGCGGCTTCGTCCTCCGCGGGGGGCTTGCCTCCGGGACGGCCAGCGGAGACCTGTACTCGTTCCTCACTGACCAGTTCACGCTGAACAAGCGCGACTTCCGCGCGCCCTCGCTCGGCGGCGAGGTGCTGGTCAGCGTGTCGCCGCGGCTCGACTTCGATTTCGGGGTCGGCTATGCGGGGTGGAAGAAGGGATCGGAGTTCCGGAATTTCATCGGGACCGACAACCTGCCGATCGCGCAGACGACCAGCCTCGCCCGCGTCCCGCTCACCGCCGGCGTCCGCTTCTACCTCGCCTCGCCTGGACGGTCGATCGGGAAGTACGCGTGGATCCCGAACAAGCTGGTGCCCTACGTCGGCGCGGGAGGCGGCATGATGTGGTACCGGCTGCGGCAAGCCGGTGAGTTCGTCGACTTCCAGACGAACGACGTTTTCCCCGACCAGTTCGAGTCGTCGGGGTGGACGGGTACAGCGCACGCGATGGCGGGGGTGAACTATTCGCTCGGCCCGCGCTTCGCCGTCAACGGCGAAGCGCGCTACACGCACGCAAAGAGCTCGCTCGGCACCGACTTCACAGGCTTCAACGGAATCGACCTCTCCGATTTCGCGGTCACGATGGGACTCCAAATCAGGCTCTGACCTGGCAGGATGGCGACGATGACTCGAACGATCTTGACGCGGCGCGGTATCGCGTTCGCCCTGACGGTGCTCGCCGCGTCCGCGGCGGCCCCGGCCGCGAACGCGCAGGGTGGGCGCAGTGAGGCGCGCTGGCAGGGGCTCCTCGGCTGCTGGCAGCCGGTGACCAACGCGTCGGCCGACACGTACACCGCGTGGATGGAGCAGCGGGCACGCGACGCGCAGGCGCCGAAGCTCTGCTTCGTCCCGACGGCGAACGCCAGCGCGGTCGAGCTGCTCACCGTTGCCGGCGGCGAAATCGCGGCGCACGATACGATCGACGCCGGCAACCAGCACCTCGCGCGGACACGCGACGGGTGCGACGGCTGGGAAGGCGCAACCTGGTCGAGCGACGCGCGCCGCCTCTACCTCCGCTCGGAGTACAGGTGCGACGGGGGCGTCACGCGGACGTCGAACGGGATGCTCGCGATGGCCGGGAACGGTGAGCTGATGCGGATCCAGCAGTTCGCGAGCGGCGAGGCGAAGACGGTGCGCGTCACGCGCTACGGGAACGTTGCCGTTCCGGCGGGACTCGCGCTCGACAGCAGCGTTCTCCCGGGCGCGGACGCGGTTCCCGTCACCGCGGCGCGGGCGACGATGAGCGCCGCACTCACCGAGGCCGACATCGTCGACGCGGTCAAGAGCACCGACCCGCTCGTGGTCGAAGCATGGCTCGTCGAGCGCGGCGACCGCTTCGTCGTCGACGCGAAGCGCCTCGCGGCGCTCGCCGACGCGGGTGTCCCGGGACGGATCACCGACCTGATGGTCGCCCTCGCATATCCGCGGGTCTTCGCGCTCGACCGGACGGCGCGCGTCGCGTCGGCCACGCCGCAAGGGAGCGGCCGGACGCTCTACGTGACGCTCCCGCCATCCGATCCGTTCGGCTACCAGTACGGCTTCGGCTATCGGCCCTACGGATATTCGCCGTACGGCTTCCTGCCTTACGGCTACGGATACAACGGCTATCGCGACGGCTACTACTACCAGCCGCCGGTCGTGATCGTGCGCGGCAGCGGGGGAACTCCGGCGCGTCGGCACGGTCGGGTCGTGAACGGGCGCGGATACACGCGCGATCCATCGCCGTCATCGGGCGCGACGACGTCCACGCGCACCGGCACGAACAGCGGAACGACCAGCCATCAGGGGAGCACGTCGAGCGGCTCGGCATCGAGCGGCTCGGGTTCGTCCGGCTCCGGCGAGACGAGACACGCCAAGCCGCGTCCCTGACCGCGCTCCGTCGCGACGAGGCGAAGGCGCCCGACATCGTCGGGCGCCTTTGTCGTCAGGCAGTCGCCGTCACTGGCCCCGCGCCGTCGCGACCGCGGCCCGCAGCACCGACCAGGCGATGCGCGCGCAGCAGGCAAGCCCGATGTACGCGGCGACGTCGGCGACGTTGAGCACGAGCATCGATCCCTGCCCATGCGCGAAGGCGAGGAAGTCGGGAACGCCGCGCGGGGACGTCACCATGCTCGCGAGGTTGCCTAACGCCGCACCGGTGACCAGCCCGAGCCCGCTCGGCGCCAGGGCATCGAAACGGGTGAGGCGCGGGCAGTAGACCATCGCCAGCAGCGCGGCGGCGAGCGTCGCGACGATGTTGATCTCGAGGGTGTGCGCGCCAATCGAAGTGCTGAACGCGCCAAGCGGGTTGTGGACCACCTCGATCAGCACCCGGCTGCCGAGCAGCGGATAGCGCTCCCCACTCCAGAGCCCGACCGCCATCGCCTTCGAAACCAGGTCGCCGAACATCACGAGCAGCGCGATCCCGACGAACGTCCCACTATCAGGGAGGGGCGATGCTGCGCACCGGGCGAGGACGCGGTGATGCTGGGAGGGCTGCATGCTGCGGACGGCTCGAGTGGACGAAGACTGTCTCTGCCATGAGGCAAGGCGGGTGCCGTTGTGGAGCGAGTGGGGAGAGAGGACTGCTCGACGAGCAGGGACGTGGGGGAGTGCTCTGAGCAGCGAGGTGTGAAGGTCCCTGAGCAGGGAGGTGTGAGAGGTCGCTGAGCAGGGAGGTGTGAGGGGTCGCTGAGCGGGGAGGTGTGAGAGGTCGCTGAGCGGGGAGGTGTGAAAGGGCTCCGAGCAGGGAGTTGTGAAAGGTCCATGGGTAGGGAGGGGCGGAATGGGAGGATGAGGAACGAGGGGGGAGGATGATGAGGAGATCACCGACGGTTCCTATCATCGACCATGACCTACGACCAATGGGAAGCAACCGTGCCGGCGACCTTGAAATCGGACGCTCTCTGGAGGGTGCAGGCGTTCCGGCTCGCCAGCTATCTCGCAGCCGTCGCGAGCCTGGACGCGGACGGGATCGCAGAGGCCCCCTGGTTGGTGAAATCCGCGGGACAGCTCTCGAGCGCGGCCGAGTCGATCCCGGCAAACGTTGCCGAAGGCTATGCCCGTCTCTCACCAAAGGATCGCATTCGGTACTACGAGTACGCGCTCGGATCCGCCGATGAGACCAAGTCGCGTTACCTCACCCTCAGCCGCCGTCTCGACCCATCCCTCGTCGACGCGCGCCTCGCCTCCCTCTCCAGCATCACCCGCCTCGTTCTCAAGATGATCCGCTCGGGCCGGCTCATGGATCCGCCGAGCGCCCCG
>DASZNJ010000023.1:0-2561 GCA_035551575.1 Gemmatimonadaceae bacterium
CCGCACCCTCGCGAAGGTGGAAGAGCCCACGCGCCGCCGTCGGCTCTATGCCTACCTGGCCCGCCGCGGCTACGACGCCGACGCGATCAGCGCGACCGTCGGACGCCTGACCCGGGGAGCGATCGAATCGGCTGAATGATCCCGCATGCCCCGATATATTCACGGCATGCTCGCAGCTGAGATCCGCCAGAAGTTCCTCGACTACTTCGCTCGCAACGGCCACGCCGTTCGCCCGAGCTCGTCCCTCGTCCCCGGAGACGATCCGACCCTGCTCTTCACGAACGCGGGCATGGTCCAGTTCAAGAAGATCTTTCTCGGGCTCGAGCAGCCGTCGTTCGGCTCGCGCCGCGCGACCACGTCGCAGAAGTGCGTGCGCGCCGGCGGAAAGCACAACGACCTGGAGCAGGTGGGCCACACCGCGCGCCACCACACGTTCTTCGAGATGCTCGGGAACTTCTCCTTCGGCGACTACTTCAAGCGCGACGCGATCCGCTTCGCCTGGGAGTTCGTCACGAAGGAGCTCGGCCTCGATCCGAAGCACCTGCGGGTCACGGTGCACCACACCGACGACGAGGCGCGGCAGCTGTGGAAGGAGATTGCCGGCCTGCCCGAGAGCCGCATCTACGGGCTCGGCGACAAGGACAACTTCTGGCAGATGGCCGACACCGGCCCCTGTGGCCCGTGCACGGAGATCTACGTCGACCTCGCGCACGTCGCGACGGATTGGACCTTCCCCGCGGGCGCGAACGGCGAGTGGACCGACATCAATCGCGGTGAGTATTCCCAGGACGCGTTCGTCGAGGGCGCCGAGGCCGGGCGCTTCCTCGAGATCTGGAACCTGGTCTTCATGCAGTACGACCGTCAGGCGGACGGCAAGCTCGAGCCGCTGCCGAAGCCGAGCGTCGATACCGGCGCGGGGCTCGAGCGCATCGCCGCCGTGCTGCAGGGGGTCACCAACAACTTTCACACCGACGTCTTCACCCCCCTGATCCGGCGCGTCGAGAAGATCACGGGGATTCCATATCGGGGCCGCGAGTCCGCCGAACACTACACCGTGCCGGTCGAGCAGGGCAACGCAAAGGCGCGGCTCTCGTCGGCGGTGAAGGAAGGCAGGGTCTCGGTCGATCCGGCCGCGTTTCGCGTCATCGCCGATCACGCGCGCGCCATAACGTTCCTCCTCGCCGATGGTGTCTTTCCCTCGAACGAGGGGCGCGGCTACGTCCTCCGCCGCATCCTCCGCCGCGGCGTGCGCTACGCGTGGCTCCTCGGCCGCGCCGAGCCGACGCTCGCGCAGGTCGCCGAGGAGACGATCGACTCCATGAGCGAGGCCTACCCGGAGCTCAGGCAGCGCTCCAAGCACATCGTCGACACGGTGCGCGCCGAGGAGGAGCGCTTCCTCGCGACGATCGAGGGGGGGATGGCACGCTTCGACGAGCTCGCGCCCGCGCACACGACCCAGGAGAAGACGGTCAGCGGCGAGGACGCCTTCCGGCTCTACGACACCTTCGGCTTCCCGATCGACCTCACCGAGCTGATGGCTCGGGAGCGGGGCTACTCGGTGGACATCCCCGGCTTCGAGCGCGCGCTCGAGGCGCAGCGTTCGCAGTCCAAGGCCGAGCGGAAGACGCGCAACCTCGGCGTCAGCGCCGACAGCGCCCAGGACTGGGAGTGGGAGACGGAGGAGCAGGGGCAGGCCACGCGGACGACCGCGGCGGTCCCGCCTAACGCGTTCGTCGGCTATGACTCGGTCTCGATCGAGACGCAGGTCTCGGCGCTTCGCCGGCTCGGCGGAGGGCGCGTCGCGGTGGTGCTCCGCGAGACCCCGTTCTACGCCGAGTCCGGGGGGCAGGTCTCCGACCACGGCGAGATCGTCGGGGACGGCTGGCGCGTCGAGGTGGATGACGTCCGCAGGATCGAGGGGCGCGTCGCCGCGGTCGGAACGCTCGAGGGGGAGATCCACTTCGGCAGGGCGACCGCGACGGTCCCGACCGACCGGCGGCGCGACACCGAGCGCAATCACACCGCGACCCACCTCCTCCACGCGGCGCTCCGCCAGACGTTAGGCGAGGCGGTGCATCAGGCGGGATCGCTCGTCGCACCCGACCGCCTCCGCTTCGACTTCACGCATCACGGCCCCGTTCCGGCCGACGCGCTCGACCGGATCGAGCGGCTCGTCAACCGGTGGATCTGGGCGGGAGTCGACGTCGGCACGAAGCAGATGCCCTACAAGGACGCGCTGGCCACCGGCGCGATGGCGCTCTTCGGCGAGAAGTACGGCGACGTCGTGCGCGTCGTCGATGTCCCCGGCTTCTCGACGGAGCTCTGCGGCGGGACGCACGTCCGCAACACCGCGCAGATCGGGCTGTTCCGCATCATCAGCGAGACCGGCGTCGCGGCCGGGGTCCGGCGCATCGAGGCGGCGACCGGACAGCGCGCGTACGAGCTCCTCCGCGAACGCGATCGCACGCTCGGCCGCGTCGCCGAGCTGGTGAAGGCCACGCCGGAGACGGTCGAGAAGCGGCTCGCGGCGGTGCTCGACGAGCGGAAGGCGCTCGAGAAGC
>DASZNJ010000024.1:0-19083 GCA_035551575.1 Gemmatimonadaceae bacterium
CAGCGCGGCCGCCGCGCTGTCCGGCCGGCCCGGCGGCGGCAGCGGCGCGAAGTCGAAGCGCGGCTTCGTCTGACCGTTAGGCTGGATCGGCTCCTGGATCGGGCTCCGCGCCGGGAAGAGCGCGTCGGTCGCCGCGCCCCCGATGCGGGCCCGGGTCTCCAGCCGCGCGAGATCGTTCTCATAGGCGAGCGTCCATCCCATCCGTTCGAGGAGGAGGAACGTGTTCACCGGCTTCCACCGCTCCGGCGAGATCCCGAGCAGCCGGAACTCGAGCGGCACCTCGGCCGGGGACATCGAATCGATGTACGCGTTGACGCCGTCGGCGAACGCCTCGGTCGCGACGCGCGCCGGCGAGCCGGCCGCAAGGCTCGCCCACGCGCGCTCGGCGGCGCGCGGCATCCCGAGCCCGCGCATCTCCCGGTCGGCGCCGAGGAGACGGCGGCCGCCGACCTCGGTCAGCCGGCCGGATGCGGCGAGCGTTCCCATCTCGAGCTGGAAGAGCCGGTCGCGGGCGACGACGTAGCCTAACGCGCGCCACGCGTCCGGCTCGCTCCCGGCGAAGATGTGCGGCACCGCGCGGTCGTCGTAGAGCACCGTCACCGGCGCACGGGTCCCGCGAACGGCGACCTCACTCGTTCGCGGGAGCTCGGCCACGGCCGGCATCGCCCAGACGCCGGCGGCGGGATCGACGAGCGGCCCGAGCGGGGGGAGCACTCCGACCCCCCGCGCGCAGAGCACCACCATCACGAGGAGCACGACGGCGGCGGCGGCGAGACGTGCCCTCCGTCGGGCCGGCGACGGCCGCGGTGCAGCCACGCGCACCGCGTCCGCCGGCCTCGCGGCAGCGGTCACGTCGCGCGCGATGGCGGGTCCGCCACCTGGTAGCCCGTGGAAGTGGCGAGCGCGCGCAATGCCCCGCCCGTGAGGCGGTTCACCGTCCAGTCGGACATCGCCTGCGCCCCGACGCTCCGGTAGAAGCGAATCGCGTCGACGTTCCAATCGAGCACGCTCCATTCGAGCCGCCCGCAGCCGCGGTCGAGCGCGATGCGGGCGAGACGCGCGAGCAGGATGCGCCCCAGTCCCCTGCCGCGAAAGCGCGGAAAGACGAAGAGGTCCTCGAGATACACCCCCGCCCGCGCGAGAAAGGTGGAGTAGTTGTGGAAGAAGAGCGCGAATCCCGCCGCCTCCTCTCCCTCGAACGCGAGGATCACCTCGGCCGCTGGCCGCGCACCGAACAACGTCTCCCGCAACAGCTCCTCGGTCGCCACGACTTCATGCGCGAGCCGCTCGTATTCGGCGAGTCCGCGAATGCAGCTGAGGATCACCGGCACGTCGTCGGGGGTGGCGAAGCGAAGCGAGAATGGCGAAGCTGGAGACATCGGATCGAGGGCGGTGACGGCGGCGAGGACACGCCGGGGCGAGCGCGCCCAACATCCACCCCCGCTCCACCGCTGTCAACGCCCGCGCGAGCATCCGCGCACCCTCAACACCATTCGACAGACATGCGAACTCGCACATTCCTCGTTGCGCTCGCCAGCGCGATCGTTCCCTTCACTCTCGACGCGCAGGCCGCGAAGCGGCCGACCGTCGCCGAAGCCACGCGCTTCATCGAGAACGCCGAAGCGCAGCTCGCCGAGCTCTCGGTTCGCGCCAACCAGGCCGGCTGGGTCGCCGCTACCTACATCACCGACGACACCGAGGCGCTGAACGCCGAGGCCTCGAAGAACTACGCGGTCGCGGTGCAGAGGCTCGCCCTCGCCGCGCGCCGATTCGACAAGGTGAAGCTCCCGGCATCGACGCGCCGCAAGTTCACCCTCCTCCGCCTCGGGCTGAGCGCGCCCCCACCGGGCAATCCGGGCGAGGCGGCCGAGCTGACCCGGCTCACGACGAGCATGGAAGCCGACTACGGCAAGGGGAGTTATTGCCCCGCCGCCGGTGCCCCGACGGCAAGGAAGGCCGGCGACTGCCTGCAGATCTCGGAGCTGAGCAGGGTGCTCGTCGAGAGCCGCGATCCGGCGACGCTGCTCGACGCCTGGCAGGGGTGGCACCGCGTCGGCGCGCAGATGCGGACGCGATACGCGCGCTTCGCCGAGCTGTCGAACAAGGGTGCCCGCGAGCTCGGCTTCGCCGATGCCGGCGCGATGTGGCGCTCCAATTACGACATGCCGCCGGCGGAGTTCGAGAAGGAAGTAGACCGGTTGTGGGAGCAGGTGAAGCCGCTCTACGTCGCGCTCCATGCGTACACCCGCTCGCGGCTCGTGCAGCAATATGGCGCGCAGCTCGTCCCCCCTGACGGCCTCATCCCCGCGCACCTCCTCGGCAACATGTGGGCGCAGGAGTGGGGGAACATCTATCCCCTGGTCGCCCCGACGGGCGGGGTGCAGACCGCGGACATCGGCGAGCTGCTGCGCGCGAAGAACACCGACGTGAAGGGGATGGTGAAGTACGGGGACAACTTCTTCGTCTCGATGGGCTTCGCCCCGATGCCCGCGACCTTCTGGGAGCGCTCGCAGTTCACCAAGCCGCGTGACCGCGAGGTCGTCTGCCACGCCAGCGCGTGGGATGTCGACGACAAGGACGACCTCCGCGTGAAGATGTGCCTCGACATCACCACCGAGGACTTCGTCACCGCGCACCATGAAATCGGCCACAACTTCTACCAGCGCGCCTACAAGAACCAGCCCTTCCTCTTCAAGGGCGGGGCGAACGACGGATTCCATGAGGCGATCGGCGACGCGATCGCGCTCTCGATCACCCCGGAATACCTGAAGCAGGTCGGGCTGCTGACGACCCCCCCTCCTGGCCCCGAAGCGGATGTTCCGCTCCTCCTCCGCCAGGCGATGGACAAGGTCGCGTTCCTCCCCTTCGGGCTCCTCGTCGACAAGTGGCGCTGGCAGGTCTTCGACGGCCGCACGAAGCCGGCGACCTACAACGCTGACTGGTGGGCGCTGCGCGCGAAGTACCAGGGCGTTGCGCCGCCGTCCGCCCGCACCGAGTCGGACTTCGACCCGGGGGCAAAGTACCACGTCCCGGCGAACACCCCGTACATGCGCTACTTCCTCGCTCGCGTCCTCCAGTTCCAGTTCTATCGCGCGCTCTGCCGCGAGGCGGGGTACACCGGACCGCTGCACCGCTGCTCCTTCTACGGGAGCAAGGCCGCCGGCGACAAGCTCAATGCGATGCTCACCGCGGGACAGAGCGAGCCGTGGCAGGAGACTCTCTTCAAGCTCACCGGCTCGCGCACGCTCGATGCGAGCGCGATCAGCGAATACTTCGCGCCCCTCAAGACCTGGCTCGACCAGCAGAACCAGGGCAAGCCCGTCGGCTGGTGAGGAATTTCGAAGGGGGTCAGGACTTTCGTCCTGACCCCCTCGGTCGTTCCAACCGCCCGGCGTTCCGTCAGGCGTCGTCGCGCTGGGTCGCGGCTCGGCGGACCTGGCTCATGATCCGCTCGAGATCCGCTTCGGCCTGCGCGCGCGCCTCGGCGTCGTCGGGCGCTTCGCGCGCGACGAGGCGGATCTGGTCCATCATCTCGTCGATCAGCGCGCGGAAGCGGGGACGCAGCCGCCGGTCGCGGTCGGACTGCTCTGAGGTCGTGGGCATCGGACGGTCATCTCCAATCGGGAAGCTCGATACAAAATTGCAGGACGTGCGCCTCCGCGCCAGAGCCGGCTTGCATTCAGAGAAGGAGCTCTGTGCGCCCGCTCACAGCCAGCTGCGCCACCGCGCGACCGCAGAGCGCACCGACCACGTTCCCCGTCCCGTTGTAGGCGCCGGTCGCCCAGACACCCGGCCGCACCTCCTCGACGACGGGGAGACCGTCGGGAGTGTAGGACACCGACGCCGCCCACCGGTGCGTGATCGGTGCGCGCGTGCGGACCCGTTCGCGCAGGCACTGCTCGAGCGCGCGCTGCACCGCCTCGCTCGGCCGCGCATCGTGAGTCCATTCCCCGTCGCCGCCGACGTCGCGAAAGCCGCCGAGGGCGATGCGCCGGTCGGCCAGCTGCTGCCAGTAGTCGAGGCCATAGCGCGAGTAGACCGGGCGCTCGTAGCGCACATCGGCCGCCGGGGCGGTGCCGATCATCTGGAGCCTGACGGTGCGGACCCGCCCCGCCAGCTCGGGAATCACCCGCTCCAGTCCACCATCGACCGCGACGACCGTGATCGGCGCTCGCACGCGCCCCCCCGCCGTCACCACCTGGCGGGCGGAGATCTCCACCGCACGCGTGTGCTCGAACAGCCGCGCCCCCGCCGCGATCGCGCGCGTCGCGAGCTGGCGGCAGCGCAGCAGCGGCTGGAAGCTGCCGTCGCGCGGAAAGAGCAGCCCGCGTCCCTCCCACCCCTCGTACCATTCGACCGGGAGTCCGTCTTCCCGCATCGCCGCCAGCTGCGCCCGGCAGTCGGCCAGCTCGTCGTCGTCGATCGCGATGCGCAGGGTGCCGGTGCGACGCACCGCGTCGGGTGTCTCGGCGGCGATGCGCTCGAGCTCCTCCAGCGTCAGGCGCCAGGCGCGCACCGCGCGCTCGCGGCCATGCGAGTCGGAGGCCTCGTGATGGAATGCGGCGATCCCGGCGAGCAGGAATCCCCCGTTCCGGCCGGCCGCGCCCCCGCCGACCGTCGCCGCGTCGACGCCGACGACGCGCGCGCCGAGCCGCTGCAGCTCCCCGATGCACGACAGCCCGCTCCCGCCGAGGCCGACGACGCAGACGTCGGCGTCGACCGTGCCGTCCAGCGGCGTGAGGCCTAACGGTGCGACGCCGACCGTCCACACCGGCAACCCGACCGGGGCTGCCGCGGGTGCCCCGCCGTCAGACACGCCGCGTCTTCCACGCGCCGCGGCGGAAGATCCACGCGCCGGCGAACGCCATCAGCGAGAACGCCGCCGCCATCGCGATGAACGCGCCGCGCGGGCCCATCCCCATCCGGTCGGCGAGGAACCACGCCAGCGGGAGCTCGAACATCCAGAAGCAGAACAGGTTGAGGAGCGTCGGCGAGCGGGTGTCCCCCGCCCCGTTGAACGACTGGGTGAACGTCATCCCGTAGCCGTAGAAGAGGAAGCCCAGCGCGATGATGCGGAGGCACTGCGTCGCGTAGCCGGCGATGTTCGGGTCCTGCGTGAACACCGCGACGATGTGGTCGGCGAGCAGCACGAAGGCGACCCCGATCGTGCCGAGGAACGCGGTCGCGTAGCCCCCCGCCACCCAGACCGCGCGCTCCGCCCGCCCCGGCTTCCCGGCTCCCAACGCCTGCCCGACCATCGTCGCCGCGGCGTTGGTGATCCCGAACGCCGGCAGGAGCGCGAAGATGATCACCCGCAGTCCGATCGTGTAGCCGGCGACCGCGTCGCTCCCGAACTGCGAGATGATCCGCACCAGCCCGAGCCAGCTTGCCGTCCCGATGAACACCTGCACCGTCGCGCTCGACGAGAGCCTGACGATCCGCCCGACCAGCGGCGGGTCGAACTTCCAGTGATGGCGCCTCACCACGAGCCGCCCCTTCCCGTTCAGCAGCTTCGAGAGCGCGAACAGCACGCCGACCCCGCGCCCGATCGTCGTCCCGACCGCGGCCCCGGTGACTCCGAGCTCCGGAAAGGGCCCGAGGCCGAAGATCAGGCAGGGCGCGAGCACGATGTTCAGCGCGTTGGCCAGCCAGAGCACCCGCATCGCGATCGCCGCATCCCCGGCGCCGCGGAAGATGGCGTTCACCAGGAACAGGAGCAGGATGCTCACGTTCCCGGCGAACATCATCCGCGTGTAGCCGCTCCCCGACGCGACGACCGACGGCGACGCGCCCATCGTCGCCAGCAGCCGCGGCGCGAACAGCGCGCCGAGCACCCCGACCACCACCGCCACCGCCAGCCCGAGCACCATCGCCTGCGCCGCCGAGTGCGCGGCGCCCTCGCGATCACCCTCCCCGAAGCGGCGCGCCACCATCGCCGTCGCGCCGATGGACAGCCCGATCGCGATCGCGTACACCGCCGACAGCATCGACTCGGTGATTCCGACCGTCGCCACCGCGTCGGCACCAAGCCGCGCGACGAAGAAGACGTCGACCACCGCGAAGACGCTCTCCATCACCATCTCGAGCACCATCGGCACGGCGAGGATCAGGATCGCCGTGCCTAACGGTCCGCTCGTGAAGTCGCGGTGCGACCCGCGCAGCGCTTCGCGAAGTGCGGCGCCGACCCCGAGCGGCGCGCCCTCCTGCAGGGGTCGGTCGTGTCCCGGCGCCAGCGCCTCCGCCGGCGCCGCCGGCCGGACTTCCGGTGAAGACATCCGCGCAATCTAGGGGCGACGGAGCGTTCGCGCCCCACCCGCCTCCCGCCCCGCGCCCGGCCGGCGCGCTTCCCGACCTTCGCGACGGTCGCGACATTCCTCCCGTGCCTCCGCTCCCGATCGAACCGGTCATCCCCGCCCTCGCCGCCGCCCTCGCTGACCGCGGCGCCGCCGTGCTCGTCGCGCCGCCCGGCGCCGGAAAGACCACCCGCGTCCCCCTCGCGCTCGCCGGCGCGCCATGGCTGGCGGGCCGGAAGATCGTCATGCTCGAACCGCGCCGCGTCGCCGCGCGCGCCGCCGCGCGACGGATGGCGTTCACGCTTGGCGAAGAGGTCGGCCGAACCGTCGGATTCCGCGTCCGCGCCGACACCCGCGTCGGCCCGGACACGACCATCGAGGTCGTCACCGAGGGCGTCCTCACGCGGATGCTGCAGAGCGACCCGACCCTCGACGAGGTCGGCCTCGTCATCTTCGACGAGTTCCACGAGCGCTCCCTCAACGCCGACCTCGGACTCGCGCTGGTGCTGCACGCGCGCGCGATCCTCCGCCCCGAGCTGCGCGTGCTCGTGATGTCGGCCACGATCGATGGCGCCGCTGTCGCCGCCCTCCTCGGCGACGCGCTCCGAGGCGACGCGCTCCGAGGCGACGCGCCCGTCGTCGTCAGCGAGGGGCGGAGCTTCCCCGTCGAGACGCGCTGGCTCGCCCGCGTCCCTGACAACCGGATCGAGGGCCCGATGGCCCGCACCATCGGCGACGCGATCGGCAGCGACGAGGGCGACGTCCTCGCCTTCCTCCCCGGTGCCGCGGAGATTCGCCGCGTCGCGTCGCTGCTCGACAGCGGATCGCTCCCGTCGAACGTCGACGTCGTGCCACTCTACGGCGCGCTCCCCGGCGCGGCACAGGACCGCGCGCTCGCCCCCGCCCCCGCCGGCAGGCGCAAGGTGGTGCTCGCGACCGCGATCGCCGAGACGAGCCTGACGATCGACGGCGTCCGCGTCGTGGTCGACAGCGGCCTGTCGCGGCTCCCGCGTTTCGATCCCGGTCCCGGGATGACGCGCCTCGTGACCGTCCGCGTTTCGCGAGCCGCCGCCGAGCAGCGTCGCGGCCGCGCCGGACGCACCGCCCCCGGCGTCTGCTACCGGCTGTGGGCGGAGCACG
This sequence comes from Gemmatimonadaceae bacterium, assembly GCA_035551575.1. GTDB lineage: Bacteria > Gemmatimonadota > Gemmatimonadetes > Gemmatimonadales > Gemmatimonadaceae > JABFXC01. Next base: position 7,434 of record DASZNJ010000024.1, read on the forward strand.
ACCACCACGGGCTCGTCGCGCAGTCGCCGCCCGAGATCCTCGCCGCCGACCTCACCGCCTTCGCCCTCGAGCTCGCGGTGGCCGGGATCGGCGATCCCGCCTCGCTTCGCTGGCTCACCCCGCCGCCTGACGGGGCGCTCGCGCACGCCCGCGAGCTCCTCCGCCTGCTCGGGGCGCTCGACGCACGCGGCCGCCCCACGCCGCACGGCCGGGCGCTGGCCGGCCTCGGTATCCACCCGCGGCTCGCGCACATGGTCGTCCGCGGCGCGGAGAGCGGAACGCTCCCGCGCGCCGCGCGGTTGGCCGCCCTCCTCTCCGACCGCGACATCGCGCGCAGCGACCGTCCGGGCGCCGACGCCGACATCGCCAGCCGCGTCGAGCTCATCGCCGGCGAGGGGCGAGGCAACGGCAGCACGCTCTCCATCGACGAAGACGCGCTGCGCCGCGCGCGGGCCGATGCGCGGCAGGTCGAGGAGCGAATGCGCGGCGCCGCGCGACAGTCGCGCGTGGCGGCTCCCCCGGGCAGCGATCTCTCCGTCGGCGCCCTGGTCGCCCTCGCCTATCCCGACCGTGTCGGCCGGCGTCGCGACGGGCAGCCCGGCCGCTACGTGATGCGCGGCGGCACCGGCGCGGTGCTCGCCGGGGCCCAGCACCTCACCGCCAGCGAGTGGCTGGCCATCGCCGAGCTCGATGGAAGGCGCGGCGAGGCGCGCATCCACCTCGCGGCCGCCATCGACGAGTCCGAGGTGCGACGCCTCTTCGCTGATGACATCGTCCGCGCGGAGGTCGTCGACTTCGAGGAGGGCAGCGGCAGCGTCGTCGCCCGCCGCAGCGAGCGCCTCGGCGCGATCGTCCTCTCCGACGTCGTCGTCGGCAATCCCGATCCCGGGCTCGTCGCGGCGGCGTTCACCCGCGCGGTCGCTGCCCGCGGGATCGCCGCGCTCCCCTGGTCCGAGGCCGCGCGGCGGACCCGCGACCGGCTCGCGTTCGCCCGCACCACGGGCGACGACTGGCCCGACGTCTCCGACGAGGCGTTAGGCCTCACGCTCGGCGACTGGCTCGCGCCGTCGCTGGCCGGGCTCCGCCGCCTCGACGACCTGCGCCGGCTCGACCTCGGCGCGCTGCTCCTCGACCGCCTGCCCCGGCGGCAGCGCGCCCGGCTCGACGAGATCGCGCCGACGCACCTCGTCGTCCCGACCGGCTCGCGGATCCCGGTCGATTACAGCGATCCCCGCGCCCCCGTGCTCGCGGTCAGGCTCCAGGAGATGTTCGGCCTCGCCGAGACGCCGCGCATCGCCGGGGGCCGCGTCCCCGTCACCCTCCACCTCCTGTCGCCGGCGCAGCGGCCCCTGCAGGTTACACGCGATCTCGCCGGGTTCTGGCGCACCAGCTACTTCGACGTGCGGAAGGACATGCGCGGCCGCTATCCGCGGCACCACTGGCCGGAGAACCCGATGGAAGCCGAGCCGACGAAGCGGGCGAAGCCGCGGACGTGAGCGCGACTCCCGACGCGGCCACTCCGGCCGGGGCGGTGCCCGCGACCACCGTCGATGCGCTGCCGGCAGCGCCGGCGGCACGAACGCGTCATGCGCGCTGGATCGGACCGCTCGCCGTGCTCGCGATCGTCGCGATCGCGCTCGAGGTCCTGCGCAGCGCGCTCCGCCACTACCGCTATCACGACCTCGCCAACGCGCTCCACGCGATTCCCGACGGGCAGCTGGCCCTCGCCGCGGCGCTGACGGTCCTCGCCTACGCGATCCTGCCCGCCTACGACGGCCTCGCCCTCGCCTATGCCGGGCGCCGGCTCCCGATGCGCCGCGTCGCCTTCGGCTCGGTGATCGCCTACGGGTTGAGCCAGACGTTAGGCTTCGCGGCCCTCACCGGCAACGCCGTCCGCTATCGCCTCTGGTCGTCGTGGGGACTTTCCACCTCGGAGATCGCCCGCGCCGCGGCGTTCGCCGGCTCGACCTTCGTGCTCGGGGTGATCGCGATCGCCGGCGCGATCCTGCTCGTCGAACCTGTCTCGACGGTCGCGCTGCTCCACGTCCCGCTGCTGCTCGTGCGCGCGGTGGGGATCGGCTGCGTCGCCCTCGTCGCCGCGTACCTCGCGTGGAGCATCCTCCGCCACGAGCCGCTGCGCATCGGTCGCCTCGAGGTCCCCGTTCCGGGATTCTCGACGGCGGCGCGCCAGCTCGCGATCGCGATCGCCGACTGGGGGGTCGCCGGCGCGGTGCTCTTCGTTCTCCTTCCCGTCGGAGCGCGGCCGGCCTTCTTCGCGTTTCTCGGCGTCTTCCTCCTCGCGCAGTTCGTGGGCCTCGTCAGCCATGTCCCGGGCGGGCTCGGAGTCTTCGAGGCGCTGATGGTGGTGCTGCTCGCCCCCACGCTCGGCGCCCGCGAGGTCGTCGGTGCCCTGCTCGCCTATCGGGCGATCTACTACCTGCTCCCGTTCGCGATCGCCGTGCTGCTGCTCACCGCGCACGAGTCGCGCGTCGACGTCCCGCTCCGCACCGCCGGACGCGCGGCGGGCCGGTGGGTGCCGGCCATCGTTCCGCACGCGCTCAGCATCACCACCTTCGTCGCCGGCGCGATCCTCCTCTTCTCCGGTGCGACCCCGTCGGTCCGCTCGCGGCTGGCGCTGCTCCATGGCGCGTTGCCGCTGGCGCTGATCGAGGCATCGCACCTGGCCGCGAGCCTGACCGGGGCCGCGCTGCTCGTCGTCGCCTGGGGGATCCGCCGCCGGCTCGACGCCGCCTACCACATCACCATCACCCTCCTCGCGTTAGGCATCGTCACCTCCCTGCTCAAGGGACTGGACTGGGAGGAGGCGCTCGCCCTCGGGCTCGTCCTCGCGGTGATGGTCCCGGCGCGCGACGCCTTCTACCGCCCGACGCGGCTCCTCAACGAGCCGTTCACCCCGCAGTGGATCGTCGCGGTCGCCACCGTCGTCGTGGCGAGCGCCTGGCTCGGTGCGATCTCCTTCCGCCACGCCGGAATGGCGAGCGGGCTCTGGCTCCACTTCGCGCCGCATGCCGACGCGCCGCGCTTCCTCCGCGCCACCGCGAGCGTCGTCGTCGCCCTCGCCGGCTACGCCGGCCTCCGCCTCCTCCGCATTGCGCCCCCGGAGATCGCCGCGCCCGACGGCGAGGCGCTCGCCCGCGCCGCGGCGGTGATCGCGGCGTCGCCCGACACAACAGCGAACCTCGCCCTGCTCGGCGACAAGCGGCTCCTCTTCAGCGACAGCGGCCGCGCCTTCATCATGTTCGGGGTCGTCGGCCGCAGCTGGGTCGCGTTAGGCGATCCCGTCGGCCCCCTCGGCGAGCTCCCGGAGCTCGCCTGGAAGTTCCGCGAGGAGGCCGACCGCCACGATGCATGGACGGTGTTCTACCTCGTCTCCGCCCCGACCCTCCCCCTCTGCATCGACCTCGGATTGTCGATGGTCAAGCTCGGGGAGCGTGCAGTCGTCCCGCTTCCCGGCTTCTCGCTCAGCGGCGGCTCCCGGAAGCGGCTCCGCCAGGCGATGCGCGACGCCGAGGCCGACGGCGCGGCCTTCGAGGTCGTGCCCGCCGCAGATGTCCCCGCGCTCCTCCCCGAGCTGCGACGCGTCTCCGACGACTGGCTCGAGGCGAAGCGCACGCGCGAGAAGGGATTTTCCCTCGGCTACTTCGATGAGCGCTACCTGCGGAACTTCTCCGTCGCCTGCGTCCGCGCCGGCGGTCGCCTCGTCGCCTTCGCCAACATCTGGCAGGGAGCTGGCCGTGGCGAGCTGTCGGTGGACCTGATGCGTTACTCCTCCGACGCACCGCGCGGCGTCATGGACTTCCTCTTCGTTTCGCTCATGCTCTGGGGGCGAGACCAGGGCTTTGCATCCTTCGATCTCGGGATGGCGCCGCTCTCCGGGATCGAGGGACGCGAGCTCGCCCCCCTCTGGAACCGCGCCGGCGCCTGGTTGTTCAGGCACGGCGAGCACTTCTACAACTTTCAGGGGCTGCGCCGGTACAAGACGAAGTTCGACCCCCGCTGGGAGCCACGGTACCTCGCGTCGCCCGGCGGACTGGCCCTGCCGCGCGCGCTGGCCGGGGTCTCGATCCTGATCTCCCGCGGGCTCCGCGGCGTCCTCACCCGCTGACGACGACGCCGATCGCCGGCGGCCGGCGTTAGGCGCGGCCTGGCGGGCCCGGCTGGACTCGGGGGGGCGGGAGTCCCGGTCAGCGGCGGGAACGGGGGAACGGCTGCCGCCGTTAGTGACCTTCGGGTCACTAACCCGCTAGCTTTCGCGCTCCCTGATCGACGACCCGAGACTGCCTGCTCGCACAGATGAGTACCTCCGCAGAATCGCTTCCCGTTCCTGGCGGTCCCCCGCGCCCCGCCGCACCCACCCCCCGCGGCTCGGCGGCGATGCGCGCCGCCGCCGCCCACGTCGACAGGTATCGCTGGCTGATCCTGCTCGGGCTGATCACCGCCGCGATCATGGAGGTGCTCGACACCACCATCGTCAACGTCGCGCTGCCGCAGATGGCGGGAAACCTCGGCGCCACCCAGCAGGAGATCGGCTGGGTCAGCACCGGCTACATCCTGTCGAACGTCATCTTCCTGCCGATGACCGCGTTCTTCACCGAACGCTTCGGACGCCAGCGCTATCTCGTCGTCTCGATCATCCTCTTCGCCGTCGCGTCCTTCTTCTGCGGCACCTCGCACTCGCTCTGGGAGCTCGTCTTCTGGCGCATCGTGCAGGGCGCCGGCGGCGCCGCCCTGCTCTCCACCGCGCAGGCGACGCTCCGCCAGATCTTCCCGCTCGAGGAGCAGGGGCTCGTCCAGGCCGTGTTCCTCCTCGGCATCATCGTCGCGCCAACGTTGGGCCCGACGCTGGGCGGCTGGATCACCGACAACTACACCTGGAACTGGTGCTTCTTCATCAACGTGCCGATCGCCATGGCGTCGGTCTTCCTCGTCGGCACCTTCCTCCAGGATCCCCCGGACCAGAAGGCGAAGAAGGGCCAGGTCGACTGGCTCGGCATCGGCCTCCTCACCGTCGGCATCGGCGCCCTGCAGTACGTGCTCGAGGAGGGAAGCCAGAAGGACTGGTTCTCCGACGACCTGATCCTCCGCCTCGCGATCATCGCCGGGATCTGCCTCGTCACGATGGTCTGGTGGGAGATGTCGTCCCGGAACAGGCATCCGGTCGTGAACTTCCGCGTCCTCCACAACCGCCAGCTCGCCGCGTCGATCTTCCTCTTCGTCTCGCTCGGCTTCGGGTTGTACGGCGGGGTGTTCATCTTCCCGCTGTTCGCCCAGGGGATCCTGCACTTCACGCCGACGGAAACCGGCCTCGCCATGCTTCCCGGCGGGCTCGCCACCGGCGCGACCGCGCTCTTCTCGGGCTTCCTCCTCAACGGGACGAAGCCGAAGGCCGACGCGCGCATCCTGATCGCGATCGGGATCTCGCTCTTCCTCGTCTCGATGTACCAGCTCGGACACCTGACGACGCAGGCCGGCGAGTCGGACGTCCGCGCCGCGCTCATCATCCGCGGCTTCGGGCTCGGCTTCCTCTTCGCCCCGATCAACAACGTCGCCTACGCGAGCCTCAAGCCCCAGGAGGCGCAGCAGGCCGCGGGACTGATCAACCTCTCTCGCCAGCTCGGCGGGGCCTTCGGCATCGCGATACTCGCGACGTACGTGAACACGCACATCCAGATCCACCGCGTGGACCTCGTGAGCAGCATCGTCGCCGGAAGCCCGGTCACCGACCAGCGCCTGCAGATGCTGACCGCCGGCTTCGTCAGCCGCGGGATGGACCTCATGACCGCGAAGAACGCCGCACTCGCGGCGATCAATGGGCAGGTGATGCAGCAGGCCGCGATGCGGAGCTACAACGACGCGTGGATGCTGCTCCTCCTCACCTTCCTCGTCGTCTCCCCGTCCGTGCTGCTCCTCAAGCGGCCGAAGCCCGGCGCGGCGGTCGTCGACGCGCACTGAGCGCGGTGCTACGTCACGCGACGTATGGGCCGCTCGTGTCGGGCGGAGCACGTTCCTCTCGTCCTCATCGGAGAGAGCCATGCGCCGCCCGACATTCCTCGCCCGTCTCGTCACTACCGCTGTCGCCGCCGGCCTGACGACGGGGTGCATCCCGTACGCCGTCGGCAGCGCCGCCCGCACGGTTCCGGCCGGCGACCACGTCCGCACCACGACCGCGTTCATGATCCCTGACGGTGTCGAGAACGAGACCGACTCCGTCGCCGCGACGATTCCCGGGCTCGACTCAGAGGTGCGCTTCGGGATCGACGACCGCTCCGACTGGGGCGTTCGAGTGCCGTCGTGGAGCGGGGTGGTCCTGAACTACAAGCGGCGGCTCGGTGCAGTCCCCGCGGGGGCCGGCGCGGACACCGCAGTTGCGCTGTCGCTGCTGACCGGCGGCGGCTTCGTCAACTGGGGACAGCACGCCCACCTCGAGCTCTCGTTGCTCGCGTCAGGACGTGAAGACCGCAAGGCGATCCCGTACGGCGGAGTCCGGGTGATGCAGGTGGTGCCGCTCAGCAGCTCGGCGCCGAGCGACCGGCCCACGGCCGGGGCATTCCTCGGCTGGCGCATCGGCTCTCGCACCCTCGGTGTCGCTCCCGAGGTCGGAATCTTCTACGACCACTCGGCGCTGCAGATCAGGCACGGCGACGTGATCGTCGTTCCGAGCATCACCTTCTACGGCCCCGTGCTCTCATCCTTGTTCCGCTGACGGCGCGCGGCGGGTGGGGCGTCGCGTTCCGCCCTCGTGCTGCGCGAACGCAACGAGGGGGCGCCTGACGGCGCCCCCTCGTTCATTTCGCCAGCGAGGCTCAGTACTCGCGACGGCCACGTCCGCCGCCACCACCGCCACCACCGCCGTAACCACCACCACCACCGCCACCGCCGCCGCCGCCGCTCGCGCCGCCGCCGAGCTTCGTGACGTTCTCGGCGGCAGGGCCCTTCTGCCCCTGCACGACGTCGAACTCGACCTTCTCCCCTTCGGCGAGCGACTTGAAGCCGCTGCCCTGGATGGCCGAATGGTGCACGAACAGATCCTTGCCCCCATCCTCCGGCGTGATGAAGCCGAAGCCTTTCGCATCATTGAACCACTTTACTGTCCCGGTCGTGCGCATCGTGCTGTCTCCGTGCAAGAGCGTTGGCGTACTGCTGTGATCTACCTACCGCGCTGCGTCGTCTGGCCTGCTCAGGCCTGGTGACCCGGCGCAACGGCCGGCGAATGCGGGTCGGCCCGGCGGACCAATGCAGCTTTCGATCCAGACCCGAGAGTATGGGGCTGGTCCCCGCCGAAGGCACCCTCCAGCCCCCCCGATTGGGCGGCAAGGTAGCACCTTTTGTTCGGGAGCGCAGCAGCGAATGACCGCACCCTCACAGAAACACCCCGAAACCCCCGACGGCGCGCTGCCGGGCCGGACTGCATATTTCCGCTGTCCTTCGACCCGGATCCCCCCCCTTATGACATCCACCGCCGCCCGACCCGCCTCCGCCCCCGCGAACGAACCCCACCTCGCGAACCCCGACCAGAACCCCTCGTTCACGAAGGGAATCTTCCTCGGCGAGCTGCGCGAAGACCTCGTCTTTCCCTTCCCCGCCCTCCGCGACAACGATCGCGAGTCGCTCCGGCTGATCCTCGATTCCTTCGGTGCCTTCGCCGCCGAGACGATCGATTCGAGGAAGATCGACCACGACGGCAAGTTTCCCGATACCGTCCGCGCGGGGATGCACGAGCTCGGGCTGATGGGGATGAACATTCCCGAGGAATACGGGGGCTTCGGTGCCTCGGCGCAGGTGTTCAACCGCGTCTTCGGCGAGATCGGCGCCGCCGACCCGGCGCTCGCCGTCTACTTCGGCGCGCACCAGTCGATCGGCTGCAAGGGGATCACTCTCTTCGGGACCGACGAGCAGAAGCGCCAATGGCTCCCTGGCTGCGCGAGCGGCGAGATCGTCGCGGCGTTCTGCCTGACGGAGCCCGGTTCCGGCTCCGACGCGCAGGCGATGACGTCGTCGGCGGTCCCGAGCGCCGACGGCGCGTCGTACACGCTCACTGGCACCAAGATCTGGATCTCGAACGCGGGATACGCTGGCGTCTTCACCGTCTTCGCCAAGGTCCCGGTCACCACTGATGGCAGGACGAAGCAGCGCGTCACCGCCTTCATCGTCGACGCGAAGTCCCCCGGCATCTCGCTCGGACAGCCCGAGCAGAAGATGGGAATCAAGGGAAGCGACACGCGCACCGTGACGTTCGAGAACGTCCGCGTCCCGGCTGGAAACGTCCTCGGTGCGGTCGGCCAGGGGTTCAAGATCGCGCTCGAGATCCTCAACTCCGGCCGGCTTGGCCTCGCCGCGGCGTCGTCGCGCGGCACGCGCCGGATCATGCGCGAGGCGCTCGCCTACGCGAAACAGCGCGAGCAGTTCGGCCGGCCGATCGGTTCCTTCGAGATGATCCAGCAGAAGATCGCCGTCAACGCCGCCGAGACCTATGCATCGGACTCGGCATGGATGCTCACCGCCGGGATGGTCGATCGAGGAGGCATCGACTTCTCCCTCGAGACCGCGGCCTGCAAGATCTTCGCGAGCGAGCTTGCCTTCCGCGCGGCCAACGACGCGCTGCAGATCGCCGGCGGCATCGGCTACTCGAAGGAGTTTCCCTACGAGCAGGCGGTGCGCGACGCGCGCATCAACCTGATCTTCGAGGGGACCAACGAGATCCTGCGCGCCCTGATCGCCCTCACCGCACTGCAGCAGCCCGGCGAGCGGCTCAAGGAGCTTGGCAAGGCGTTCAGGGACCCGCTTCACTCGTTAGGCGCCATCGGCTCCTACGTCGCCGGCCGTGCGAAGCGGCAGGTCACCACCGAGTCCTTCACCAGGGTGCACGCCGCGCTGAAGGAAGAAGCCGATTCGGTCGCCGGGATCATCCACGACCTCGCGCTCGCCGTCGAGGCCCTGCTCCTCAAGCATGGCAAGGCGGTGATCGAGCGCCAGTTCCTCCAGCTTCGCCTCGCCAACGCGGCGATCGATGTCTACATGGCGGTCGCGGTGCTCTCGCGCACGACGTGGGAGATCGAGCGCGCCGGAAGCGTCGGCGCAGCCGCCGCGGAGCTCGACTGCGCGCGGGTGTTCATCCCGGCGGCGATGCGCCGCGCGCGGCGGAACATCCGCGCACTGCGCGCGAACCAGGACGAGCGGTTGAAGGCGATCGCCGAGCGGGCGCTGGAGAGCGTCGACCTCGCACCGCCGACGCCGAGCGATCGGTGATGCCGCGCACGCGTCAGGCGGCCGCTGCCTGACGTGAAAGGCTGCCGGGGCGCGCAGCGCCCCGGCGGCATCCTGTTCGTGGTGAAACGTCGTCGCGCCCCGTGCAGCCGCGATCAGCTGTCGCCCTGCTCGCCGCCCTCGTCGTCGTCGTGGTCGTCGGCGTCGTCGTTGCCTGCACCATGGTCATGCGGCACCATGACCGTGGCATACCCGACTGTCGCGTTCCCGGCCGCGTCGGTGCACGTCGAGCCGATGGTGTAGACGCGCCCTGTTCCCCGCCCCGACCGCTCGGCGCGGAGGAGCAGCGTCGACGCACCTGTTACCTGCCAGTCGGGCGACGTGTCGCCATCACCGAGCCCGTTCACGGGCTCGTTGCTCGACACCGACGAGATTGCGCAGCGCGGTGCGCTGTCGCAGTTGTCGGCAACCGACGTCGTGATCGTCACCGGGACGAACTTGTGGTTCGGCGGCCAGAGCGTGTTCGGGCTTGCCGCCATCGACGTGATGCTCGGCGCGGTGACGTCCGGAGTGCACGCCGCCGCCGCCGCGCCGAGGCCGTTGCCGCTGTTGAGGCCTGTCCCGGGCGCGGTCCCCGCGCCGTCGGTCGAGCACGCCGCGATGATGCCGGCGCTGAGCGCGGCGATAGCCGTTCCGATCGCGATTCTCGTCATGGGCAGTCTCCTTCAGTATCCGCTGGATGTTGCCGTTATGACTCCACAACATTCGCAACGGGCGTGCCCGCTCCATCGGTCACGGCCGAATGCGGCGTGTTGGCGCTGGGAGCATGTCCCGCCGAGTGACGACGATCACAGATTGCCGCTGCCTAACGTTCGACAGCCTGCTACGCGGCCCATAGCCCCGACAGCACTTCCGCCTGCTCGAGCACTGTCTGTGTGGCCTTCTCCTGCTTGTCTGGCGGATAGCCATGCTTCCGCAGGATACGCTTGACGATCACGCGAAGCTGCGCACGCACGCTCTCGCGGACCGTCCAGTCGATCGTGACGTTGCGCTTCACCGTCGCCACGAGCTCGCGCGCGATATCTGCGAGCGTCGGTTCGCCCAGCACCTTCACCGCGCTGTCGTTCACCTCGAGCGCGTCGTAGAACGCCAGCTCGTCCTCGGTCAGGTGCAGCGCCTCGCCGCGAGCGCTCGCCGCCCGCATGTCCTTCGCGAGCTGGATCAGCTCCTCGATCACCTTCGCCGTCTCGATCGCCCGGTTCTGATATCGACGAATCGCCTGATCGAGCAGGTCAGCGAATGAACGTCCCTGAACGACGTTCCGCTTCGACCGCGATCTGATCTCGCCAGTGAGCAGCTTCTGCAGCAGTTCGACCGCGAGGTTTCGCCGCGGCATCGCCCGCACCTCGCTCAGGAACTCATCCGACAGGATCGAGATGTCCGGCTTCTTCAGCCCCGCCGCCGCGAATATGTCTATCACCTCGTCCGACGCGACCGCTCGCGAGATGATCTGCCGGATCGCGTGCTCGAGCTCCTCGTCGGTCCTGCTCTCACCAGGCGTCGATTTCGCGAGCACCGCGCGCACCGCCTGAAAGAAACCGACGGCGTCGCGGATGCGCAGCGCGTCTTCGTGCGGCACCGCGAGCGCGAACGCTCGCGTGAGGTCTGCCACCGCGCGCAGCAGCCGCGCCTTTCCGTCGGGCTGCGCGAGAATGTGCTCCTGCGCGTCAGGCAGGAGGGAGAGCCGCGCCTGCGCTGGACCGCTCATCCACGCTCGCCAATCGAAGCGGTGAAAGAGGCCGCGGCAGATCTCGTACTGCTTCATCATCAGCACCACGGCTTCGCTCTGATCGATCGCCGTCCTGCCCGTCCCACCCGCCTCCGTGTATGTCGCAAGCGCCTGCTTCAATTCGTCGGCGAGGCCGAGATAGTCCACCACCAGCCCGCCCGGCTTGTCCTTGAACACGCGATTCACCCGGGCGATCGCCTGCATCAACCCATGCCCGCGCATCGGCTTGTCGACGTACATAGTGTGCAGACTCGGCGCGTCGAAGCCGGTCAGCCACATGTCGCGCACGATCACGATCTGGAACGAATCGTTCGCATCGCGGAAGCGCGACGCGAGCTCCTCGCGCCGCTTCTTGTTGCGAATGTGCGGCTGCCACTCGAGCGGATCGGCCGCGGAGCCCGTCATCACGACCTTGAGCGCTCCCTGCTCGTCATCATCGCCATGCCATTCGGGGCGCAAAGCAATCAGTGCGCGATACAGCTCGACCGCGATCCGCCGGCTCATGGTCACGATCATGGCTTTCCCCTGCATCGTGGCGACGCGATTCTCGAAGTGCTCCACCAGATCCCGCGCGACGAGCTCGATCCGGTTCTGCGATCCGACCACCGCCTCGAGCTGCGCCCAGCGGCTCTTCAG
>DASZNJ010000025.1:0-2070 GCA_035551575.1 Gemmatimonadaceae bacterium
GGCCGCGCGCCCGCGCGCGGCGTCCGCGCCGCGCGTCGTCACGACCGCGCCATCACCAGGTCACCTCGCCGGCGCCGGCCCGCTTGTTGGCGACGCGGGCGAGGACGAAGAGCAGGTCGGAGAGCCGGTTCAGGTAGACGATCACCATCGGCGGGATCGGGATGTCGCGCGACACGTGGACGACGCGACGCTCGGCGCGGCGGCAGACGGTTCGCGCGACGTGCAGCGCCGCGGACTTCGGGGTCCCGCCGGGGAGGATGAACGCCTTGAGCGGTTCGAGCTCGCTCTCCCCCTCGTCGATCGCCCGCTCGAGCTGCTCGATCCGCCCTTCGTCGATGCGCGCCTTGGCGAGCTGCTGCTGCATCCTGTCGCGGTCGGGCGTGGCGAGGAGCGCGCCGATCGCGAACAGGTCGCGCTGGACGGGAGCGAGCACCTCGTCGATCCGCGGCATCATCTCGATCGAGCGCGCGAGGCCTAACGTCGCGTTGAGCTCGTCGACGTCCCCGTACGCGTCGACGCGGGCGTCGTCCTTCGGGACCCGGCCGCCGCCGAACAGCGCGGTGTCGCCCGTGTCACCGGTCCTGGTGTAGATGCGAGTGGTCACGGAGCGGAATGTAATTCAATCCGCCGGCCGGGCGAGCGAACGGCGCTAGCCGCCGATCGAGCCGACCACGCGCTTCCACCACGACTTCACCCCGCCATCGCCCGCCTCGCGGAGCATCGAGAACGACGTTGCTTCGCTGTTGCGCGAGGGTGGCGCGTAGGTGGCGGGAAACAGCGTCTGCAGGTGCTCCTGCAGCCGGTCGGGGGTTCCCATCTCGTTCTGCGCGAGGCACCACTCGTCGAGCGCGCGTCCCATCGCCGCAGCGGTCGGGCGGCGGGCGGGGTCCTTCTCGAGAGCGAGCGCGAGAATCTGCTCGAGCTCGGGATCGAGCCCGGGGATCATCGACCGGAGGTTCGGGATCGGCTCGACCGCGACCTCGTCGATGGCCAGCGCGGTGACGTCCTCGTGGAAGAGCGGAGTGAGGGCGAGCATCTCGAAGAGCACGACCCCGAGCGAGAAGACATCGCTCCGCGCATCGACGGCGAGGCCGAGCATCTGCTCGGGACTCATGTAATGCTTCTTCCCCATCATCATCGGCCGGCTCTCGGCCGGGTCGACCGAGGTCCGCGCCTTCGCGATGCCGAAGTCGGCGAGCTTGATGTGCCCGTCCCACGTCGCCATCACGTTTCCGGGGGAGACGTCGCGGTGGACGATGTCGAGGCGGCGTCCGCGCGCATCGATGAAGTTGTGCGCGAAGTCGAGCGCGCGGCAGACGCGGCTCGCGACATACGCGGCGAGGGTCGGGGGCATCGGCGCCTTCATGTCGCGGTGCGTGTCGATGATCGACCGCAGCGTCGGCCCCTGGATGTACTCCATCGCGATGAAGTACCGGCCGCTCACCTCGCCGAGCTGGTAGATCTGCACGACATTGCCGTGCACGAGGTTCGCCGAGAGCTTCGCCTCGTCGACGAACAGCTGGAGGAACTCCCCCTGCTTCGCATACTCGGTGTGGATGACCTTCAGCGCCGTGCGCTTGGTGAACCCCGCCGGTCCGAGCTGCTCCGCCTCGTAGACGGTCGCCATCCCCCCGTCCGCGATCTTGCGGATGAGCCGGAAGCGACCGGGATAATCGAGGAAGGAGGCCATGAGATCCATGTCACATCTGACGATCGACAGGGGGGAGGGGTTGCGGAGGCGCGGGGGGTGGTGGGGGAGAGAGAGCGAAGCTGCGGCGGGCGCTCCGGCAGCTGCAACGAGGGACGAGGGACGAACGAGGAACGAGGGGTAGGCGCGACCGCCTCGGGCGGTCGGCGCGACGAGGGATGGTGGGACGTGGGCCACCAACGGACGAGGGACGAGGGAGTGGCGCCGTTGATCCTTGCGGCGCATTTGACGAGGGACGAGGGACGAGGGACGAGGGAGGAGGGACGAGGGACGAGGGAGGAGGGACCAGGGACGAGGGACCAGGGACGAGGGACCAGGGACGAGGGACCAGGGACGAGGGACGGCGGTGAGAGCTGATGTCG
>DASZNJ010000026.1:0-20624 GCA_035551575.1 Gemmatimonadaceae bacterium
CGGGCGCACCGCGCGGAAGGGGAGGAACAACACGCTGACGCCGACCCCCGATGACGTCGGGAGCCCGTGGGCGATCGGCAACGAGAACGGCGGGCACGACGCCATCGATCCGGCGTTAGGCACGATCGGGGACTTCGACCGGCTGGTCGCGACCGCCGGGACGCTCGGGCTCGAGGTCGCGCTCGACTACGCGCTGCAGTGCTCCCCCGATCATCCGTGGGTGAAGGCGCATCCGGACTGGTTCCACATCCGCCCCGACGGGTCGATCCAGTACGCGGAGAACCCGCCGAAGAAGTACCAGGACATCTTCCCGCTCGACTTCTGGTGCAGGGATCGCGAGAACCTGTGGAACGCCTGCCGAGACGTGCTGCTGTACTGGATCGGCCACGGCGTGAAGACGTTCCGCGTCGACAACCCGCACACGAAGCCGACCGCGTTCTGGGAGTGGGTGATCCGGGAGGTCCAGCGCGACCACCCCGACGTGATCTTCTTCGCCGAGGCTTTTACCCGGCCGAAGAAGATGAAGAACCTGGCGAAGGCGGGGTTCACGCAGTCGTACACGTACTTCACGTGGAAGAACACGAGCGCCGAGCTGGTGGAGCTGATGACGGACCTGACCGGTCCCGCAGCGGAGTACATGCGCGGCAACCTGTTCGCGAACACCCCGGACATCCTCCACGAGTACCTGCAGCAGGGGGGGCGCGAGGCGTTCCGCGTCCGGCTGCTCCTCGCCGCGACGCTGCTCCCGCTCTACGGGATCTACAGCGGCTTCGAGCTCGGCGAGAACGTCGCGGTGAAGCCGGGGAGCGAGGAATACCTCAACTCGGAGAAGTACGAGCTGCGTCCGCGGAACTTCGACGCGCCGGGGAACCTCAACGACGAGATTCGCCTGCTCAACACCGTCAGGCGGGAGCACCCGGCGCTGCAGCGGTACACGAACCTGACGTTCCACCGGACGGACAATCCGCAGATCCTCTTCTACCGGAAGGCGGGAGACATCGTCAACGGCGGAGCGAGGCCGAGTGGGGGAAATGGGAAGGAAACTGCCGCAGATCTCCTCGTGGTCGTGAATCTCGATCCAAAGAATCCCCACCACACGACCGTCGAGGTCCCGATCGCCGAGATGGGGATCGCGCCCGACGAGGCGTACGTCGTGACGGACCTGCTCACCGGGGCACGGTACACCTGGCGCGGGGCGCGCAACTACGTGCGGCTCGATCCGGCACAGCAGCCGGGCCACCTCCTCCGCGTCGAACGATGAACGCACCGACGATCAAGGATCCGAACAGGGACGCGCCGACGGATCCGCTCTGGTACAAGGACGCGATCATCTACCAGACGCACGTCAAGGCGTTCCGCGACAGCGACGCCGATGGCTATGGCGATTTCAAGGGGCTCACCGAGAAGCTCGACTACATCTCGTCGCTGGGGGTGACG
Organism: Gemmatimonadaceae bacterium; assembly: GCA_035551575.1. Classification (GTDB taxonomy): domain Bacteria; phylum Gemmatimonadota; class Gemmatimonadetes; order Gemmatimonadales; family Gemmatimonadaceae; genus JABFXC01. The sequence goes on from DASZNJ010000026.1 coordinate 1,438, forward strand.
GCGGTCTGGCTGCTCCCCTTCTATCCGTCGCCGCTCAAGGACGACGGGTACGACATCGCGATGTACGAGGCGATCCACCCGACCTACGGCACGATCGAGGACTTCAAGAAGTTCCTCGACGCGGCGCACGACCGCGGGCTGAAGGTGATCACCGAGCTCGTGATCAACCACACCTCCGACCAGCATCCCTGGTTCCAGCGCGCCCGCTCGGCGCCGAAGGGATCGCCGGAGCGCGACTTCTACGTCTGGAGCGACGACCCGAAGAAGTACAGCGGGACGCGCATCATCTTCACCGACACGGAGAAGTCGAACTGGACGTGGGATCCGGAAGCGGAACAGTTCTACTGGCACCGCTTCTTCAGCCACCAGCCGGACCTGAACTTCGACAACCCGGTGGTGCTCGAGTCGGTGATCAACGTCATGCGCTTCTGGCTGCGGATGGGGGTGGATGGGCTGCGGCTCGACGCGATCCCGTACCTGATCGAACGCGACGGGACGAACTGCGAGAACCTCCCCGAGACGCACGTCGTGCTGAAGAAGATGCGCGCCGCGCTCGACGCGGAGTTCACGAACCGGCTGTTCCTCGCCGAGGCGAACCAGTGGCCGCCCGACGTGATCCCGTACTTCGGCGACAGCGACGAGTGCCACATGGCGTTCCACTTTCCGCTCATGCCGCGGATGTACATGGCGCTGCGGAAGGAAGACCGGACGCCGATCGTCGAGATCATGGAGCGCACCCCGCCGATCCCCGCCGACTGCCAGTGGGCGATCTTCCTTCGCAACCACGACGAGCTCACGCTCGAGATGGTGACCGACGAGGAGCGCGACTACATGTACAACGAGTACGCGGCCGACCGGCGGATGCGGATCAACGTCGGGATCCGCCGCCGCCTCGCGCCGCTGCTCGACAACGGACGGCGGCAGATCGAGCTGATGAACTCCCTGCTGATGTCGATGCCGGGGACGCCGGTGCTCTACTACGGCGACGAGATCGGGATGGGGGACAACGTCTACCTCGGCGACCGCAACGGCGTCCGGACGCCGATGCAGTGGAGCGACGACAAGAACGCCGGCTTCTCCGAGGGAGACAGCGCCGCGCTCTACAGCCCGCCGATCGTCGACCCGCCGTACGGCTTCGCCGGGATCAACGTCGAGGCGCAGGAGCGGACGAAGACCTCGCTGCTGCGCTGGATGCGCCGGCTGATCGGCGTGCGGAAGAAGCATCCCGCCTTCGGCCGCGGGAGCTTCGAGGTGCTCAACGCGCACAACCGTCGCGTGCTGATCTTCATGCGCCGCTATCAGGGGGAGAACATCCTCTGCGTGCACAGCCTGTCGCGCTACGCGCAGGCGGTGGAGATCGACCTGCGCGAGTTCGCCGGGTGCGTGCCGATCGAGCTGTGGAGCGAGCAGCCGTTCCCGGCGATCGGCGAGCTGCCGTACCTGCTGACGATGGGACCGCACGGCTTCTTCTGGTTCCGGATGGCGTCGAAGGAGGAAGCCGAGCAGGCGAGCGCCAGGGCGAGGGGGCTGCGCAAGTCGTGACGACGGCCGACCTCCCGACGCTGCGCGCGCCCAACGGCTTCACCGAGGCGCTCGACGCCGAGACGCTGTCGCAGCTCGGCAGCGACCAGCTTGCGGCCTTCCTCCTCGAGCGCCGCTGGTTCGGCGGGAAGGGACGGGCACCGGCCCGGGTGCGGATCAGCGAGGTGATCAGGCTTCGCGGCGGCTCGCTCCGGGTGGGCATCATGGTCGCGGCGGTGGCGCGCCTCGACGTGGACGATGCCGAAGGGGGGACGACATCGTACCAGCTTCCGCTGGCGATCGTCGCCGAGGACGCGCCCTGCATGCCGTCGGCGATACTCGCGCGGGTCGACGGGGGAAGCAAGAAGGGATACCTCTTCGACGCGCTCGAGGACGAGCGTTTCCGCGCCGCGTTAGGCAACGCGTTCGCGCCGGGGACGATGTTCGCCAGCTCGACGGACGGGGATGCGGCGCGCTGGGTCGTCGAGCTCGTCAACGGGGGCGGCCCGGCGCAGCAGGACCTTTCCCTGCTCCCGTCGCGCGTCATGCGCGCCGAGCAGAGCAACACGTCGGTCGTCTATGGCGACGCCGCCATCTTCAAGCTCTTCCGCCGGCTCGAACCGGGGACGAACCCGGACGTCGAGATCGGCCACTTCCTCACGACCAGGACGCGGTTCACGCACACGCCACCGCTGCTCGGCGTGGTGCGCTACGAGGGGAGCGACGGACTGCACAGCATCGCGGGAATGCTCCAGGGGTTCCTCCCCGGCTCGACGGACGCCTGGCATCATGCGCTCGACCAGAGCCGGTCGTACTTCGCGGACCGCGGAGGGGAGGAGACCGCGCATCCGTTTGCCGACGACGCAGAACGTCTCGGCCGGATCACTCGCGAGCTGCACGATGCGCTCGCGTCACCGCATGACGACGCGTCGTTCACGCCCCGCCCGGCCACGCGCGCCGACGTGGAGCGTTGGGCGGACAGCGCACGCCGGCGGATCGAGGATGCGCTGTCGCTGCTCGGCGAGCGGGTCGATGCCGGCCGGGTCACCGACGTGCGCACGGCCCGAGGGGTCATCGAGCACCGTGAGGCGTACCTCTCGCGGCTCGACGAGCTGGTGGCCGTGATCGGTGGCGACGCGGGGCAGCTCATCCGCCATCACGGCGACTATCACCTCGGCCAGGTCCTGCGCACCCGCGATGGCGACTTCCAGATCATCGACTTCGAGGGTGAGCCGGCGCGCCCGCTGGCCGAGCGCCGCGAGCGCAGCAGCGCGCTGCGCGACGTGGCGGGGATGCTTCGCTCCTTCGCCTATGCCGCGGCGACGCTGGCCGCCGAGCGGGGAAGCGATGGCGCGGACGACGCGACCCTGCGGCGCGCGGCGAGGTGGGAGCGCGGCGCGCGGGAGGCGTTCCTCGGCGGCTACCTCGGTGGCGCGAGCGCGAGCTTCCTGCCGCCCACGGGGCAGCGCGTCGACGCGCTGCGCGAGCTGTTCGAGACGGAGAAGGTGTTCTACGAGATGTCGTACGAGCTGAACAACCGGCCGGCCTGGGTCTGGATCCCGATTGCCGGCGCGGCGGCGCTGCGGGCGGCACCGGCGGGGCGATCGTGAACGGGGCGTGGACGCTCGAGCGAGGGGCGCGGGTGACGGCGACGGGCACGCGCTTCAGCGTCTGGGCGCCTCACGCGAAGCGCGTCGACGTCGTGGTCGAGGGGCCGGGCGGCGGGAGCTTCGCGCTGCAGGCGACCGGGGGCGGGGTGTTCACGGGGGATGTCGCGGCGGCGAGAGCCGGGACCGACTACCGTTACCGCCTCGATGGAGGGGAGCCGCGTCCCGACCCGGTGAGCCGGTGGCAGCCGGGAGGGGTGCACGGCCCGTCGCGGGTCGTCGACCCGTCGGCGTTCCGATGGACCGACGCGAGGTGGAAGGGGCTGGCGATGGCGGACTTCTGCGTCTACGAGCTGCACGTCGGGACCTTCACGCCGGCCGGGACCTTCGACGCGGCGATCGAGCGGCTGGCCGAGCTGAAGGCGTTGGGCCTAACGGCGATCGAGGTCATGCCGGTGGCCGAGTTTCCGGGGGCGCGCAACTGGGGGTACGACGGCGTCTCGCTCTACGCGCCGCACGGCGCGTACGGCGGCCCGGAGGGGCTGCGCCGCCTCGTGAACGCGGCGCACGAGGCCGGGCTGGCGGTGGTGCTCGACGTCGTCTACAACCACGTCGGGCCGGAGGGGAACTACCTCCCGCTGTACGGGCCGTACTTCACCGAGACCTACCGGACGCCGTGGGGGCCGGCGGTGAACTACGATGGGCCGGACAGCACCGAGGTGCGGCGGTTCGTGATCGAGAACGCGCTCTACTGGGTCACCGAGTACCATGTCGACGCGCTGCGGCTCGACGCGATCCACGGGATCTTCGACTTCGGGGCGCGGCACGTCCTGCAGGAGCTGGTCGAGCGCGTGCACGAGCAGGGGCGTGCGCTCGGGCGCGCGGTGCAGGTGATCGCGGAGAGCGACCTCAATGACCCGCGGGTGGTGCGCTCGCCGGCGGTGGGCGGGCTCGGCTTCGACGCGCAGTGGAGCGACGACTTCCATCACTCGGTGCACGCGCTGCTGACCGGCGAGGACAAGGGCTACTACGCCGACTTCGGGGGCGTCGAGCCGCTGGCGAAGGCGATCGGCGAGCGGTTCGTCTACGACGGGCGGCATTCGGTGCACCGGCGGCGCCGCCACGGCGCGCCGGTGGGCGACGTCTCCGGCGACCACTTCGTGATCGCGGTCCAGAACCACGACCAGGTGGGGAACCGCGCCGCCGGGGAGCGGCTCGCGGCGCTCGTGTCGTTCGAGCAGCAGAAGCTCGCGGCGGCGCTCCTCCTCCTCTCGCCCTACGTGCCGCTCCTCTTCATGGGGGAGGAGTATGGCGAGACGAATCCCTTCCAGTATTTCGTCAGCCATGGCGACGCGAAGCTGGTGGAAGCGGTGCGCGAGGGGCGGCGGAAGGAGTTCGCGGCGTTCGGCTGGGGGGACGACGTCCCCGACCCGCAGTCGGAGCAGACCTTCGCGCGGTCGAAGCTCGACTGGGGAAAGTCGCGCCGATCGCCGCACGCGGAGCTGCGCGCGCTCTATCGCGACCTGCTCCGCCTCCGACAGATGGAGCCGGCGCTGCGCCCGGGCGACGCGACGGTGAGCGTCAGGCACGATGCGGGGGAACGATGGATCACCGTCGAGCTGACTCCGGACGACGGGAACGCGGTCGTTGCGCTCTTCAACCTCGGGGAGTCGGCGCGGGCCATTCCCCTCCCTGGCGGCGACGACGGCTGGGATCCGCTGCTCACCACCGACGACGCGCCCTATCGCCCGTCGCCGGGCGCGGCAGCCGGAGACGGCGGCGCGTCTGGCGGCACGGTCACCCTACCCTCATACACGGCGGCACTGTACCGCCGGGAGCAACGTTAGGCATGCGAGTCTGGCCCGGGCAGCCCTATCCACTCGGCGCGACGTGGGACGGCGAGGGGGTGAACTTCGCGCTCTTCTCGGAGAACGCGACGGCGGTCGAGCTGTGCCTCTTCCATCACAGCGAGGACGCCGACCAGTTCGCGACGATCCGGATGCGAGAGCGCACCGACCAGGTCTGGCACTGCTACCTGCCCGACATCCGGCCGGCGCAGCTCTACGGCTACCGTGTCCACGGCCCGTACAAGCCGGAGGAAGGGCACCGCTTCAACCCCGGCAAGCTGCTGATCGACCCGTACGCGAAGGCGATCAGCGGGACGATCAAGTGGAGCAACGCGCTCTTCGCCTACAGGGTGGGAGGGGAGAAGGAGGACCTCGAGGCCGACTTCTCGAACAGCGCGGGCGGCATCCCGAAGAGCGTGGTCATCGACTCGGCGTTCACGTGGGGGAACGACCGCGCGCCGCGCACGCCCTGGAACCGGACGGTGATCTACGAGGCGCACGTGAAGGGGATGACCATGCGCCACCCGGAGGTGCCGGAGGAGCTGCGCGGCACCTACCTCGGGCTGGCCACCGACCCGATCATCGAGCACCTCCTGTCGTTAGGCGTGACCGCGCTCGAGCTGCTGCCGGTGCATCACTTCGTCACCGACCGGCACCTCGCCGACAAGGGGCTGACGAACTACTGGGGCTACAACTCGATCGGCTTCTTCGCGCCGGACGTCCGCTACGCGCGCGGCGGGCTGATGCACCAGGTCTACGAGTTCAAGTCGATGGTGAAGAAGCTGCACAGCGCGGGGATCGAGGTGATCCTCGACGTGGTCTACAACCACACGGGGGAGGGGAACCACATGGGTCCCACGCTCTCGCTGCGCGGCGTCGACAACAAGGCCTACTATCGGCTGCAGCCGGACAACCCGCGATTCTACACCGACTTCACGGGGACGGGCAACAGCCTGAACATGCTGCACCCGCGGACGCTGCAGCTGATCATGGACAGCCTCCGCTACTGGGTGACGGAGATGCACGTCGACGGCTTCCGCTTCGACCTCGCGCCGGTGCTCGCCCGCGAGCTGTTCGAGGTGAACCGGCTCGGCACCTTCTTCGACATCATGCAGCAGGATCCCGTCCTCTCGCAGGTGAAGCTGATCGCCGAGCCGTGGGACGTCGGCCCGGGGGGGTACCAGGTCGGGAACTTCCCGGTCGGCTGGGCGGAGTGGAACGGCAAGTTCCGCGACTCGGTGCGCCACGTCTGGCGCGGCGACGCCGGGCACATCGCCGAGCTGGCGACGCGGCTGTCGGGGAGCAGCGACCTCTATCAGTGGACGCAGCGCGGCGCGTACGCGGGCGTCAACTTCGTCACCGCGCACGACGGCTACACGCTGCACGATCTCGTCAGCTACGAGCAGAAGCACAACGAGGCGAACGGCGAGAACAACCAGGACGGCCACAACGACAACATCAGCCGCAACTGGGGCGCCGAGGGGCCGACCGACAGCCACGACATCCTCGAGATGCGGTTCCGGGCGATGCGCAACTTCATCGCGACGCTCGCCTTCTCGCAGGGGGTGCCGATGCTCTCGCACGGGGACGAGATCGCCCGGTCGCAGAAGGGGAACAACAACGCCTATGCGCAGGACAACGAGCTGACGTGGATGGACTGGGCGCTCGACGACCGGCGGCGCGGGCTGCTCGAGTTCACGCGCGCCGCGTTCGCGATCCGCCTGGCGAGCCCGGTGCTGCGCCGCCGCCACTTCTTCAACATCGACGGGAACGGCAACGGGAAGGAGCTCGTCTGGCTCGGCACGAACGGCCAGGAGATGACCGACGAGCAGTGGCACAACCCGGACAACCACTCGCTCGGGATGCTCGTGCATGGCGAAGCAGGGGACGAGCAGGACGATCGCGGGCGGCCGATCAAGGGGGACACGCTGCTCCTGCTCGTGAACGCGGGCGAGAAGGAGAGCAGCTTCACCCTTCCGCCAGCGCCGCGTCAGGCGGCCGGGGTGTGGGTGGCGGTGATCGACACGGCACACCCGCGCGGACACAGCGTGAAGGAAAACACGCTGACACTCGCTCCCTACTCGCTCGTCCTGCTGCGCTTCGGGAGCGACCGGCGCATGACGCTCGACGTGGAGCCGCTGCACCAGAAGGCGGAGGCGACGCAATGAGGCAGACGAAGAATCCACCGGCGAGCGAGCGGCGCGAGTCGCGCGCCGCGGCGCCGCCGGCCCCGAACCCGTCGGATGTCGCGCGGCTCCTCGCCGGGGTCCACGACTCCCCGCACAGCATCCTCGGCGCGCACCCGGTGTCCCCTGGCGGCGAGCCGGGTGTGGTGATCCGCGCCTGGCACCCCGTCGCGACGGGAGTCGACTGCATCCCCGAGGGCGGCGAGGCGGTCGCGATGCAGCGCGTCGAAGGGGGACTGTTCGCCGTGTTCCTGCCGCGGGCGGCGATGCCGATCCGCTACCGGCTCCGCTTCCAGTTCGCCGGCGGCTCGACGTGGGAGCGTGACGATCCGTACCGCTTCCTGCCGACGATCGGCGACATCGACCTCCACCTCTTCAACGAAGGGACGCACCAGCGCCTCTGGGAGATGCTCGGCGCACATCCGCGGACGCTGGACGGGGTGGCCGGGGTGTCGTTCGCGGTCTGGGCGCCTAACGCGAAGCGGGTGAGCGTGATCGGCGAGTTCTGCGGCTGGGACGGGCGGCTCTTCCCGATGCGGCAGGTCGGGGCGTCGGGGGTGTTCGAGCTGTTCGTCCCCGGGCTCGCCGCCGGGACGCTCTACAAATACGAGCTGCTCACCCGCGAGGGGCTGCCGCGGGTGAAGACCGACCCGATGGCGTTCAAGATGGAGCAGGCGCCGCAGACGGCGTCGATCGTCACCGACCTCGCGCGGTACGCGTGGAACGACGACCTCTGGATGCGGACGCGCCGCGACGCGAACCCCCTCCGCGAGCCGATGCTGATCTACGAATGCCACCTCGGATCGTGGGCGCGGGTGCCGGAGGACAACAACCGGTCGCTGACCTACCGCGAGATCGCGCCGAAGCTGGTCGAGCACGTCAAGGCATTGGGCTTCACGCACATCGAGCTGCTCCCGATCATGGAGCACCCGTTCACGGGGTCGTGGGGGTACCAGGTCACGGGCTACTACGCTCCGACCTCGCGCTTCGGCTCCCCCGACGACTTCAAGTTCCTCGTCGACAGCTGCCACCAGGCCGACATCGGCGTGATCCTCGACTGGGTGCCGGCGCACTTCCCGAAGGACGACTGGGCGCTGCGCCAATTCGACGGCACCGCCCTCTACGAGCACGAGGACCCCCGGCTCGGCGAGCACCCGGACTGGGGGACGCTGATCTTCAACTACGGGCGCAACGAGGTGCGCAACTTCCTCGTCGCCAACGCGCTCTACTGGCTCGACGAGTTCCACGCCGACGGGCTGCGCGTCGACGCGGTGGCGTCGATGCTGTACCTCGACTACAGCCGCGAACCGGGGCAGTGGCTGCGCAACCGCCATGGCGGGCGCGAGAACCTCGAGGCGATCGACTTCCTCCGCCAGGTGACGGAGACGGTGCGCACCGAGCAGCCGGGGTGCATCACGATCGCCGAGGAATCGACGGCGTGGCCCGGGGTGACGAAGCCGGTGTCGGAGGGAGGGCTCGGCTTCACCTTCAAGTGGAACATGGGGTGGATGCACGACACCCTGAAGTACTTCGAGACCGACCCGCTCTACCGGCGGTGGCACCAGGACACGCTCACCTTCGCGATGATGTACGAGTACAGCGAGCACTTCATCATGCCGCTGTCGCACGACGAAGTGGTGCACCTGAAGAAGTCGCTGCTCGAGAAGATGCCGGGGGACGACTGGCAGAAGCTGGCGAACCTGCGGGCGCTGCTCGCCTACCAGTACACCCGTCCGGGGAAGAGCCTCCTCTTCATGGGGACCGAGCTGGCGCAGTCCGGGGAGTGGAACCACGACTCGAGCCTCGACTGGCACCTCGTGAACGAGCCGCGGCAGCGCGGGCTGATGCAGTTCATGCGCGACCTCGGCCGGATCTACAACGAGCGCGCCCCGCTCTGGCGGCGCGATCACGAGCCGGAGGGATTCTCGTGGATCGACGTCGCCGACCGCGACAACTCGGTGATCTCGTACGTGAGGCGGGACGGCACCGACCACGTGGTGGTCGTGCTGAACCTGACGCCGATCCCGCGCGAGGAATACACCATCGGCGCGCCGGCGCCCGTGACCTACGTCCAGCTGCTGTCGAGCGACGACGCGGCCTACGGCGGGAGCGGGTACCGGACGCGCGAGCGGGTCGAGACCGAGCGGGCGCCGATGCACGGCTACCAGCAGTCGATGCGCCTTACGCTTCCGCCGTTGGGCGCGCTCGTCCTGGTGCCGGCGTAGCGGGGGAGCCGGCGACGATGACGACGACCGCTGCCGCCGGTCCGGCGCTGCGCGCGCTCGCCGACCGCGCCGGGATCATCCCGGAGTACCGCGACCAGACGGGGCGCGAGGTGCGGACGGCTTCGGACGAGACGCGCGTCGCGCTGCTCGCGGCGATGGGGATCGACGCGTCGACGGAGGAGCGCGCGCAGCGGGCGCTCGACCGGATGATCGAGGAGGAGCGCGCCGAGCTGCTCGAGCCGGTGCGGGTGCTGGCGCTGCCGGACGCCGCCGAGCGCATCGACGTCGCGATCGGCGCGGGGGCCGGCGGGAACGGCGCGGTCGAGTGGACGCTCGAGCTGGGCGAGGAAGGTGGACGGGTACACCGGGCCGAGGGGCGCGGCACTCCCGGCGACGATGGACGGCTCCACGTCGTGCTGCCGGCGCGACCGACGATGGGCTATCACCAGCTGCGGGCGACCATTCGCACGAGCGACGGGGAGCGCGCCGCCGGGCAGTCGCTGATCGTCGTGCCGCCCGCCTGCCCGTCGCCGGAAGAGGTGCTGAAGGGACAGCGCGTCTTCGGGATCACCGCGAACCTGTACACCGTTCGCAGCGCGCGAAACTGGGGGATCGGCGACTTCGGCGATCTCACGGCGCTCCTCCGCTGGGGGGCGAGCGTCGGCGCGGCGTTCGTCGGCGTGAACCCGCTGCACGCGCTGCGCAACAGCGGGTGGGACGTCAGCCCCTACAGCCCGGTGAGCCGGCTCTTTCGCAACCCGATCTACATCGACGTGGAGGCGGTGCCGGGGTACGCGCAATCGTCCGCGGTGCGCGAGATCGTCGGCAGCGCACAGTTCCGCGCCGAGCTGGCGCGCGTGCGGGGGAGCGATCGCGTCGATTACGAACGCGTGATGGCGCTGAAGACGCCGGTGCTCCGCGCGCTGCACGGCGCGCACCTCCGCGGGCCGCGCTCGCGCAACCCCGAGTGGACGCAATGGCTCGAGTCGGGGGGGGAAGCGCTGGAGAGCTTCGCCACCTTCGTCGCGCTCAGCGAGCACCTCGGCCGCGATGGCGACGGATCCGGTGAGGGAAGCTGGCGCGACTGGCCGGAGGAGTACCGCGACCCGCGATCGAAGGCGGTGAGGCGATTCCGCGAGCAGCACGACGAGGAGATCGACTTCCACCGCTGGCTGCAGTTCGTGATCGACCAGCAGCTCGCCGCCGCGGCGAAGAGCGCGCGGGATGCGGGAATGGCGATCGGGCTGTACCAGGACATGGCCATCGGGACGTCGCCTAACGGTGGGGACGTCTGGACGTACCGGGAGCTGTTCGTCGACGGCGCGAGCATCGGCGCGCCCCCCGACCCGTACTCGGCGACGGGGCAGAACTGGGGGCTTCCCCCGATCGACCCGCGCGCGCTGAAGCGGCAACGCTACCGGTACTGGATAGAGCTGATTCGCTCGTCGCTGCGCCATGGCGGGGCGCTGCGCATCGATCACGTGATGGGGCTGTTCCGCCAGTTCTGGATCCCCGCGGGGAAGAGCGGGAGCGAGGGCGCCTATGTGCGCTTCCCGTCCGAGGAGCTGCTCGGCATCCTCGCGCTCGAGGCGACGCGGGCCGGCGCGCTCGTCGTCGGCGAGGACCTGGGAACGGTGCCCGACGATGTACCGCCGGCGATGCGTCGCTGGCGGCTGCTCTCGTCGAAGGTGCTCTACTTCGAGCGCGGCGAGCATGGCAGCTTCCGCCCGTCGTCGAGCTACGACGAGAACGCGCTGGCGACGGCGAACACGCACGACATGCCGACGCTCGAGGGATTCTGGCGCGGGCGCGACATCGAGCTGCGCCGGAAGGTCGGGCTGATCGAGAGCGATCAGGACGCCGACAATGCGCGCGCCGATCGCGAGGGGGAGAAGCGCGCGCTGCTCGAGACGCTGACCGGCGAGGGCGTCCTGCCGCACGATGTCGCGAACGAGCTCGCGCGCGGCGACGCATCCTCCGGCGCGCGCGCCACCCTCCGCGGCGCGGTCCACGAGTTCCTCTGCCGCACTCCGTCAGTGCTCGTCGGGCTCTCCCTCGACGACATCGCCGGCGAAGGGGAGCCGGTGAACGTGCCCGGCGTCGGCCACGACAGGTTTCCCAGCTGGACGCGGCGGCTCTCGATGCCGATCGAGGAGCTGGCGACGAACCCCGACGTCGCCGCCGCGCTCCGCTGCAGCCGCTCCGGCAAGGCAGAACCCCACCGATGACGAACCCGCCGCCGTTAGGCGCGACGTACCGCCTCCAGCTCCACAAGGATTTCACCTTCGACGACGCACGCGAGCTGGTGCCGTACCTGGACCGGCTCGGCGTGACGCACGTCTACAGCTCGCCGATCCTCAAGGCGCGGCCGGGGAGCACCCACGGCTACGACGTCGCCGACCCGACGACGGCAAACCCGGAGCTCGGGGGGGAGGAGGCTCGGGGGAGGTGGGCGCGGGCGCTCACCGAGGCTGGGCTCGGGCTGCTCCTCGACATCGTTCCCAACCACATGGGGACGGGAAGCGCGAACCCGTTCTGGGAGGACGTCCTCACCCACGGAGCCGCCTCGCGCTACGGACGGTGGTTCGACATCCGCTGGAGCAGCGCGGCACAGCCGCTGCGCGGGCGGCTGCTCCTGCCGGTGCTCGGCGACAAGCTGCCGAGGGTGATCGAGCGGCACGAGCTGTCGGTCGCGCTTCACGAGGGGCGGCTCCGACTGCATTACTTCGAGAACGACTTTCCCCTCGACCCGGCTACCTGGCCGGTGGTGCTCGAGCGCGCGTTGGGCGGCGGCCGTGGCGAGCGCAAGGCGCCCCGAGCGTCCGATGTCGAGCGGCTGCGCGAGATCACCGACGCGCTGAGGCGGCTCCCGCGCCGGACGGCGGCGCACGCCGAGGTGCGCGCGGCCGCGGCCGCGGAAGCGATCGGTGCGCTCGAGAGATTGCTGAAGCGATCGCCCCCGCTGCGGCGGCGGATCGAATCGGCCGCCGGAAAGTTCGGCCGCGGGGCGAAGGGACCGGAGCGGATGCGGGCGCTGGTCGAAGCCCAGGCTTATCGGCTCGCCTTCTGGCGGCGCGCCGCCCGGCTCATCAACTACCGGCGCTTCTTCGACATCAACGAGCTCGTCGCCCTGCGCATGGAGCGCGACGAGGTGTTCGGCGGCGTGCACGATCGCATCCTCGAATGGGTCGAGGCGGGTGAGGTGCACGGCCTCCGCGTCGACCACATCGACGGCCTGCTCGATCCACTCGGCTACCTCCAGCGGCTGCGGCGCGAGGCGAACGCGCGCGCCGGCGCGGCGGGGGAGGCGTTCCCGATCCTCGTCGAGAAGATCCTCACGCCCGGCGAGCGGCTCCGCGAGGAATGGCCGGTGCAGGGGACCACCGGCTACGAGTTCCTCAACGACCTCGAGTCGGTGTTCATCGACGCGAGCGGTGTCGCCGCGATCACGTCGTTCTACCATTCGCTCCGCCCGGGGACGCGCCGCGATCCGCTCGACGACTTCGAGGAAGTGGCGATGCGGGGGAAGGTGCGCATCCTCACCGGCTCGCTCGCTCCCGACGTGCGTGGCCTCGCCGGGATGCTCCTGCCGATCGCGGAGCGCGACCCGCGGATGCGGGCGACCGGCGTGGCGCGCCTGACGAAGGCGCTCACCGAGTGGATCGCCTGCTTCCCGGTCTATCGCACGTACATCGACGGGCGGAAGCCGGTGCCCGACGGCGCCGACCGCGACGTGATCGAACGCGTCGTCCGCCGCGCCACCGACCGTGGGCGGATCGCGCCGCACGTGATCGCCTTCCTCCGCGACGTGATGCTCGAGCCGGGTGGAGACGACCGTGAGCAACGCATGCGCTTCGTCGCCAAGCTGCAGCAGACGAGCGGGCCGGCGACGGCAAAGGGAGTCGAGGACACCGCGCTCTACCAGTACGTCCCCCTGGTCCCGCTCAACGAGGTCGGCGGCGACCCGGCACGTCCGCTCGACGACGCCGTCAGGCGCTTTCATGACGGGAACGCCGAGCGTGCGCGCGCGTGGCCGCGGAACCTGCTCTGCACCAACACGCACGACACGAAGCGGAGCGCCGACGTCCGCGCGCGGCTCGACGCGCTCGCCGAGAGCCCCGACCTGTGGACCGCGGCGGTGACGCGGTGGCGGTCGATGAACGCACCACATCGCCGGCGCGCCGGCGGCCGCGAGGCGCCCGATCCGAACAGCGAATACCTCCTCTACCAGACGCTGCTCGGGATCTGGCCGCTCGATGGGGCGCGGCGCGGCGCCGTGCCTAACGGGACGGTCGTCGGCGAGCTCCGGGAGCGCGTCGGGGAGTACATGGTCAAGGCGGTGAGGGAAGCGAAGATCCACAGCAGCTGGACCGACCCGGACGAGGAGTTCGAGGAGGCGCTGACGGGCTTCATCGCCGCCATCCTGCCGGCCTCGGGGCCGGCGAAGTCACCCTTCCTTCGCGACCTCGCCGCGGTCGCCTCACGCGCGGGGCGGAGCGGGCTCTGGACCTCCCTCTCGCGAATCGTGCTGCATCTGACCGCGCCGGGGGTCGCGGACCTCTACCGCGGCGACGAGCTCTGGAACTTCACCCTCGTCGATCCGGACAACCGCCGGCCGGTGGACTTCGAGCGGCGGAGCGCACTGCTGGCCGAGATCAGCGAGCGGTACGACGCGTCGGCTGCGTCGCGCGCGACACTGCTCGGCGACGTCATGGCCGCTCCGGAGGATGACCGCACGAAGCTGCTGGTGACCTGGCGTACGTTGCAGGCGCGGCGCGAGCGGCTCGACCTGTTCCTCGGCGGGAGCTACGAGCCGCTCGAAGGCGCCGGCGATCGCGCGCGTCATGTCGTCGCATTCGCGCGGCGGCTCGGGGACCAGGCATCGATCACGATCGCGTCGCGGCTGACCTATGCGCTCAGCGGCAGCGACCGGCCGCCAGCCGGGGCAGACGTCTGGGGGCGCACGCACGTCGTGATCCCGGCGGCCCTCGGGGCGCGCTGGCGGTGCGCGATCTCGGGAGCGGAGATCCGGGGGGAGCGGCGCGGCGAGACCGTGGTCCTCGAGCTCTCCGCGGCACTCAACCAGCTGCCGGTGGCGGTGTTGGCGAAGGTGGGGAGCGATCAGCGTCCTGTTGACGCCGGCTCGCCACCGATCGTCCATTCCGGTTGAGCGCGCCGCGAGCGCTCCTTGTCAATCTCCCTGCTAGACGATGCCGAGTACACAAAGTCCGACGATCGCATATTTCTCGATGGAGATCGCCCTCGAGACCTCGCTGCCCACCTACAGCGGAGGCCTCGGCGTCCTCGCGGGCGACACCATCCGGGCCGCGGCCGACCTCGGCGCGCCGATGGTCGCGGTGACGCTGCTGCACCGGAAGGGCTACTTCGTCCAGCACCTCGACGCCGGCGGCCGGCAGACGGAGACGCCGGTCGACTGGAAGCCCGAGGAGCGTCTCGAGCCGCTGCAGCCGCGGGTGACGGTCGAGATCGAGGGGCGCGCGGTGCAGGTGCGCGCGTGGCAGTACACGGTTCACGGAGCGTCAGGGCGGACGGTGCCGGTGTTCCTCCTCGACACCGCTCTCGGCGAGAACCATCCCGACGACCAGCAGATCACCGACGTGCTGTACGGGGGAGACAGCGAGTACCGGCTGCGCCAGGAGATCGTGCTCGGCATGGGCGGTGCGGCGATGCTCCGCGCGTTAGGCGTCGAAGGCGAGATCATCCACCACATCAACGAGGGGCACGCCGCCCTGCTGACCCTCGCGCTGCTCGAGCGGCAGCGCGACGGGCGGTGGGATGGCGACGTGTCCGAGGCGGACGTCGCCGCGGTGCGGCACCAGTGCGTGTTCACGACGCACACGCCGGTCCCCGCCGGGCACGACAAGTTCCCGCTCGACCTGACGCGCCGCATCCTCGGCGAGCCGCGGGTCGAGCTCCTGCAGAAGGCGGGGGCGGTCGACGGCGACTGGCTGAACATGACGCTGCTCGCGCTGCGCTTCGCGCGCTTCGTGAACGCGGTGGCGATGCGCCACCAGGAAGTGTCGCGCGAGATGTTCCCGCAGTACGAGATCGAGTCGATCACCAACGGCGTGCACGGCGTGACGTGGACGTCGGAGCCTTTCCGCCAGCTCTTCGACCGCTACATGCCGCGCTGGCGGCACAACAACCTGTACCTGCGGTACGCGGTGAAGATTCCGCTCGACGAGATCCGCGACGCGCACGCGGCGGCGAAGGGGCTGCTCCTCGCCGAGGTGCAGCGCCGCGCCGGGGTGGCCCTCGACCCGAAGGTGATGACGATCGGCTTCGCGCGCCGCTCGACGCCGTACAAGCGCGCCGACCTGATCTTCACCGACCTCGACCGGCTGCGCGAGATGACGCACCGCGTCGGTCCGCTGCAGATCGTCTACGCCGGGAAGGCGCATCCGCACGACGGGCTCGGCAAGCTGCTGATCCAGCGCATCTACGAAGCGAAGGCGCAGCTCGGCGACGCATTGAGGGTCGTCTACCTCGAGAACTACGACATGACGTTAGGCGCGGTGCTGACGGCCGGCGCCGACGTCTGGCTCAACACCCCGATGCGTCCCCTCGAGGCGAGCGGCACGAGCGGGATGAAGGCCGCGCTCAACGGGGTCCCGAGCTTCAGCGTCCTCGATGGCTGGTGGATCGAGGGGTGCGTGGAGGGGGTGACGGGGTGGGCGATCGGCGAGGACCGCGCGCTCCCGCAGGACCCGTCGCAGGACGCGGTCGATCTCTACCGGAAGCTCGAGCGCGAGATCCTTCCGCTGTACTACGGGCTCCCGTACCGGTGGGCCGAGGTGTCGCGGAACGCGATCGCGCTCAACGGCAGCTTCTTCAACACCCAGCGCATGGTCGGGGAGTACTTCCAGAACGCGTACTTCCCGGGCGGCGGAGTGGTGCAGAGCCTGGCGAGCGTGGCGGTGTGAGAGGGTGCCGGGTGTCGGGTGTCGGGGTGGCGCCAGCGCTCCTCCTTTCCGCCGGGGCTATTGACCGCCGTGCCTAACGCCTGACTCCTCACCCCTGGGGCCCCGGTCGCTACACAGTGGCTGGCATCGGGAGACCCTGACCCCTGACCCCCGACCCCTGACCCCTCACTGCGTCGCCCGGGCGTAGGCCTCCAGCCACGGGGACGCGGTGGCCGGCGTCAGGCGCAGCCTCCGCAGCACGCGCAGCGCTCCCTTCAGCGCACGCTCCTCGAGCCGCGCCCAGCGATGGGTATGCTCGTCGGCGACGGGGACGAGGGTGTCGCCGTGGACGTGGATGAGCTCGAGCCCCGCATCGCGGAGCAGGCGGCGCAGCGAACGCAGGGTGAAGCCGTAGCGGTAGGGGAAGGAGAGGAGGTTGTTGTGGGCGAGCATCGCGCGCGCGAGTGGCGCGACCCGTCCGTGACCGGCGGCGTCGCGCCAGCGGGCGTACGCCTCGCCGTTAGGCACGCGCACGGCGACGATCCCGCCGGGTGAGAGCAGGGCGCGGGCGCGGAGGATGACGTGGCGCGGGTCGGGGAGCTGGTCGAGGCAGTTCCAGACGGCGACCGCGTCGAAGCGGCGCGCCGGAGGGACGTCATCGATCGTCCCGACGGTGACGGTGAGCCCCCGGGCCCGGGCGAAGCGCGAGGCGCCCTCGTTGATGTCCACCCCCTCGAAGCGCCAGCCGCACGCGCGCGCGGCGTCGAGAAAGGCGCCGACGTAGCTCCCGACCTCGAGCCCTGTTCCCGGTGCGCTCGCGATCCGCGTCAGCCGCCGCGCCTGCGCGCGATACGAGCGGCGCTGGTTCTCGAACAGCGTGCGCAGGACGTCGTCACCGACCCCGGTATCCGCCGCGTAGATCCCGGCCAGCTCCTCCGGCCGCTCCTGCGGATTGCGGTAGACGAGCCCGCAGCCGCGGCAGCGCACCACGCGCACCGGCGGCGGCTCGGAGAAGGCGGCCCGGTCGAGCAGCTTGTCGGGCGGGGTCGCGCCATCGACGCGCCGCGTGTGAAAGGCCCACAGCGCCTCCACCTCGGCGCGCACTTCCTCGGCGTCGGCGACTTCATCGGTGTCGGCGCCACCACAGACGTGACAGCGCGCGAGCTCGTAGGCGATCGAGGGCATGGCGCCATGGAGTGCAGCGACCGTGCCGGGTGCGCCGCGTCCAATCCTGCTCGACGACAGGCGAAGCGACAGAAACCTCGGTTCGTCCGGCCTAACGGACAGCGTTGAACAGCGGCGCGGGGCGTCAGCGGCCGTGCGTCGGGCTGGTTGCGCGCGGCGTCGTCAGGGAGGCAAAAGAGGACCAGGAGTTCGAAGAGCCTGCCTCGTGCAGCGCCACCTACCGCAGGGGTCGAACGACCCGGGGGAAAGCCATGGCGAGATCATCTCGGCATTCCTGCCCCCGATCAGTTCGGCCGCGCCGGTAGTGGCCGGGAGGGTGGCCGTCTCTTTTTACCCTCGGTACTCTTTTTCCTCCCTGACAACGCTGTATGCGCCCAGCCCGACGCACAGCCGCCAACGCCCCGGGCCGCCGTCGACGCAGTTTGCCGGAGCGCACGCAGTCCGTCCCCCTATTTCACCTGCCAGAGCTCGACCTGTCCCTTGTTGAACAGCGGCACCGCGAGCAGCCCGCGTGCGGGGTCGAGGCCGATGTCGGCGGGGGCTTCGACGCCGGTGACGATGTGCGTCATCGAGCTGCCGTTGACGACCGAGACCGAGCTGTCGGCCCAGCTCGAGACGAGGAGGCGGCCGTCGCCGGTGAATTCGGCGCCGTCGAACTGGCCGGGGCCGGTCGCGATGGTCGTCAGGTCCCTGCTCCCCGGGGCCCAGCCGTGGATGGCGTTCGTCCCGAAGGAGAGGACGACGAAGCGGTTGCCCTTCGCGTCCCAGGTGATGCCGTTAGGCCTGCCGAGCGAGTCGGACTGCAACGCGATGGTCGCGCCCTTCCGGTCCTTCGCGATCATGAAGATGCGGTCGGTGCCGGTGTGGGTCACCGAGCCGTCGGCGTTGAAGGCGACCTGGGTGTCGGTGATGTAGACGTCGCCGCCAGGAGTCGTCGCGACGTCGTTGAGGAACTTCGCTCCCTGCTTCGAGAGGTCCCAGCTCCGGATCGGCGCGCCGGTCACCTTGTTGAAGGCGCGGATCACGTCGATGTCGGCGACGAAGAGGGTGTCGCCGATGATCGCCATCCCTTTCGGGGCGTTGAGGGTGACCCCGTTCTTCCCGCTGGCGATGAAGTGCAGGGAGTCGACGTTGCCGTCCTTCGTCAGGCGGGAGATGAAGCCGTTGTTGTCCCTGGCCAGCGGCTGGCCGTCGATGTTCGAGACGTACCAGTAGCCGGATGACGCGTCCCACTTGACGCTCTCCGGGGTCTTGAAGCCGTCGATCGTCTTCACCTTCGTCGCGCCGCCGCTCTTGTTGCCGGTGTCGGCGCGCGCGGCGGTCATCGCCGCGGTGTCGCTGTTCGCGCCGGCGGTGCCGTGCGCCGTGGTGTCCTGGAGCTTGCTGTCGTTCGAGCAGGCGAATGCGGTGGCGGCGAGGAGCGCGGCGAGCGGGGTGGTAGTGCGCATGTGCGAGGTGAGGTTGATGGTCGGAGCTTCACTGCCGAGTGAATGCGCGATGCCGCGAGAAACGTTCCGACGCGCGCCTGACACACGCAGCGAGGCCCGCATCGCGGCAACCTCACCACGATGCGGGCCCCGGCACTCCTGCGCCAGCGCTTCAGCCGGTCAGAACGGGCGGTGCCCGCCTGCCCCGGCACCCGCGCCGGCCGCCCGGCCATGCGTGCCGCCGTTCGCCGGGACCGTCGACGGAC
>DASZNJ010000027.1:0-7335 GCA_035551575.1 Gemmatimonadaceae bacterium
AGCTCCGTGCTCAGCTCCTTCACCTGCCGCTGCGCTTCGGCGACGGCGAGGCCGTAGCCGGGGATGACGATGACGCGGTTGGCGAATGCCATCGCCACCGCCGCGTCCTCGGCCGACGTCTGCCTGACGGGACGAACGGCCGCGTTCCCCGGCGCGGCGGACGCCGACACCGCCCCGAAGCCGCCGAACATCACGTTCGAGATCGGGCGGTTCATCGCCCGGCTCATGAGCAGCGTCAGCAGGGTGCCTGACGCGCCGACGAGCATCCCGGCGACGACCAGCACCTGGTTGGCGAGCACGATCCCGGTGAGCGCCGCGGCGACGCCGGTCAGCGAGTTGAGCACCGAGATCATCACCGGCATGTCGCCGCCGCCGATCGGCAGCACGACGAGGATGCCGAGCAGGAGCGCGACCGCGAAGAGCGCCCAGACCGCGTTCGGGGCGCCGTCGTGCATCGCGATCCACCCGCCGAGGGCGAGCGCGCCTGACGCGAGCAGCGCGTTGACGACGTGGCGGCCTGGAAAGAGCAGCGGGCGCCCGGGGAGGATTTCCTGCAGCTTGCCGAAGGCGACGAGGCTGCCGGTGAAGGAGATCGCGCCGATGGCGATGCCGAGCGCGCCGGAGATCGCCGGCCCGGCCGCGACGCCCTCGCCGTGCCCGGTCGCGCGGAGGAACTCGGCGATCGAGACGAGCGCCGCCGTCGCGCCCCCGGCGCCGTTGAAGAGCGCGACCATCTGCGGCATCGCCGTCATCTGCACGCGGCGCGCGCTGTAGACGCCGATCGCCGCGCCGATCACCGTCCCGATCCCGATCTCCCAGAAGGAAAGGATGCTCCGGTCGAGCAGCGTCGCGACGAGTGCGATCAGCATCCCGGTCGCGGCGAGGCGGTTGCCGGAGCGGGCCGTGCGCGGGCTGCTCAGCCGCCGCAGCCCGAAGACGAAGAGCAGCGCGGCCGCGACGTAGCTCAGGCTGATGACGGTGAAGCGCGGATCGCCGCTCATCGGTCGGCTCCCGGCTTCCTGCCGTTCGAGCCCGCCGGGGGCGGTCCTTCCTTCTTCCTGAACATCTCGAGCATCCGGTCGGTGACGACGAAGCCGCCGAAGACGTTGGCCGCGCCTAACGCGACGGCGAGGATCCCGATGCCGCGCAGGAGCGGCGTGTCGGCGGAGCCGGCGACGAGCATCGCCCCGAGCATGACGATGCCGTGGATGGCGTTCGTCGCCGACATCAGCGGGGTGTGCAGCACCGCGGGCACGCGCGAGATGACTTCGAAGCCGACGAAGGCGGCCAGGATCAGCACGTAGATTCCCAACACCAGTTCTCGACTCATCGCCAGCGCTCCGAGGTGAAAGTACGGCTGGTAATCCGGTGCATCGCCGGCAACGGCGGTGCGCGGCGGCCCGGCGTGGCGACGTCGGGCGGGGGCAACCTACGCCTGAGCCGGGCTGCCTGCCAGCCGGGGGAAATCCGACGCGACCCTTGCGCACCGGAGGGCGCCTGCTCTATCATAGCGGGACAAACACGATCTCCGCAGACCAACAGATGATCCTCGCGCCGCGCGCAATCCTTTCGCTTCTCGTCGTGCTCTCCGTTTCGCTTACGGAGCTTATCGGCGTGCGAGGGGGTCTGGCGGCGTAAAAGCAGCATCGACCGCGACCCCTCTCGCACCGGGAGGGGTCGCGCGCTTCTCGAGCAGCCGCGGCCCGTCCCTGTCCGGACGGGCCGCGGTCGCATTTTCCCCCATCGAGAGGCGAGATGCGATCGAACACCATCAAGCGCGGCGTCGAGCGCGCCCCCCACCGAAGCCTGCTGCGTGCCACCGGCCAGGTGAAGGACGGCGAGTGGGACCGGCCCTTCGTGGCCGTCTGCAACTCGTACGTCGACATCATCCCCGGACACGTCCACCTCCAGGCGTTCGGGCGCGTGGTCAAGGACGCGGTCCGCGCCGCCGGGGGGATCCCGTTCGAGTTCAACACGATCGGCGTCGACGATGGGATCGTGATGGGGCACGAGGGAATGCACTACTCCCTTCCGTCGCGCGAGGTGATCGCCGACTCGGTCGAGACGATGGTGCGGGCGCACTGCTTCGACGCGGTGATCTGCATCCCCAACTGCGACAAGATCGTGCCCGGCATGCTCATGGGCGCGGCCCGCGCGAACGTCCCGACGGTGTTCATCTCCGGCGGCCCGATGGAGGCCGGGCGCGACACGCAGGGAAAAAAGATCGACCTGATCTCGGTGTTCGAGGGGGTCGGCCAGCGGACGGCGGGGACCATCGACGACGCGCGCCTCCTCGACCTCGAGCGCAATGCCTGCCCGACCTGCGGCAGCTGCAGCGGGATGTTCACCGCGAACTCGATGAACTGCCTGTGCGAGGCGATCGGGCTCGCGCTCCCGGGCAACGGGTCGATTCTCGCGACCTCGCCCCAGCGGCAGGAGCTCGCGCGCAGCGCGGCGGTGCACCTGCTCCGGCTCGTCCGCGACAACGTCACCTTCCGCGACATCGTCACCGCCGAGGCGATCGACAACGCGGTCGCGCTCGACGTCGCGATGGGCGGCTCGACGAACACGGTGCTGCACGTCCTCGCGCTGGCGCATGAAGCGGAGGTGGACTATCCCCTCGCGCGGTTCAACGAAGTCGCCGAGCGAACGCCGCACCTCGCGAAGGTGTCGCCGGCGTGGGACGGCGACCGGCAATGGCACATGCAGGACGTCCATGCCGCCGGGGGTGTGCCGGCGATACTCGGCGAGCTGGCCCGCAAGCCGGGAGTGCTGCACCTCGACGCGCTCACCGTAACCGGGCAGACGCTCCGGCAGCAGCTCGACGGCGCCCGCACGACCAATCCGGAATGCATCCGGCCGGTCGATGCTCCCCATTCCGAGCGCGGCGCGCTGGCGGTGCTCTTCGGATCGCTCGCGCCGTTAGGCGCTGTGGTGAAGGTCGGGGCGGTGTCGCAGCACGAGATGAACTTCCGCGGCCCGGCACGCGTCTTCGAGGGTGAAGAGGCAGCGACGCGCGCGGTGATGGACGGAGCGATCCGCGGCGGCGAGGTGATCATCGTCAGGCAGGAGGGGCCGCGCGGCGGACCGGGGATGCGCGAGATGCTCTCGCTCACCAGCCTCCTCAAGGGAATGCCGATCGGTGAGCACGTCGCGCTCATCACCGATGGCCGCTTCTCCGGCGGCACGCGTGGGCTCTGCATCGGCCACGTCTCCCCCGAATCCGCCGACGGCGGGCCGATCGCGCTCGTTCGCGACGGCGACGTCGTCTCGATCGCGCTCGGCGCGCGGCGGCTCGACGTGGACGTGAGCGCGGCGGAGATGGCGGCACGCGCACGCGAATGGCGCGCGCCGGAATCGCGATTCACCCGCGGATGGCTCGCGCGCTACGCGGCGATGGTCACCAGCGCTCACACGGGCGCGGTGCTCGCCGTGCCGGCGCGGGCGCCGATCCCGCGCATCGCGGCGGCGCCCCTGCCCTTCGACGCGGACGGCTCGCTTACTGACGCGAAGTCCAGCCCCGCCCACGCCGGAGCCTCACGATGAGCGCGGCGGCAAGCGGCGAGGCGAGGACCGGCGCGCAGATCCTCTGCGAGGCGCTCGTGCGCCAGGGCGTCGACGTCATCTTCGGAATTCCCGGCGGCGCGATCATGCCCTTCTACCATGCGCTGCCGGAGTACGCCGACCAGCTCCGCCACGTGCTCTGCCGGCACGAGCAGGGCGCGGGCCACGCCGCCGAGGGCTACGCCCGCGCGAGCGGCCGCGTTGGCGTCTGCGTCGCGACGAGCGGACCCGGCGCGACGAACCTCGTCACGCCGATCGCGGATGCGTGGATGGACTCGTCGCCGATCGTCGCGATCACGGGACAGGTCGGCAGCGCGCTGCTCGGCACCGATGCATTCCAGGAGACCGACATCATCGGCATCACCGTGCCGATCACGAAGCACAGCTATCTCGTGCGCGATCCGCGCGAGCTCCCGCGCGTGATCGCCGAGGCGTTCCACATCGCCTCCACCGGTCGTCCGGGCCCCGTGCTCGTCGACGTCACCAAGGATGCGCAGCAGGCGAGCGTCGTCCCGGACTGGAACTTCGAGCTCGACCTGCCCGGCTACGTCGACCACCGCCGCGTCGAGCCGGACCGCGCCGCGGTCGAGCGCGCGAGCGCGCTGCTCTCGGCGGCGAAACGACCCCTCATCCTCGCCGGCAACGGGGTGATCCAGTCGGGGGCGACGCGCGAGCTGCTCGCGCTCGCCGAGCGAACGGGAATCCCGGTGATCACGACGCTGCACGGGCTCGGCGCCTTCCCGCAGGATCATCCGCTGAGCCTTGGGATGCCGGGGATGCACGGGTGGGTGCACGTGAACCGCGCGATCCAGCGCTGCGACGTGCTGCTCAACGTCGGCAGCCGCTTCGACGACCGCGTGACCGGCAAGGCATCGACGTTCGCGCCGCATGCCGCGGTCATCCACGTGGACGTCGACCCGTCGGAGATCGGGAAGCTCGTCCCGGTGACCGTCGGGATCGTCGGCGATGCGCGCGCGGTGCTCTCCTCGCTGCTCGAATCGCTGCCGGCACGACGCGATGCGGCGCCCCTGGACGACTGGATCGCCGAGGTCGGCGCGCTGCGCGCGACCTTCGAGCCGCGGCAGGCGTACCGCCGCCGTCCGGAGACGGCCGCGCTCCAGCCGCACGACGTCTGCGCAGCGCTCAACGCAGCGCGGGGCAGGCGCGGACCCAGCCGGGTCGTGACCGACGTCGGCCAGCACCAGATGTGGACCGCGCAGCTGCTCGACTGGGACGAGCCGCGGACGCACATCACCAGCGGCGGCTCGGGGACGATGGGCTTCGCGGTACCGGCGGCGCTCGGCGCGGCGATCGCGCTGCCTGACGAGACCATCTGGGTCGTCGTCGGCGACGGCGGCTTCCAGATGACGAACCAGGAGATCGCCACGATGGCGCAGGAGGGACTCACGAACGTGCGGATCGCGATCGTCAACAACGGCTACCTCGGGATGGTCCGCCAGTGGCAGCAGCTGTTCGAGGGCAGGCGCTACAGCGGCACGCCGCTCTCCGGTCCCGACTTCGCCAAGCTCGCCGAAGCGTACGGGGTGCGCGGCATCACCGTCGACACCGTCGATGCCGCGAGCTGGGCGATCGACGAAGCGTGGGATCATCCCGGCGTCGTCGTCATCGACTTCCGCGTCGAGCGCGAGGCGAACGTCTTTCCGATCGTCCCGCAGGGCCGGAGCATCGGCGAGATGATGGTCGATGCGCACACGCACGCGGCGGCCACCGCGGGGCATCCATGACGACCGTCAGGCGCCACGCCCTGGTCGTGAAGCTGAACGACCGCCCGGGCGCGCTCTATCGCGCCGTCGGCCTCATCCGCCGTCGCGACTACAACGTCTCGAGCCTCGTCGTGGGCGCGACAGACGCCAGCGGCATCAGCCGCATGGTGATCGTCGTCGACGCCGCCGACCTGCACCAGATAGTCCAGCAGTTCTCCCGGCTCATCGACGTGCTGTCGGTCGCCGAAATCCCCTATGAGGAAACGTTGATGGACCTGTTCGCCGATGTGATGCGCCGCTTCGACCTCTCCCCCGCCACCACCGTCCAGGAATCCGTGCGATGACCACACTCTACTACGACGCCGACGCCGATCTCACCCTTCTCGCCGGCCGCCGGGTCGCGATCATCGGCTACGGAAGCCAGGGCCACGCCCATGCGCTCAACCTTCGCGACTCCGGTGTAGACGTGCGCATCGGACTTCCGGCGGGTTCGAAGAGCCGCGCGGCGGCGGAATCGGCGGGGCTTCGCGTGCTCGACCCGGCGCAGGCCTCGCGCGAAGCGGACTTCATCGTCATCCTCACCCCCGATCACACCCAGCGTGTGGTGTACGAGCAGTCGGTCGCGCCACATCTCTCGGCCGGGAAGACGCTGCTCTTCGCCCACGGGTTCAACATCCGCTTCGGCCAGATCGCGCCCGGCGCTGGCATCGACGTGATCCTCGTCGCGCCGAAGGCGCCGGGGCATCGGGTGCGCGAGCTGTACGCCGAGGGCGCGGGGGTGCCGGCGCTCGTGGCCGTGCACAACGATCACACCGGCCATGCGCTGGCCGACGCGCTGGCCTACGCCAAGGGGATCGGCTCGACGCGGGCCGGCGTGCTCCAGACGACCTTCGCCGAGGAGACCGAGACCGACCTGTTCGGCGAGCAGGCCGTGCTCTGCGGCGGGACGTCCGCGCTCGTGAAGGCTGGCTTCGAGACGCTGGTGAAGAATGGCTATCAGCCGGAGATCGCCTACTTCGAGTGCCTGCACGAGCTCAAGCTCATCGTGGACCTGATGTATCGCGGCGGGTTGAACTACATGCGCCATTCAGTCTCCGACACCGCCGAATACGGCGACTACGTCGCCGGCGACCGGATCGTCACCAGCGAGACGAAGCGCGAGATGCAGAAGCTGCTCGACGAGATCCGCGACGGATCGTTCGCGCGGCGCTGGATCGCCGAGAACGAGACCGGGCGGGCGACCTTCGCCGAGCGCCGCGTCGCCGAGTCGGAGCAGCAGATCGAGCGCGTCGGGCGGCAGATGCGGCGGATGATGCCCTTCCTCGACGCGAAGGAAGTGCTCCCGGGCCAGATCGCCGTCGAGGCGCCCCCGGCGGCCGCCCATCGAGCGGCCGCGCCCGCGGCCGCCGTTGCCGGAGCGGCCCGATGAGCGCGGCGAGCGCGATCGAGTTCGCGGCCGAGGAAGCGGTTCCGGCGAGCGAGGGGTCGCCGGCGAACGTGCCGTTAGGCACGCCGCCGGCCCTGCTCTGGTTCAACGGCCGGCTGGTACCCTGGGCATCGGCGACGGTGCACGTGATGACGCATGCGCTGCATTACGGCTCGTCGGTGTTCGAGGGCGTGCGCTGCTACGATACCGAGCGCGGCCCGGCGCTGTTCCGCGTCGCCGAGCACCTGCGCCGGTTCCGCGAATCGGCACGGCTCTACCGGATGGAGATCCCGTTCGACGAGGCGGCGCTGCGCGACGCCTGCCGCGCGGCGGTGCGCGAGAACGCTTTGCGCAGCGCCTACCTGCGCCCGCTGGCGTGGCGCGGCGTGGGCGGGCTCTCGCTCAGCGCCGTGCGCCACCCGGTCGAGGTGATGGTGGCGGCGCTGCCGTGGGGCACTTACCTCGGCGACGACGCGCTCGAGCGGGGCGTCGATGTCGGGATCTCGTCGTGGACGCGCCCCGCACCGAACACCGTTCCGACGGGCGCGAAGGCCGGGGGGAACTACGTCTCGAGCCAGTTGATCGCGATGGAGGCCGAGCGACTCGGCTATGCCGAGGGGA
>DASZNJ010000028.1:0-14053 GCA_035551575.1 Gemmatimonadaceae bacterium
ACAAGCCGACCGCTCCCTTTCACTACATCCGCTGGATGGGTCCCGACCGCGCGATCACCGACCACTCGCACGTGCAGGTCGACCGCTCCCGCGAGATCGAGCAATGGGCGCGCGTGATGCAGCACGTCGCCGACGCGGGGCGCGCCGTGTACGCCTACTCGAGCAACTACTACGCGGGACACGCCCCCCAGACGGCTCGCGACGCGCAGGCGGCGGTCGGCCAGCACCCGGTCGCGCCCGACACGCTCGGCACCCAGATGTCGCTCTTCTGACCGGCGCCGCCCCCGCACCACCGCCATATTTCCCGGATGAAAGTGCACGCATGCGGCGCGGTGGTTCGCCCGTGAGAGCGAAGACCATCGGCTTCGTCGCCCTCTCCGTCGCCGGCGCCGCGATCTTCACGAGGCTCGGCGTCTGGCAGGTGGGCCGCCTCCACGAGCGGCAGCGGCTGAACGCGGCCATGCTCGGCCGCCTCACCGCCGCCCCGGTCGCGATCGATTCGATGACCGGATCCGCAGATTCCCTTCGCTACCGGCGGGCGCGCGTCAGCGGCGTCCCCGACTACGCGCACGAGGCGCTCCTCGTCCAGCGGACGCATGACGGGTCGCCGGGCGTCTTCCTCGTGACCCCCGTCATCACTCGCGGCAGCGATTCGGCGACCATCGTCATCCGCGGCTGGGTCTACGCGCCTGACGGGGTTCGTGCCGACCCGAACCGCTGGCACGAGGGAGACAGCCTAACGGTGAGCGGCTACCTCGACGCGCTTCCCGCTGGCGGCGCGGCCGGGCCGATTCCCGGCCAGCCGCTCGCCGTCCGCCGGCTCGAGCGCGACGATCTCGCCCGTCGCGCCGGCCGCCCAGTGCGGACGATGTACCTCTGGGCGGTCGCCGACAGCGCTGCCCCAGTGGTGACGCGCGACACCGCGACGGCGCGTCCCGTACCGGCACGCTTTACGCTTCCCGTGCTCGACGAGGGACCGCATCGCAGCTATGCAATCCAGTGGTTCGCGTTCGCGCTCATCGCCCTCGTCGGCGCGGTGATCGTCGTACGCAACGATCGGCAGCGACTGACGGTGTCACCACCGCGGAGGACCTGATGGCCGAGCAGACGAAGGGACTGGCATCCGAGACGGAAGCGCGCGACGTCGCCGAGGCGGCGCGGGAAAGCGAGTGGGAGCATCCGAGCTTCGTTCGCGAGCTCTTTCTCGGGCGATTCCGCCTCGACCTGATCGACCCCCACCCGCCGGTCCGCAACGCCGAGGAGGAAGCGCGCGCAAAGCCGTTCATGGACAGGCTCGAGGCATTCCTGCGGCGGATCGATTCCGAGGAGATCGATCGCACGGGCGAGATTCCCGAGCCACTCGTCCAGGAGCTGCGCGAGATGGGCGCCTTCGGGATCAAGATCCCGAAGGAGTATGGCGGGCTCGGTCTCTCGCAGATGAGCTACGTCCGCGCGATGCAGCTCGTCACCTCGAAGGACGGCTCGCTCACCGCGCTCCTCTCCGCACACCAGTCGATCGGCCTCCCCCAGCCACTCAAGCTGTTCGGCACCGAGGAGCAGAAGAAGAAATACTTCCCGCGCATGGCGAAGGGCGCGATCTCGGCCTTCGCGCTCACCGAGGTCGACGCCGGCAGCGATCCGGCGAACATGCGCACCTCGGCGACGCTCAGCCCCGACGGCCGGCACTGGCTCATCAACGGCGAGAAGCTCTGGTGCACCAACGGGACGCGCGCCGAGCTTTTCGTCGTGATGGCGCGCACTCCCGACGTCGTCGTCAACGGCAGGAACAAGAAGCAGATCACTGCCTTCATCGTCGAGGCGAGCATGCCCGGCGTCTCGGTGAAGCACCGCTGCCGCTTCATGGGGCTGAAGGCGATCGAGAACGGCGTGATCCGGTTCGAGAACGTGAAGGTCCCCGCCGAGAACGTGCTCTGGGGCGTGGGGAAGGGGCTCAAGCTCGCGCTGACGACGCTGAACACGGGGCGCCTGACGCTGCCGGCGAGCGCCGCCGGCGTCGGCAAGGCGATGCTCCAGGTCATGCGCACGTGGGGCAACGAGCGGGTGCAGTGGGGGCAGCCGATCGGACGGCACGAGGCTGTGTCGAAGAAGATCGCCCATTGCGCCGCCGACACCTTCGCGATGGAAGCGATCGGCGAGCTCGCCTGCGCGCTCTACGAGCGTGGCAACTACGACATCCGTCTCGAGGCGGCGATCGCCAAGATGTGGAACACCGAAGCCGGCTGGCGCCTCGTCGACGACACGCTGCAGGTGCGCGGCGGCCGCGGCTACGAGACCGCCGCATCGTTAGGCGCGCGCGGTGAGCTCCCGATCCCGATCGAGCGGGCGATGCGCGACTTCCGCATCAACCTGATCTTCGAGGGCTCGTCGGAGATCATGCGCCTGTTCATCGCCCGCGAGGCGGTGGACCATCACTTCAAGACCGCCTTCGCGCTCGTCGCACCCGACTCGAACATCGGCGAGCGCGCCGCCGCG
Organism: Gemmatimonadaceae bacterium; assembly: GCA_035551575.1. Taxonomy (GTDB): domain Bacteria; phylum Gemmatimonadota; class Gemmatimonadetes; order Gemmatimonadales; family Gemmatimonadaceae; genus JABFXC01. The sequence continues at coordinate 2,494 of DASZNJ010000028.1, forward strand.
GCCGGGCGCGTCGCGAGGTTCTACCCGGGCTGGTATGCGGCACGGTGGATCGGGAAGGGCCAGCTCCCGGTGAGCTACTCCTCCTTCGGGAAGCTGGCGAAGCACCTCCGCTTCATCGAGCGCAACACCCGCCACCTCGGCCGCTCGATCTTCCACGCGATGGTCCGCTTCGGCCCGAAGCTCGAGCGGCGCCAGCTCGTCCTCTTCCGCGCCGTCGACATCGGCGCCGAGCTGTTCGCGATGAGCGCGGTCGTCGCCCGCGCGAAGATGCTGGCGAAGGAAGGCAACAGGGAAGCGATCGAGCTTGCCGACTACTTCTGCCGCGAGGCGCGCGTCCGCGTCGAGCAGAGCTTCCGCGAGCTGTACGGGCCAGATGATGCAGCGATGCGCAACGTCGCCAGGCACGTGCTCGACGGCCGGCATGCCTGGATGGAGCGCGGGATCGTCGGCCTCATGGGCAACGAGCGGGCGCTCGCGCAGGGAGCGACGCCGGAAACGGGCGCCCGCCCCGCACCGCGCGAACCCCTCCACATCTCCTGACGGGAGGTCCCGTGCGGTGAATCGGGGCGCCGCCTCACTCAGCGGCGCCCCGCGAAGCGTCAGGCCGCCGCCACCTCCGATTCAGCCGGAGCCAGCGCGCCGACCGCCGTCAGCGCGATGCCGAGCACCGAGTGCAGCGTGATGTCGTTGCCCCCGATCGGGATCAACCCGAACGCCTCCGGAAGCACGAAGCCCAGCCCCGCCAGCACCAGGTACGCCGCGCCGGACAGCAGGCAGTACCGCCGCGCGCTCGATGCCGTTTTCGCCGCGAACAGCCCCCAGACGCCGAACAGGAGGTGCACCGCGTTGTGTGCCGCGTTCACCGGGAAGAGCCCGACCAGCTTCGTCGCGCTCGCCATGTGCGCGTCCATCGACATGCCGCCCGTGACGAATCCAAGGATCGCCACCGCGATGAACACCACTCCGAAGATCGCAGCTACCGTTTGGACCAGACGCATGGTCGAGCTCCTGTTCGTCAGGGTGCGGGGCGCTCATCGTCGATCGGGATGGCCGTCGCCCCGGGTCGTTTGCCTTGCGAGCTGGACTGGTCCAGCGGAGCCGTGGTAACGGGTCCCTGCCGGAGCTGCAGGAGGAGGACGGCGAGCGCGATCGCCACCCCGCCGAGCAGCGTTTCCACCCCCAGCCGCTGGTGGAGCACCACTGCGCCGAGCATCGAGGCCCAGAATGGCTCGACCGTCGAGACGATCCCCGTCCGCACCGCGCCGATCCCCGCCAGCCCGTTCAGGAAGAAGATGAAGGCGAGCGCGGTGGACACCACCGCCAGCGCCGCCGTCGCCGCCCACGCGGCCGGCGCCATCGTCGCGGTCACGGTCATCGTCTCGCGCGTCGCCGCCGAGAGGACCGCCGGCGCGAGCGCATCGACTCCCGCGGTGACCGCGCCGACCGCGAGGAAGCAGAGCCCCGCGCCAAGGGCGACGAACGCCGACGCCACCCGCGCCGGCACCCCCTCGCTGAGCGCACCGATGAACGGCACGTACAGCGCGTAGATGAGCGCCGAGCCTAACGCGAGGGCGACTCCCGCCGGGTGGAGCGACTTCGCGCTCGGCGCCCCGACCATCAGGGCGATCCCGGCCAGCGAGAGGGCGAGCGCGGCAATCTTCGTCCCGTCGAGGCGCTCGGTCCGCCGCAGCACGGCGAACAGCGCGATCCAGGACGGATACGTGTAGAAGAGGAAGACGAGCGTCGCCACCGGGATCCAGCGCAGCGCGAGCAGGCTGGTGAAGCCGATCACCGCCTGGCCCCCGCCGCCTGACGCGACGAGCCGCGCCCGGCGCCCGCGCGCGGCCCCGAGCGCGGCGATCCCCCCGGACAGCAGTACCAGCGCCACGGCGCCGAGCAGATAGCGCCAGACGAGGATCGTCAGCAGCGGCGCACCGGCCCGCTGTGCGATCGTGACCAGGATCGCGATCGAGCCGAAACAGCACGCCGCGAGCGCGACCAGCAGCGTCGCCGCGGCCGGCGACCGCTTCACGGCACCTGGAGCAGCCAGATGGCGATCCGGAAGTAAACGACGATCCCCGCCACGTCCACCAGCGATGCGACGAACGGCGACGACGCGATCGCCGGGTCGAACCCGATCTTCGTGAACAGCAGCGGGAGCATCGCGCCGACGATCGTCCCGATCAGCACCACCGCGACCAGGGTCAGCGAGATCACCGTCGCCACCGGCGTCCCGTTCCCCCACATCAGCGCGCGCGCGAACCCGATCGCGCCGAGGAAGATGCCGAGCGCGAGCCCCTGGCCGATCTCCCGCGACAGGACGCGCATGACGTCGCGGACCTTCACGTCGCCGACTGCCAGTGCGCGCGTGATCAGCGTCGCCGACTGCGACCCCGAGTTTCCTCCCGAGCTGATGATCAGCGGGACGAAGAACATCAGCGCCGTCACCGACTCGAGCACCCCCTGGTAGTGGCGCAGCGCGGTGCCCGTGAACATCTCCTCGACGAACAGCAGCACCAGCCATCCGCCGCGCTTTCGTGCGAGGCTCCAGAAACCCGCCTGGAAGTACGGCTCCTCGAGGGGCTGCACCGCGCCGAGTCGCTGCACGTCCTCGGTCTGCTCGTCGACCATCGCGTCGAGCACGTCGTCGACGGTCACGACGCCGATGATCCGGTTGCCCTCGTCCACCACCGGGATCGCCACCAGGTCGTACTCGCGCACCACCCGGGCGACCTCCGAGCGGTCCGCGGCCGGCGGGACGGTGACGACTTCCTCCCACGCGATGTCAGCCACCCGCGCGCCCTCCGGTGCGGCGAGCAGCTCGCGGATCGACATCACTCCCTGCAGCCGCCCCTGCTCGTCGGTCACGTAGATCGCGTGCATCGCCTCCTTGCGGCCCGCCCGCGCCAGCGCGCGGACCGCGACCAGCGCTTCCTCGACCGTCATCGCCGCCGCGACGGAGACGAACTCCGTCGTCATGATCCCGCCCGCGCTCTCCGGATCGTACGCGAGCAGCTGCTCGGTCTCGCGCCGCGCCTCGGCCGGGATCTCGGCGAGGATGTCGTCGGCGTGATCCTCCTCGAGCTCCTCGAGGACGTCGGCGCGGTCGTCCGGAGTCATCGCCGAGACGAACGACGCCGCCTGCTTCGCGGTCATCTCCTCGAGGACCTCGGTCCGCAGCTCCTCGTTCATGTACTCGAGGACGTCGGCGGCGCGATCCTGCGGCAGGGCCATCAGCAGCCGCGGTACCATCTCGCGCGGGATCGCCTCGGCGACGTCGGCGAGGTCGGCGGGGTGCATCTCCTCGGTCTCGGCCGCGACGTTCGCCGGCGAGTCCTCGAGCATCGCGAGGATGTCCGGCGCGAGCAGCGCGGCGACCGGGCGCTCTTCCTTTCGCTGGGGTGGAGTCATCGCGTCGCTCGCGGAAAGTTCGAAACGCCGGCCATCGGCGGCGCCGTGTCGTGCGTCACGTGAGGGTGATCACGCCGGCGACGAGAGGCGTCAAGTTAGGCTCGCGCGCCGTGGCGAACAAGCCATCTGGCGCGTCTGTGAAGGAGCCGCGGCGAAGCGGCTCCTCCCACCTCAGCTCCCCCTCATGCGCGTATTCGTCACCGGCGCCGCCAGCCCTCTCGGCCGCGCCCTCGTCACCGCGTTGAAGCGCCGCGGCGACCATGTGATCGGTCTCGTCCGGCGGCGCGGCGGCGAGCAGCTCCTCAAGAACCTCGGTGCCGTGCCGGTGATGGGCGACGTGCGCCGCTCCGAGTCCCTCGCCCGGCAGATGGCCGGCTGCGATGCCGTCTTCCACGTCGCGACGTTCTTCGACTTCTGGGCGCGCGACAGCAGGACCTTCGACTCCGTGAACGTCGGCGGAACGAAGAACGCGATCGCGGCGGCGCTCGTCGCCCGCGTCCCGCGGGTGGTCCACGTGTCGAGCGCGCTCGCGATCGGGGAGGCGCGCGGCGAGGTCGGCTACGAATGGACGCGCCATCGCGGCGAGACGCGCAGCGAGTTCGAGCGCTCGAAGCTCGAGTCGGAGCGCCTCGCGATGCGCCTTCGCGGCAAGGGCATCGAGGTCGTCGTCGTCGAGCCGTCGCTCATCCTTGCCCCCGGCGACATGGGGTGGGTCGGCCGCACGCTCGCGCGCGCGGTCGGCGGCGGGCCGCGCTTCGGCACCGACGCCATGATGTCGTGGATCGGCGCCGAGGACGCCGCGCAGGCGATGATCCGTGCGCTCGAGGCGGGCAAGAACGGCGAGCGCTACATCCTCAGCGCCGAGCGGATGACGATGCGGCAGATGCTCGACCGCATCGCGCAGCTCACCGGCCGCCGCCCCGCACGCACCTGGACCTCGCGGTCGCTCAACATGGTCTCGAAGGTGAGCGGCGCGCTGTCGTCCCCCCTCGGCCGCCGCCCGCTCCTCGCTCCGGACGAAGCACGCTTTCTCGTCGAAGGACTGAAGGTGGACGGCGGGTGGGCGCGCGGCGAGCTCGGTGTGAAGTACACGCCCGTGGCGTCGCTGCTTCCGGGCGTCGTGCAGAGCTACCAGCGGGCACTCGAGCGCTTCGCGTCCTGACGCCTTCGCGGGCGCGTCCGGTGCGTCCAGCAGGATCCTGACGAATCGTTGACGCGGGAAAGATCGCGAAACCGGCGACAAACCATTTCGTACGACTCGCTGTCACATCACCCGACGCCACTTCCGGCGTCGGGTCGCATGTGCCAGCGCGGTCGTGTCCCACCAGCCACCACTTCCATGCGTCGCCTGTTCCTCATCAGCATGCTCCTGGCGCCTGGCGCTCTCTTCGCACAGGCCAAGGTCGCGACGACCATCGCGCCTCCCGCTTCGCCGACCGTCGCCGCGAACGCAGGCGCGACCGCGAGGGCCGCATCGGCCGTCCGTGCCGTTGCCGCGCCGGTGCTCGACGGGCGCGGCGACGACGCGGTCTGGGCGCAGGCGCAGGAGATCACCGCCTTCCGGCAGTTCGAGCCGAACGAAGACGGCAACCCGACGTATGAAACGAGCGCGAAGGTCGCCTTCGACAATCGCAACCTCTACGTCCTCCTGCACGCGAAGGATTTGCACCCCGACTCGATCGTTGCCCAGCTGACCCGGCGGGACCAGGGCAGCCCCTCCGACTGGTTGATGGTGCTGATCGATTCGTACAACGACCACCGCACCGGCTTCGAGTTCCACGTCAATGCCGCCGGCGTCAAGCGCGACGTCTCGATCGTCAACGACGGCGACGAGGACATGTCGTGGGACGCGGTCTGGGACGTCGCGACCGCGATCGTCAGCGACGGCTGGACCGCCGAGTTCCGCATCCCGCTCAGCCAGCTGCGCTTCCCGCCTAACGGTTCGCCGACGTTCGGGATGATGTTCGTCCGCGACATCGGCCGCTCGAAGGAGCGCATCTCCTGGCCGGCGCTGCGCAAGTCGAAGGGCGGCGTCGTCTCCCAGTTCGCCGAGGTTTCCGGCTTCGCCGGCCTCACCAGCCCGCGCCGCCTCGAGCTCACGCCGTACACCGTGATCAAGACCGTGCCGCAGCACCAGATCGACGGCAGCGGCGCCACCACCGGCTATGATCGCGCCAACCTCAGCACCATCGGCGCCGACATCAAGTACGGCGTCAGCTCGAACTTCACCCTCGACGCGACCATCAACCCGGACTTCGGCCAGGTCGAAGCCGACCCGTCGAACCTGAACCTCAGCGCCTTCGAGACCTTCTACTCCGAGCGCCGCCCGTTCTTCATGGAGGGCGCGGGTCTCTTCCGCTTCGACGTCAACTGCAACGACGGCAACTGCAGCGGCCTGTTCTACTCGCGCCGCATCGGCCGCCGGCCGCAGCTCAACGACGACATCCAGGGCAACTACGATCCCGCCGCCAGCGTCAGCCAGAGCACCCCGATCCTCGGCGCGGCGAAGCTGACCGGACGCACGGAATCGGGGCTGCAGCTCGGCGTCTTCGACGCGGTGACCGATCAGCGGAAGGCCTATGGCCCGGCGATCGGCAGCCTCGTCGCCGAGCCGCGGACCAACTACCTCGTCGGTCGCGTCGCACAGGACTTCCGCCACGGCAAGTCGAGCATCGGCATCATGGCCACGGCGACCAACCGGTCGCTGGACGACTTCACTTCGCGCTCGCTCGCGCGGTCTGCCTACGTCGCCGGTGTCGACGCGCGGCACCGCTTCCTCAAGGACAACTACGAGCTGAGTGGCTTCGTCGCCGCGAGCACCGTCAGCGGGACGCCGGCGGCGATCGGCATCCTGCAGCTCGACTCGCGCCACAACTACGGGCGCCCCGACGCCGACCTGCCGTACGACTCCACGGCGACGCGACTGAGCGGGTTCGCCGAGAACGTCTCGTTCAGCAAGATCGGCGGCGGCATCACCCGCTTCAACTTCAGCTACCGCACGCTCTCACCCGGCTTCGAGATCAACGACGTCGGGTATCTCTCCCGCGCCGACCAGCGCTCCTTCTCCGGCTGGCAGGGGCTGCAGTTCAACAAGCCGAAATCGTGGTACCGCCAGTCGCGACTGAACTTCAACGAGTGGGCAGGGTGGACGACGGACGGCCTGCAGACTGAGCTCGGCGGGAACGTCAACTACCACATCCAGCTCCCGTCGACGTGGTGGATCCACACCGGGATCAGCAGCAACGGCTGGGTGCCGACGTACGATGATCGCGCCAGCCGCGGCGGTCCCGCTGTCCGAAGCTCGAGGAGCCTCAGCCCCTGGTTCGGCTTCGAGGGCGACTCGCGGAAGCGCATCAGCCCGAACTTCTTCATCGGCGCCTTCCAGGCCGACGGCAACCGCTCGCATGGCTTCTTCGTCGATCCACAGGTCGACTTCCGCGCGTCGGATCGCCTGACGTTCTCGGCGGGGCCGCACTTCCAGCACGACATCAACGACACCCAGTGGTTCGGCCGCTTCGACACGATGAACAGCGACGCCAGCTACTCGACGCACTACAGCTTCGCCCGCCTCGACCAGCGGACGCTGTCGATGACGACGCGCTTCGACTACACGGCGACGCCGGCGCTGACCTTCCAGGCGTACGTCGCGCCATACGTCACCGTCGGCCACTACACGAAGCTGCGCGAGCTGAACGATCCGCGCGCCGCGTCGTACGCCGATCGCTACAAGCCGTACACGCCGTTCGACCATGCGGACCCGTCAGCGTTCGTCGGCTTCGACGCGAGTGCCCGCGACTTCAACTACAAGGCGCTGAACACCAATGCGGTGGTGCGCTGGGAGTATCGCCCCGGCTCGTCGATCTTCGTGGTCTGGCAGCAGGGCCGCGAGCAGTACGACCGGAACTACGGGCAGTTCGCGGCGCGTCGCGACTACCGCGACCTCTTCCGGGCGCACCCGGACAACACCTTGCTCATCAAGGCGTCGTACTGGCTCAGCCTGTAGCGCGCAGCCCGGCCACGGGCACGGGCACGGGCGTCAGGCGGTCCGGCCGGCCCGCACCGGCGAGCTCAGAGGAGCGGCAGCGATCGCTGCCGCTCCTCTGTCGTTTCCAGCAGCTCGCATCCGGCCATCGCGATCGCCTCGCGGAGCGCATCGACGGTCGCCCGCCCGTCGTGGTCGATGACCGCCCGCCCGAGCACGACCTCGGCGGAGGTCACTCCGGGGACCGCGGCCAGCGCGGTCCAGACGGCACGCGCCGCGTGAACGGAGTGCATGCCGCCGATTTTCGCGGTGATGGTGAAGCGAGGCACGAGCTCAAGATAATTGGCCGTCGCGCCCTTCCGCCGCGCGGTGAGAGGTGGCGAAGTTATGGCGTACCCTCGCCCCGTCTCTCAATGACTCGTGTCGCCTTCCTCGGGCTCGGCGCCATCGGTGCGCCGATGGCCCGCCAGCTCGCCCGCCGCTTCGACCTTGCCGTCTGGAACCGCACCGCGTCGCGCGCCGTAGCCTTCGCGTCGACTCACCACGGGGCGAGCCAGGCGCGCACCCCCGCCGAAGCGGCGACCGGGCGCGAAATCGTCGTCACCTGCCTGCCGACATCGAACGAAGTCGAGCAGGTCCTCGACGGCCCCACCGGCCTGCTCGCCGGGCTGCAGCGCGGCGCGCTGGTCATCGACTGCACCTCGGGCGATCCCGACGGCTCACGCCGCATCGCCGCCCGCCTCTCCGACGCCGGGGTCGGCTTCATCGACGCACCCGTCAGCGGTGGCGTCAGCGGGGCGGAGCAGGGGACCCTCACCGTCATGTGCGGCGGGAGCACGGCCGACGTCGAGAAGGCGCGACCGGTCCTCGAGGCGTTCGGGCGCAAGATCGTTCACTGCGGCGGGATCGGCGCCGGCGACGCCGTCAAGGCGGTGAACAACGCGATGCTCGCCGTCCACATCTGGGCTGCTGCCGAGGGACTCGCCGCGCTCGTCAAGTCGGGCGTCGGCGCGAAGGTCGCGCTCGACGTCATCAACTCGTCGAGCGGGCGCTCGAACACCTCGGAGAACCTCTTCCCCGAGCGGGTGCTGACGCGCGCCTTCCCGCGCACCTTCAAGCTCGCGCTGCTCGACAAGGACCTCCGCATCGCCGCCGATTTCGCCCGCGCCCAGAAGGTCTCGTCCCCCGTCCTCCAGCTCACCTCCGAGCTGTTCCGCGCCGCCCGCCTCACGTTAGGCGAGGAAGCCGACCACGTCGAGGCGGCGAAGCTGGTCGAGGAGTGGGCGGGAACCGAGATCCGATGAGCGCGACGCGCATCTCCGGCTCCCATCCGAGCCAGCACCCGGGCGCCGCCGGGCTGGCCGAGGTCCGGTCGCACTTTCCCGCGCTCGAGCGCCGTCACCTCGGCCATCCCGTCGCCTACTTCGACGGGCCCGGCGGCACCCAGGTCCCGCGCGGAGTGGTGCAGGCGATGTCGGACTACCTGCTCCATCACAACGCCAACACCCACTGGGCCTACCCGACCAGCGTCGAGACCGACGCGATCATCGCCGGCGCCCGTGAGGCGCTGGCCGACTTCCTCAACGCCTCCCCCGACGAGATCGCCTTCGGCCAGAACATGACGTCGCTCACCTTCCACCTCGGCCGCGCGTTAGGCAGGGGGTGGGGAAAGGGCGACGAGATCATCGTCACCGAGCTCGATCACCGCGCCAACGTCGACCCCTGGCTCGCCCTCGAGCGCGACCGCGGCGTCACCGTCCGGATGGCCCGCGCCGACGAGAAGGCCGGGACGGTCGACCTCGACCACCTCGCCAGCCTGCTCGGGCCGAAGACCCGGCTCGTCGCGGTCGGCGCCGCCTCCAATGCGTTAGGCACGATCACCGACGTCGCCCGCGTCTGCCGCCTCGCCCGCGAGGCCGGCGCGCTCAGCTTCGTCGATGCCGTCCACTTCGCGCCGCACAACCTCGTCGACGTCCAGGCGATCGGCTGCGACTTCCTCGCCTGCTCGGCCTACAAGTTCTACGGCCCGCATGCCGGCATCCTCTTCGGACGCAAGTCACTGCTCGAACGGCTCGACGTCCCGAAGCTGCGCCCCGCCCCCGACAGCGCCCCCGAGCGCTTCGAAACGGGGACGCAGTCGCACGAATCGATGGCCGGCTCCGCCGCCGCCGTCGACTTCCTCGCCAGCCTCGGCAACGGCCCGACGCGCCGCGCCCGCCTCGAACGCGCCTTCGCCGAGTTCCACACCCGCAAGCGCGAGCTCTTCGCCCGCCTCTGGGACGGACTTGGCTCGATCGCCGGCGTCACCCGCTACGGCGTCGCTCCCGGCGCCGCCCGCACCCCGACCGCCGCCTTCACCGTGAAGGGCGCCGACTCCGAACGCGTCGTCACCCACCTCGCCGAGCGCGGGGTCTTCGCCTCCCACGGAGACTTCTACGCCTCGACCATCGTCGAAAAGCTCGGCCTCGGCGAGCCGGGGCTCGTCAGGGCGGGATGCGCGATCTATACGACCCCGGACGAGATCGACCGGCTGCTCGAGGGGGTGGCGGTGGTGGCGCGTTAGGCGGGGCAGGACCGAGGTGCGTTGAACTGCGGGGAACGGCGGAACAGCGCCACCGGGACGCCGAGAACCGCTGGGCGGGGCTGAGCTGTTCGCGCGACGGCCGAACTGGTTTTGGGCACGCGGGGCGAGGCCATCGCGCCGGACGCGCAGCGAGAGTTCGTGGCCCGCACGCGGTCGCGAGCCCCTGGATGGCGCGGCGGTGCGCCGCGGTTCAATTGCAGCTCACCAACTGCAACGGCAACCGAACCACAGGGAACTGCCGCGAAGACCAGGCTCGGGACGCCCACCCGCAAAAGCCTGGGGGCACGCGGGGCGAGATCATCTCGCCCCGCGTGCCCCCGAGTCGTTCGGCTCTGGTGCGAACGGCTCAGCCCTGACCTGATGTCTCTGCGCACCCTCTGCGTCCCTGCGGCGCCGTCAGCTGTTCCCGGTGGCTCGGTGGCGCCGTTCCGCCGTCCGCTCGCAGTTCACTTCACCGCTGCACCGCCGCCGTGTCTCCCGCCGTTTCTCCCCGATTCGGGTACGGCTTCGCTCGCCGCTCGAGCGTCTTCTCCAGCGCCGGGAGGAAGATCTCGTACTTCGAGCCGGGGCTCCACAGCACCCAGCCGTCGTAGCCGGCGGCGTAGATGCCGCGCTTCTGGGCCTCGATCTCGGCCGGGCCGTAGGCGGGCGCGCCTAACGTGAAGGCCTGGATCCATGGGCGGACGTGCTCGGGCCTGGTGATCTTCAGCGCCAGGTCGCGGTCGTGCGCCTTCGAGTTCGCCACCCGCTGGATCTTCTCCGGCTCCGCGTTCGGGCGCGCCGCGCCGAAGGAGCCCCGCGGGTAGTGCGACGGGTAGGTCATCGGCAGCACGACGTCGACCGGCGGCGAGATCTTCTCCCATTCCTGCCCGATCTCGAGCGGGCCGCGCACCGTCGTCACCAGGCCGAAGATGTCGGCGGTGCAGCGAGCGCCTGACGCGTTGATCCGCTTGCAGGCGGCGCCGAGGAAGTCGGCCAGCGCCTGGGGCCGGGAGACGCCCTTCGCGTCGGCGAACGTCTGCTTCGGCAGGCTCGGATAGGGCTCGGGGAACCGGACGTAGTCGAACTGGATCTCGTCGAACCCCATCCGCGCCAGCTCCTCGGCGACGCGGATGTTGTACTCGCGGATCATCGGGTCGTACGGATCGACCCACGCCAGCCCCTGCTTGTCGCGCCATGCGCCACCGTCGGGCCTGCGGATGGTGTGCTGTGGATTCACGCGGGCGGCGACCGAGTCCTTGAAGGTCACCTGCCGGGCGACGGCGACGATCCCGTGCGCGTGCAGCGTGTCGATCAGCTCCTTCAGGTGCGGGATCGTCCCCGACCGTCCGGCGTTCCGCGCCACCGCGGTGTCCTTCGACGAGTAGTTCAGCCCGAACTCGTCCTTCAGGTCGAGCACGAGGCCGTTGATCTCCGTCGAGTCGGCGATGGCGATCAACTTCCGCATCTTGTCACGGCTCTGCGTCGCCCAGCGGTTGACGTAGAGCGCGCGCACAGTGGCCGGGGGGTCCTTGAGGTGCGTTCCAACGACGAAGGCGGCGGTCGGCGCGCCGAGCGCGGCCGGCGCCGCCGGCGCGCCCCTG
>DASZNJ010000029.1:0-21012 GCA_035551575.1 Gemmatimonadaceae bacterium
GACACGCTCGCGCTGCCGAAGCCGAGCCGGCCGCCGCCTGTCAGCCGGGTGATCGTCAGGCTCGGCGCGCCGCTCACGCCGGCGACGAGCTACCGGCTCCGGGCCACCGACGTCTGGGGACTCTCCGGCGCGCCGCGCACGAGCGATCGCGTGTTCACGACCCCGAAGCCCGCGCCACCGGCCGCGCGCGACAGCGCCGCGGCGCAGAAGCCGTGACGACCGACCCTCGCCGCAACCTGCCGAGCGTCGGCGCACTCCTCGAGAGCGAGGCGCTGCGTGCGATGCTCGCCGCCGAGCCGCGGTCGCTCGTCGTCGGCGCCGTTCGAGACGCGCTCGAGGTCGCGCGGCGGGCCCCCGATGCGGCACCGTCGAGCGAGGCGGGATGGGTGGACGCGGTGCACCACGCGCTCGACGACCGCCGCCGTCCATCGCTGCGCGCCGTGATCAACGCGACGGGGGTCGTCCTCCACACGAACCTCGGCCGCGCGCCGCTGGCGAACGCGGCGCGCGACGCGGTGCTCGCCGTCAGCGAGGGGTTCAGCAACCTCGAATACGACCTCGACGCGGGCGGGCGCGGGTCGCGCCACTCGCACGCGGTCGGGCTGCTGCGCGAGCTGACGGGCGCCGAGGACGCGATCGTCGTCAACAACTGCGCGGCGGCGCTCGTCCTCGCGCTCGATGCGCTGTCGCGCGGGCGCGAGGCGATCGTCTCGCGCGGTGAGCTGGTCGAGATCGGGGGGAGCTTCCGCGTCCCGGACATCATGGCGAAGAGCGGCGCGGCGCTCGTCGAGGTCGGAACGACCAACCGCACCCACCTCGACGACTACCGCCGCGCGCTCGGCCCGGAGACCGGCGCGATCCTCAAGGTCCACCGCGGCAACTTCGCGCTCGCGGGATTCGTCGCCGAGGTCGCGGTTCGCGAGCTCGTTCCGCTGGCGCGTGAGGCGGGGGTGCCGCTGTTGCATGATCTCGGCAGCGGCCTCCTGCTCCCGCTCGACGAGTACGGGCTCGCCGGGGAGGTCACCGCCCGCGACGCGTTAGGCGCGGGCGCGTCGCTGGTGATGATGAGCGGGGACAAGCTGCTCGGGGGGCCGCAGGCGGGGATCATCGTCGGCGAGGCGGCACTGGTCGCGCGGCTGCGCGCCGACCCCCTCGCCCGCGCGCTGCGGGTCGACAAGATGACGCTGGCCGCCCTCGAGGCGACGCTCGCGCTCTACCGCGACCCGTCGCGCGCGGTCGGCGAGATCCCCGCGCTGGCGATGCTGACCACACCGGTGAATGAGGTGCGCCGCCGCGCCGAAGCGATCGCCAGCGCGCTCGGCGGCCCGAGCGGGGTCTTCGTGCGCGTCGTCGACAGCACGGCCACGGTCGGCGGCGGGGCCTTCCCCACCGCGCGCATCCCGTCGGCGGCGGTCGCGCTCGCGAGCGGGGCCGGCACGAGCGCCGATGCGCTCGCCGCCCGGCTCCGCGCCGCTTCCATCCCGGTGATCGGCCGGATCGAGAACGACCTGCTCCTCCTCGACATCCGCAGCGTCCCCGCCGCGCACGACGGACGGTTGATTCGCGCCGTCGGCGACGCGTTAGGCGCGCCGGCCTCGCCCGCACCGCACCCCCGATGACCGAACCAGCGCCGCGCCGCGCCGCCTTCCTCGACCGCGACGGGACGCTGATCGTCGACGCGGACTTTCTCGCCAGGCCGGAGGGGGTCGAGCTGATCCCCGGAGCCACCGACGCGGTGCGGCGGCTCAACGAGGCGGGGGTCCTCGTCGTCGTGATCACCAACCAGTCGGGGATCGCCCGCGGCCTGCTCACGGAGGAGGACTACGCGCGGGTCGAGGAGCGGGTGCGCCTCGACTTCGCCGACGCCGGCGCGCGGATCGACGCGACCTATCACTGTCCACACCATCCGGCGATCACCGGGCAGTGCAGCTGCCGGAAGCCGGCGCTCGGGATGTACGAGCAGGCGCGCGACGAGCTCGGGCTCGACACCGCGGCTTCGCTGTTCGTCGGCGACCGCTGGCGCGACGTCGGGCCGGGGATCGAGCTCGGCGGGCGGGCGATCCTCGTCACCAGCCCGGCGACCCCCCACGACGACCTGATGCGGGCCGAGCGGGACGCCGAGACCGCGCCCACGCTCGGCGACGCGGTCGACCGCTACCTGAACGGGAATTAGTATTCATATGGTACTAATTCGGCGATGACGGCGCGGAAGCGGGTGGCGGTGCTGGCGTCGGGAGGCGGGTCGAACCTGCAGGCGGTGATCGACCACCTCGCCGCGCTCGGCGGGCGCCGCAGCGCCGACGTCGTGCTGGTGGTGGCCGGGCGGGAGAGCGCTGGGGCGCTGGCGCGGGCGCGCCGGGGCGCCATCGCGACCGCGGTCACCGCGCCCGACTCGCTGGCGGAGATACTCGACCGGCACGCGATCGACCTCGTCGTGCTTGCCGGCTACCTCTCCTTCGTCCCCGTCGCGGTCACCGAACGATGGGCGGGGCGGATCATCAACGTCCATCCCGCGCTGCTCCCGTCGTTCGGCGGGCACGGGCTGTTCGGGGGGCGCGTCCACCGCGCCGTGCTCGCGGCCGGGGTACGCGTCAGCGGGGCGACGGTGCACTTCGTCGACGCCGAGTACGACCGCGGCCCGATCATCGCCCAGTGGCCGGTCCCCGTCGCCGCCGGCGACACTCCGGAGTCGCTCGCTGCCCGCGTTCTCCGCGTCGAGCACCTGCTCCTCCCGCGCGCGGTCGATGCCCTCGCCCGCGGCGCGGTGTCGCTCGGCGCCGACGGCCGCGTGCGCGGTGGCGCTGCGATCGCCCCGATGGGCCCCTTCACTTTCCACCCGTCTGACGATGCCACGCTGGTCGCCGAGATCGATGCGCTCTTTCCTGCCTGACGGCCGGGTTCTCGCCGCCGCGCTCCTCGCGCTCGCAGTCCTGGGCTCTGGCGGCGGGAGCGTCCCCGCCGTCGGCGCGCAGGAGGCGGCTCCGCCCGATCGGGACGCGATCCTGACGGCGGTCGCGAGCTGGATCGCGCTCGACGTCACTCCGGGTCGTGAGGCGCTGGTCGCTCCCCAGATGAAGGCGCTCGGCTTCCACCCCGCCCCGCTCGACGGCTACGTGATCCGGCGGGGCAATGGGTCACCGCGCCGCGTGGTGGCCTGCGCGCTCGACGAGGCGGGGTATGTCGTCAGCGCGATCACCGGCGACGGATTCCTCCGGCTCCACGGGAGCGGGAATACGCCGCACTCCGCGCTCTGGGACCAGTTCCACGAGGGGCAGCGCATCCGCGTCCGCACCGCCGGTGGGGGAGTCCCGGGAGTGATCGCCGTGCGCAGCACGCATCTCTGGCGCGGACGCCTGGCGGAATCGGCACCCGCCTCGATCGAGAGCTTCTACGTCGACGTTGGCGCGCGCTCGGCGGCCGAGGTGGCGCGCCTCGGGATCGCGCCGCTCGACCCGGTGGCACGGGAGCAGGATGGCTGGCGCTACGCCGACATGGTCGCCGGTCCCGGTGCGGCATCGCGCGCCGGCTGCGCGGCGATCGCCGCCGCGTCGCGGCTGACGCCATCGCGCGGCGAGACGATCTTCCTCCTGTCGTCGCAGGGGGCCTTCGCCTTCACCGGGCTCTCGGCGGCGCTGGCGACGTTCGGGGCAGTAGACTCGTTGATCGTGGTCGATCCGTCGCTTGCACGCGCGGACAGCGGCGAGGCAGGGGTGCAGATCGCCCGTCGGACCCCGACCGCGGAGGAGCTCCCGCTCTCGCCGCGGCTGGGGATCGGGGCGACGACGGCGATCGGCGTTCGGACGAGCTTTCGCGGCTCGCTGGTCGAGAGCATCGCCGCCGACGACGCGGCGGAGCTGTTCGACGAGGTCGCGCGCGCCGCGGGGGTCCGGCCCGGCGCGCCCGCGGTGGCGGTTCCGGCGGCGCGAGCGGACGCACGAGCGGCGCCACGCGATTCGCTGGCGCCGGTGCGCACGCTGCTGACGGCGCTCGCGGACAGCTACGGGGTATCGGAGCACGAGGCGCCGGTGCGCGCCGCGGTGCTGCGCGCCCTTCCCGCCTGGGCACGCGAGCGGGCGAAGGTCGACAGCATCGGCAACATCGTCCTCGCGGCCGGACCGGCTCGCGACACGGTGGTGTTCATCGCGCACCTCGACGAGATCGGTTTCGAGATCGCGAGGATCGCGCCCGACGGGACGCTCTCGCTGCGGACGCGCGGTGGATTCTTCCGCTCGTTGTGGGAGGGACAGCCCGCGCTGCTCCACTTCGACCCGCCGCGGCAGCCGCCGGCCGGATGTGCGTTGCGCTTCGTTCCCGGCGCTTCGCCGCGCTCGGCGGCCGGGGTCTTCGTCCCGCGCGCGTCGGCGACGACGAAGCAGCCGGCGGAGGTGACGGCGTGGATGGGTGTGGACTCGGTGGCCCTCGCCGCGTGCGGCGTGACCACCGGCATGAGCCTCACCGGGGTGAAGCACGCGACGCCGCTCGCGGGCACGCGCTTCAGCGCCCGGTCGATCGACGACCGGGCCGGCTGCGCGGCGCTCATCCTCGCCGTGCGCGACCTGAACGAGAAGGCACTCGACCACGCCGTGCTCTTCGTCTGGTCGGTGCAGGAGGAAACCGCGCTGGGCGGCGCCGCCTTCACCGCGGCGCGGCTCGGCCCGACCGTCAAGCGCGTGCATGCGGTGGACACCTTCGTATCGGCCGACTCCCCGCTCGAGAGCACGCGCTTCGCCGTCGCCCCGATCGGGAGCGGCGCGGTGGTGCGTGCGCTCGACAACTCGAGTGCGACCCCGGCGCGGGAGGTCGAGCGGGTGGTGGCGCTCGCGAAGGCGAAGCGCATCCCCCTGCAGGCCGGCACCACCAACGGCGGCAACGACGGATCCGAGCTGGCCCGGTTCGGCGCGGTCGGCGTTCCGGTCGCGTGGCCGCTGCGCTACAGCCATTCGCCGGCGGAGGTGATCGACCTGCGCGACCTCGCCGCGCTGGCGCGGCTCGTCGGCGCCCTCGCCGTCTCACGTTAGGCCTCACGCGATCCCGTCGCCCGGCCATTCCCGATCCCGGCTTCCCGAATGCGAGCACTTCTTTCCGTTTCCGACAAATCCGGCCTCGTCGACTTCGCCCGCGGACTCGCCGGGCTCGGGTGGGAGCTGATCTCCACCGGCGGCACGGCGCGGGCGATCCGCGAGGCGAAGATCCCGGTGCGCGACGTCAGCGAGGTCACCGGCTTCCCCGAGATGATGGACGGGCGGGTGAAGACGCTGCACCCGATGGTGCATGGCGGGCTGCTCGCGCGCCGCGACGTCCCCGAGCACATAGCCGCGATGCGCGAGCACGGCATCGAGCCGATCGACCTCGTCGTCGTGAACCTCTACCCGTTCCGCGAGACGGCGGCGAAGGCCGGTGTTTCGCGGGAGGAAGTCGTCGAGAACATCGACATCGGCGGCCCGTCGATGCTCCGCTCGGCGGCCAAGAACTTCGCGTCGGTGACGGTGGTGGTCGATCCCGCCGACTACTCACGGGTGCTCGACGCACTGCGCGCGCCCGGGGAGGGACAGGACGCGGCCGTCGCGCTCGCGATGCGGCGCGACCTCGCCGAGAAGGCGTACGCACACACCGCGGCGTACGATGCAGCGATCAGTGCCTGGTTCGCGGCGCAGCGCGGCGACCAGTTCCCGAGCGAGATGACGCTCGCCCTGCGCAAGGCGCAGTCGCTCCGCTATGGCGAGAATCCGGGCCAGCGGGCGGCGCTCTACTATACCACGAACGATGCTGAATCAGGGCTGCAAGGCCTGATTCAGCGGGGCGGCAAGGAGCTTTCCTTCAACAACCTGCTCGACCTCGACGGAGCGCTGCTCGCCGCGGACGCGTTCCGCGGCGAGCCGTGCTGCGCGATCATCAAGCACACGACGCCGTGCGGCATCGCGACCGGGCGCGACGCGTTCGATGCGTACCGCAAGGCGCTCGCCTGTGACCCCGTGTCGGCGTTCGGCTCGGTGATCGCCTTCACCGTCCCCGTGGACGACGCGGCTGCCGAGGCGGTGTCGGCGCTGTTCGTCGAGTGCATCGTCGCGCCTTCCTTCAGCGCGGGAGCGGTCGAGATCCTCGGCCGGAAGAAGAACCTGCGCGTCCTCGAGGGGGAGGCGCGGTGGCGAGACGGGGCGCTCGACTTCAAGCGGGTGCGCGGCGGCTTCCTCGCCCAGCAGCGCGCCCCGCTCGCGAAGTCGGACGACGTCTGGAAGGTCGTGACCGAGCGGGCGCCGACGGAGGCGGAGGCACGCGACCTCGCCTTCGCCTGGAAGGCGGTGTCGAGCGTGAAGTCGAACGCGATCCTGCTCGCCCGCGACGGGGCGAGCATCGGGATCGGCGCCGGCCAGATGTCGCGCGTGGACGCGGCGTTCGTCGCCGTGCACAAGGCCCGGCAGGCCGGCCACGACACGACAGGCGCCGCGCTGGGCTCCGACGCCTTCTTCCCCTTCCGGGACGGGATCGACCAGGCGGCGGCCGCGGGGGTGACGGCGATCGTCCAGCCGGGAGGGTCGGTCCGGGACGACGAAGTGATCGCGGCAGCAAACCAGCATGGCATCGCGATGGTACTAACTGGACAGCGTCTCTTCCGTCACTGAGCCGCAACCGCCATTTTCAATGGCTTGGGGGCTCCGCGACAGGCGGCGCCCCGCCGCACACCCCTCCGGACCGCATGGCCCAGACACCGAATCACCAGTCGCAGGAAATCGAGACGCCCCCGTCGTACCTGGCCGCCGGCCTGACGACGCTCGGTGTGTTCATCCTGTACCTCATAACGCTCGCGCCGTCGACGGCGATGTGGGACACGAGCGAGTACATCGCCGCCGCCTATACCCTCGGGCTGCCCCATCCGCCGGGGAACCCGTTCTTCGTGCTGATCGGCCGCGTGTTCTCGCTGCTGCCGATCGCGCCCGGGGTCGCGATGCGCATCAACGTGCTCGCCGCCTTCTGCAGCGCGCTCGCCGCGGGAGCGTGGTTCCTGATCACGGAGCGCGTGCTCACCGGATGGTTTCCGCTGCGCTGGCAGCGGATCGTCGGCGGCGTCCTTGCGGCGCTGCTCAGCGCGACCGCGTTCACCGTCTGGAACCAGTCGGTCGTGAACGAGAAGGTGTACACGGTGTCGCTCGCCTTCTTCGCGATCGTCGCCTGGCTGTCGGTGCTCTGGGCCGACGCGCCGCACGGGAGGAAGGCCGATCGCATCCTCGTCCTGATCGCGTACCTGATGGGGCTCGGCTACGCCAATCACCCGGCCGGATTCCTCGTCGGGCCGGCGGTCGGCGTGGTCGTGCTCGCGCGGCGGTGGGACACGATCCTCCGCTGGAAGATGTGGCTCGCCTGCGCGGGGGCGCTCGTGCTGGGGATGACGGTGTTCGCGACGCAGCCGATCCGCGCCGCGCACTTCCCGCCGATCAACGAGGGCGAGCCGACGGCGTGCACCGATGGGCCGCACTTCGGCTGCACCTTCTCGAAGCTCACGTACGAGCGCTTCATGTACAACTTCAACCGCGAGCAGTACGGCAAGCCCGCGTTGAGCGAACGTCAGGCACCGTTCACCGCGCAGGTGGACATGTGGTGGACCTATTTCCGCTGGCAGTGGATGCGGGATTCGCACGACGCGAACCAGGCGGCCCAGACCGCGCTCGCGGTCGCGTTCCTCCTCCTCGGCCTCCTCGGCGGGTGGGTGCACTACACCCGCGACCGGCGCAGCTTCTGGTTCTTCGGGCCGTTGATATTCACGGTCACGCTGGCGCTGATCTACTACATGAACTTCAAGTACGGCTACTCGCAGGCACCGGAACTCGGGCAGAACGTGCCGCGCGAGGTGCGCGACCGCGACTATTTCTACCTCTGGAGCTACTCGGCGTGGGCGGTCTGGGCCGCGCTCGGGTTGATATGGGTGTGGGAAACCGTCGCCGCCGCGTTCGGGGCTGACCGCGTGCGCGTCGGGGCGGAGACGATCGACCAGCCGCGCCGGCGCAGCCTCGTGCTCGCCTCCCCGCTGCTCGTCATCGCGCTCATCCCGCTGTTCGCGAACTGGACGAGCGCGTCGCGCGCCGGCCAGACCGACACGCGCGACTTCGCCGCGGACCTGCTCAATTCCGTCGAGCCGTATGGCGTACTCGTCACCGTCGGCGACAACGACACCTTCCCGCTCTGGTATGCCCAGGAGGTCGAGGGGATTCGCCGCGACGTGACCGTCGCCAACACCTCGCTGCTCAACACCGACTGGTACGTCAGGCAGCTGGTGCGCCGCCCGGTGTACACGTATGACGCGGCGAAGGGACCGAAGATCTACGCCGGAACGCAGTGGCAGAAGCCCGCGACAGGTCCGCTGAACATGTCGATCGCCGAGGCGGACGCGGTTCCCCTCGTCGCCGACGTCACGCAGGCGTCGCTGTTCACCGCCGGCAACGTGCGGGCGATCATCACGCCGCGGCAGATCACCCGCGCCGACATTCTCGTCCTGCGCATGATCAAGGACGCGGCCGGGACGACGCGGCCGATCTACTTCAGCCGCACGTCGGGGGGCTATGCGAGCGAGCTGGGGATGGGGCAGTACACCCTGACCCAGGGGCTGGCGAAGAAGCTCGTGAATGGCGAGATCCACCCGACCCGCGACACGCTCTCGATCGGCGGGGAGGGGTTCCTCGACGTGCGGCGGACGAAGGCGCTCTGGGACAGTGTCTTCACGGCGACGAAGTCGATCGCCGCCCGCAGCGACTGGGTGGACCAGCCTTCGGTCGGCATCCCCTATCTCTACGTCTCGACCGGCGCGATCCTCTCCGAGGCGCTGCAGAAGATCGGCGAGCCGCAGGAGGCGCAGAAGGTGATGGCCGAGGCGCGCGCGGTTGCGAAGGCGACGCGGCTCGACGACCTGCTGGCGCGCTACGAGCAGCCCGAGCAGCCGGCGGTGAATCCATTCGCCAACGACACCGCGGGGCGCGTCGAGGTGCCGCTCGCGCCGAAGACGGAACCACCGGTAAAAGCCCCGAAGTAACCGGCAGGCCGTGAACATCGAGCGGCGTTGGACCTCCCAGGGTCCAACGCCGCTCACCTTTTTCAATCGCCCCTTTCAAGTGAAAAAGCGATCACCCCCGAAATCCGACGGTGATCTTCCCCCCCAGGGGTCGGAGTCAATCCGTGGCGATCATCACTTGAATGCGAACGACACCCGCGCGCCGCCGTCCGGCCCCGGCGACACCGAGGCGCCGAGCATGAAGCGATCGAGCTTCGTGCGCGGGCGCGAGTGAGCATAGCGCACCGTCTTGATCCCGAGCATCGCTCCGAGAAACGAACCGGCGGCGATGTCGCTCGCCCAGTGCTTGTTGAGGTAGAGGCGCGTGAACCCCGGCACCGACGCCGCGCCGTAGAGCAGCGGGCCGGCCCATCGTACCGCACCCGGATTGCGCAGCCGGATCTCCTCGACAGCGGCCGCAGACGCGGCGAAGGCGGTCGCGGCGTGCAGCGAGGGAAATGATCGATATTCGAAGTCGGTGTAGCCGCGCCCGAAGCGGTGCGTCGTCGGCCCATCCACCGCGCTGCTCGGGCGGGCGCGTCCCAGTGCGCCGCGGATCACCTGGCCGATGGCGGTCGTGAGCACGAGTGACTCGGTGAGGTGGAGCCCGACGTCGGCGGTGGTCCCGGAGTGGGCGAGGCGGCCGATGCCATAGGTGGCGAGCGCGCCGAAGGTGAAGGGCGTCTCGTTGATGAGCGTCAGGTCCTTCGCCAGCTCCCGCCGGCTCGGGGTGCCCTGCACCGATGGCTGCTGAGTCCAGCGCGCGATCCGCTCGTCGAACTGGAAGACGAGCGCGGTACCGGCGAGGGCGATCCCCGTCGCCACCACATCGCGGCGGGTGAAGAAGGTCCTGTCGGCATGCTGTGCGCGCGCGGCACGCGGCGAGGCGGCGAGCGCGGCGGCGACAGCGATCGACCACCAGGGGTGGCGGAGGGACGAACGAACCGGGTTCAACTCGGGTTCTCCTTGCGAGGTCTGCGATCGAGCGATGATTCCCGCCTACGCAAAGGTCGTCCCACCCCCGTTTGAGACGTCCGTCACACGGGGTGCGCGTTGATGCGGGGCCGTTACCCGCCCCACGCTGCCAAAGGATGCCCGGGGCGACTACTTTTCCCGGCGCCGGTGAAGCGCGCGACGCAGCGGGCAGCTTCCCCGGCTCTCACCCCTGGCACCCTTCCCCCAGCATCAGATGACTCGATCAAGTTTCCGGGCTCTCCTCGGCGCGGGCATCGTCGCCGCGCTGAGCGCCCTCGCCGGCCCCGCCCACGCACAGCAGGCGACGACGACCGCCACTGTCCGCGGCGTCGTCACCGGCACGCAGGGCGCGCTGCACTCCGCCAGCGTCATCGCCATCAACAGCGAGACCGGCGTTCGCCGGAGCGCCTACACCGACGAGAAGGGGCGCTTCCAGATCCCTTTCCTCCCCCCCGGCACGTACACCCTCCGCGCGCAGCGGGTCGGCTATCGCCCGGTCGAGCGCCCCGGTGTCGTCCTCTCGATCGGTGAGGTCGTGCGCGCCGATTTCAACCTCGAAGCGTCGCCCGTGCAGCTCGAGACGCAGCGTGTCATCGCCGAGCGTGCGCCGTTGATCGAGCGGCAGAAGACCGGTGCGAGCACGCGGATCAGCGAAGCGCAGCTGCGCGACCTTCCCACCAATGGCCGCAACTTCAAGGACCTGGTGGTGCTCGCGCCCGGCACGAGCGACATCGGCCGGACCGGCGCCGGCGGCGGCCAGTCGATCGGCGGCGGGCGCACCGCGTCGACGAACGTCCTGATGGACGGCGTGAACAACAACCAGTCGTTCTTCGGCGGTGACGCGCGCGGAGGCGATCGCGCGCCCTTCTCGTTCTCGATCGAGGCCGTGAAGGAGATCCAGGTGATCAACGCCGGCTACGACGTCGAGCGCGGGAACTTCACCGGAGGCACGGTGAACGCGGTGACGAAGAGCGGGACCAACGAGTTCAGCGGGGCGGTGTTCGGGTTCGCGCGGCGCGCCGACCTCGCGGGGGTGCAGCTCACCTCGAAAGACTTCCTCGGCCGCGCGCCGACCGATTTCGCGAAGAGCCAGTACGGCTTCTCGCTGGGCGGCCCGATCGTCCGTGACAAGGCGCACTTCTTCGTCAGCGTCGATCGGCAGACCGCGGCCGAGCCGAAGTCGATCTTCGACGTGTCGAGCGACGTCGCATCGCAGCGCGCCGGGAAGATCAGCCTCGCCCTTCGCGACTCGCTGCTCCGCACCGCGAAGAACGTGTACGGGTGGGACCTCAGCCGCGAAGTCGGCCGCCTCACCGCGAACGTGGACGAGACGAGCATCTTCGGCCGCGTCGACTGGCAGCTCAACAACACGCACACGCTGACGCTTCGCCACAACTTTCTCGACTTCACGCAGCGCAACGACCGCCTCGCCGCGTCGGCCACGTCCACCGACCTCGTCTCGAACGCCGGCCCGTACAAGACGAGCGCGAACAGCTTCGTCGCGTCGCTGCAGTCGGTGTTCGGCGCGATGACCAACGAGTTCCGCGGGCAGTACGCGACCGAGATCAAGCCGCGCCCGTCGAACCCGTCGCCGGGCTTCGGGACGACCACCCCCCAGGTGACGATCCGGAACATCGTCACGAAGTTCTCGCCGACGGACAGCGTCCGCACCGACGTCGTGTTCGGGAGCGACCCGATCATCGCCGCGAACTACCTCTCCGAGCGCACCATCGAGCTCATCGACAACGTGCGCTGGACGCACGGCGACCACACGGTGAAGCTGGGCGCGACGACGATGCGCGAGCACGTCTACAACTACTTCTTCAACAACGCGTTAGGCAGCTTCGTCTTCGACTCGCTCGGCGCGTTCGCCCGCGGACAGCCGGCCTCGTTCAGCCGTGCCCTCCCCGGCGCCAGCGGCTCGCTGCCGATCGCGGAGTTCGACGTCTGGGAAAACGCGATCTACGCCCAGGACGAGTGGCAGGTCTCGCCGCGCCTCTTCCTGAGCTACGGGCTCCGCTACGACCTCGCGCTCTACCCGACGAAGCCGGCCGCGAACCCGGCGGTGACGGCCGCGTTCCCCGGCGTCGACGTCCGCCGCCGCCCGACCGACAACAACAACGTCTCGCCGCGGTTCGGCTTCACCTTCGATCCGGCCGGCGACGGGATGCAGGTCATCCGCGGCGGGACGGGGATGTTCTACGGCCGCTCGCCGTACGTCCTCGCCTCGAACGTCCTGGCGAACACGGGACTGAACCAGCGAGTGCTCAGCTGCAACGCGCCTAACGTCCCGGCGCCGGACTTCCAGGGCTTTGCCCGCGACCCGGGCACCATCCCGACGCAGTGCACCGGCGGCACCTTCGGCATCGCCGAGGTCAACGCCTTCGACAGGAACTTCCGCCAGTCGTCGGCGTGGAAGTCGAACCTCGGCTACGATCGCCTGATCGCCCCGGACTGGCGCATCGGCGTCGAAGGGGTGTACTCGCTGCTCCGCGACCAGTACGTCGCGCAGGACGTCAACCTCAACACGACGCCCCGCTTCACGATCGAGGGCGGGATCCCGGTGTATGCCCCGACCACGGCCATCAACGCGGCCGGCCGCTTCAACGCGACGGGCTCGCGCATCAACACCGCGTTCAACCAGGTCGCCGTCCAGGGATCGGGGGGATCGGGCAAGTCGTTCCAGGGGATCGCGACGCTGACCGGGCGCGCCTACGGCGCGAGCCTCTATGCGGCGTACACGTACGACCACACCCGCGACAACGGGTCGACGTCGTGCTGCATCGCGATCTTCGACATGTTCAACTCGACGCGCACCTTCGGCAACCCGAACGACTTCTCGAGGCAGTGGGGACCGGCGAGCTACAGCCGCACGCACACGCTGGTGATCTCCCCCTCCTACGAGGCTCCGTACGGCTTCGTCGTCAGCGGGATCTATCGCGGCTATACGGGCCTTCCGTATACGCCGATCTACGGCGGCGACATCAACGGCGACAAGGCGACGAACGACCGCCTCTACGTGCCGACGGCCGCCGAGGCGTCGACGTACTCGTTCGCCGCAGGTTCCGACGCGGCGACCCTCAACCGCATCATCGACGGCAGCGGATGCCTCAAGTCGCACCGCGGCAAGGTCATCGACCGCAACAGCTGCCGGAACCCGTGGACGAACGTCCTCGACGCACGGCTGTCGAAGAAGTTCACAACCTACCGGAAGCAGGGGATCGAGGTCGTCGCCGACTTCTTCAACGTGCTCAATGGCCTGAACAAGGATTGGGGCAAGCGGAATGAGGTCTCGTTCGGCAACCAGGCGCTGCTGACGCCGACCGCGTTCAGCACGGCGAGCGGTGCGCCGAAGTTCACCTACCGCGTGAACACGGCGTTCGGGCAGGCGACGCCGGAGAGCTTCCTCACGACGCAGTTCCAGATGCAGCTCGGCCTCCGCTACGCCTTCTGATTCGGGTGGGCCGTGAACGCAGGTCAGCCCCGGCCGCACGTCGCGTGCCGGGGCTGACTCGCGTTCGGGGACACTGGAGCGGCTACTGGACGGTGATCGTTCCGCGCATCCCCGAGGTGGCGGTTCCGTGGATCGAGCAGTGGTAGCTGTAGCTCCCGGCGTTCGCGAACTGCGAGGCGAAGGAACCGCTGCTCCTCACTCCGGACCCCGCGCGCGCGCCGTCGTCGAAGACGACGCTGTGATCGGTGCAGAGCTGCCCCCCGTAACCATCTCCGGTGCAGCTGTTCCACGTCCATGTGACGGTGGTGCCGGGAGCGACGGTCGTCGCCGACGGGGAGAACTGGTTGTTCTGCACCGCGATCTCGGCGCTGGTCGAGCCGCCGGTATTGCCGCCGTTGCCGCCGGTTCCCCCGCTCGGCGGCGGGGAGGCCGGGCCACCGCCTCCACCGCCGCCGCAACCGGATGCGGACAGCGCCAGCACGATGGCCGCGAAAGCGCCATGAGTGCAGCCCCTGAAGGTTCTACTGAGCATGTCGCAATCTCCCGCGCCGCTGTGGCGCACGTGCCGGGTGTACGAGGCCGACCGGGCAGCCGCTGAATCACGGTGGACGATGCGGGCGAGCGCGGCGACGGCGCAAACATCCGAGGGCGAACGACGGTGCGGGCGGGGTGAAACGCGATATTCGACGCCGCGAGAGCCCCGCGCTGCGGCCTAACGTTCGCTTGCGGCTGCGGCAGCAGGCATCGATTCCGGCTCGCGCTGGCATTGAGTGGCGGGAGGTGCTATATTTCAGGCCTGCGGGGTCTTCACCAGCGCAGGGCGCCACGGCCAATTCGAGCCGCGACGCCGGTGTCCGTTGGCGCTCCTGGCGACGCCTGTTTCATAGGTTCGCATGACGGAGCCCGAGCGAGTGTCGGAGGATGGTGGCGTGGCCGGCACGCGTGGCTCCGCGCCGGAGGAGCTCCACCCCGGCTACCAGACTATTTCCGGGGCCAGCCACCGGCTTCGCGCCCTCGCCGCGCTCAGCGGGTCGCTGACCGACTCGCTCGGCCCCGCGGAGGCTGCGGACCTCGTCGAACGAAAGGCGCTCTCGGCGCTCGGGGCAACCAGCGCCGTCGTCGTCACGCTCGGCGCATTCCCGCCCTCGACCCCCACGCGGCTCGGCAGCCCCGCGACGGACGGGGCGACCGTCCTTCACGTCGTGCATGCGATCGGGCTCCCCGCCGAGGTCAAGGCCGCCCTCGACGAGCTGCCGCTCGACGCGCCGGTTCCCCTGGCCGAGGTGGCGCGGACCGGCGAACCGGTGTTTCTCGAATCCGTCGCCGACCTGCTTCGCTATCCGGAGTGGGGCTCGGCGATGGCGAAGGTCGGCGCGCAGGCGGCGGCGATCGTCCCGGTCTGGGCGAACGGGGAGCTGCGCGGCGTCCTCTGCCTCGCATGGCCGGCGCCCCGCCCGTTCGACGAGGACGAACGCGCCTTCGTCCTGACCCTCGGCGTGATGTGCGCGCAGTCGATCATGCGCGCCCACCTCAAGTACGCCGAACGCGAGGCCCGCGATTCCGCCGAGCTCGCGAACCTTTCGAAGACGCACTTCCTCGCGACGCTGAGCCACGAGCTGCGCACGCCGATGAACGCGGTGCTTGGCTACACCGAGCTGCTCGCCGACGAGATCTGCGGCCCGGTCAATCCGTTGCAGAAGGAGCACCTCGGGCGCGTGCAGTTCTCGGGCAAGCACCTGCTCGGGTTGATCGAGGAGCTGCTCGGCTTTGCTCGCGTCGAGGCGGGGGAGGAAGTCGTCCGTCCCGAGCGGGTGTTGCTCAACGACCTCGTCGAGCAGAGCCTCGTCCTCGTCCGCCCGATCGCCGCGAAGAAAGGGGTGCGCATCCGGGTGGAGAGCCGCGCCGGCAACATCGAGCTGAACACCGACCCGCACAAGCTCCGTCAGATACTCGTCAACGTCGTCGCGAACGCGGTGAAGTTCACGGACGGAGGGGATGTCGTCCTGGCGCTGCGGGTGGAAGGAATGGACGGCGGCGTGATGGTGTTCTTCGAGGTCACCGACAGCGGCCGAGGGATCGCGGCCGCCGATCACGAGCGCGTGTTCGAGGCGTTCTGGCAGAAGGATCCCTCGACGACCCGGACGAGCGGGGGCACCGGTCTCGGGCTGGCCGTCGCGCGGCAGCTTGCGCAGCTCCTCGGGGGAGACCTCGTCCTCACGAAGAGTGCGTTAGGCGAAGGAAGCACCTTCACCGTCTCGCTGCCGGCAAGCTATAGAGGATAGCGCCGTCCGGCGGTGCGGCGGACGCACCTGCCTGACGCTGTGAACGGTGCGGGCGAACGGCATGTCCGCCGCGAGGTGTGAGTCAGGTCCGCGGCCCGGGTCTCGACATCGCCACTCTCGAGGATGACCGCGCCGGTGTCGAGCAGCGCCGCGCTCGCAGTCCTCGAGTTGCGTGATCTGGCTCATTCGTGCCCCGCGTGACCCCTGTGCGCGCCGGGGGTCTTCGGCGCTCCCATTCGCTTGTCGTGGCCCTCCGACATGCGCTGTGGGCGGAATCGAATGTAGATGGCGAAGCCGCCTGGCGCTCGCGTGCCGTAGACCGGTTCCAATGCCGCCGGGATGAGGTCCACGGATGCGCGAGCGCCGATCCCCGTACGCACGGCTCCCGCGCGATCGAACTCGTAGACGTAGCCGGCAACGAGCGAAGTCAGGCTGAACTCGCCGGCCGGCCCGCCGGCCCCGAGCACCAGGTCTTCGGCCCCTTTCCGGACGTGCTCGGCCCGGCCGAAGATGCTGTGTGCGCCGCCGAACTCGAGATTCGACTCGAGGAGGTAACTGGGTTCGAGATGCGCGGCATCCGCATGGCGGTTCGCGCCGAAGACCAGCGTCGTCGCGAGCTCCCCGTGCTCTCCGAAGGTACGGCCATTCATGATCGACCCGCTGATGCGGTGCACGGCTTCATCGGGTGCGGCCGGTTCGGGGCTCCGCAGGTATGCATAGCCCGCGGAGGCGCTCCAACGGGAGGACGGATTCCATGCCAGGCGCCCCGAGTAGGAGTCGAGGCTCCGGCCGCGGTAGTCGAAGTTCGTCCGGTTCTCATCCGGCTCGCGGCCGTTGAAGATCGATCCCTCCAGCCGGACGGAGTGCGTGAAGATCCCGGCGGTCACCACGCCGAAGGTGATGTGCGTCGCGTCCTGCCAGTGGTGGGAGATCGGCGCCATTGGATCGTTCATCGCCGAGGGGCGATGCGGAAACGCGACCGGGCCGATCGCCGGCTCGCCGACCGGAGCGACGTAGAGCGAGAGGGCGACCCGATCGGACACGGCATGCTCGTACAGCCCCGCGATCTCCATGAACAGGTCGTGCGGGTGTTGCCGGTCGTGCAGGGGCCGGCCGCGGTAGGTCTCGCCGGTCTGCAGCAGCAGGGGATATCCCTGGCCGCCGACGGTCCAGGGCTCAGCGCTCACCATCCCGCGGAGCTGCAGTCGGCCGCCGCCGGCGTTCCGCGTCGCCATCAGCATCCCCCAGTTCACGCTGGAGAACTGTTCGTCGCCGCGCCGGCTGCCCTGCTTGTCGTACATGGCGAAGGCGACGCCATGGAGCATCAGCTCCCATGGCCCGCGCATCACGTGCTCGGCGTGCATCGGTGAATCGTCAGGCAGCCAGCTGGTACCCGATCCCGTCCGCTCCATCGGGATGCCTAACGGCCCGTCGATCATCTGCATCGGCGCCATTCCGGGCATCGCGGCGGGGGCGCTGTCGGGCATCGCCGGCACCGCGGCGCGTGCGCTGTCGGGCACCGCCGGCATCGCGGGGTGCGCGCTGTCATCCGTCATCGGCATCGCCGGTGCGGGCGGGTGCCCGGTGCTGTCCTTCCGGACCCGTGGCACGGTGTCCCTTGCCACGGACGGCGCCGCCGCGGGGCTGGCCTTCGCAGGCCGGGCGGGCTTCTTTCGCGCCGCTTTCCGGGGAGTCGGTTCAGGCTTCATCCCCGGCATGCCATGCATGTCGTGGCTGGTGGTGTCCTGCTGGGCGGCGAGGCGGGCCGGGCCCAGCACGGAGGCGAGGGCCAGGGCGAAGGTCAGGGCGCGCGCGATCGCGCGCACGGACGCTGATGGAACGTTAGGCGGCATCTATCCGGTACGTCGAAGTGGAGGAGGCGATGGCGGCACGGGCTGCGTGCCCGCCAGCAGCCCCGGCGCGGCGCGCGGGGCTGGAACCACGAAGCCTGTCGGGCAGGGGTAGGCCTCAGCCCCTCGGCGGGGGCGGCTCCAGCGTCGCCCGGAACGACAGCGGCGCCTCGGTCGACGCGGCGAGCGCGCGATCGACGGCGACGGGGTCGGGCGCCCACCGCGCCTGCTCGGGCAATGCGGCCGTGGCCGAGCAGCTCGCTCCGCTCCCGCAGCAGGGGGCGTCACCCCCGGCAGCACACGAATGGTTCTCGCCGTCGGCCGGCGCGCCGCCCTGCCCCGATTCGCCAGCGCCCGACGGCGATGCCTCGACGGCCAACTGCTGGTCGAGATGGCTCGACCCATGAGCGGCCGCTGCGGCGTGCCCCCTGTCCGCGATCCCGCCGATCGCCAGCCGGTCGGCGCAAGCGGCACCACCGGTGACCACCGGCAGCTGCAGAAGTGCGAGGGCGCTGAGGAGCGCGGCGATGTGGCGGCGAACCATGATGCGACGGCTACCGGGGCGTGGCGTTGGCCGGGGAGAGTGCTCTCGGGGTGCCGAACACCCCGCGCCGAAGCTTAGCCGCTTCCGCGGCTCCGTTGCACCCCGCGCGTCTCTACCGTGGGCGGGGGGAAGGCATTACAGTGGAGGACCGTGACGCGCCCGCAAGGCGAGCGTGCGCGGCCCCCGGGAGGGCTGGCAGAATGGCTAATGCAGCGGTCTTGAAAACCGCCGTCGCGAGAGCGACTTACAGGTTCGAGTCCTGTGCCCTCCGTCCCACCGCCGCAGCTCCGTGAAGGGCCGCGCTCGCGGTTGACCCGTCCGGCGGCGGGCGGTAGCTTCCGGGTCCGAGGCGCGCGACGCTCCTGTCGCGCGCCTCTGTCACGGAGAGATGGCCGAGTGGCTGAAGGCACCGGTTTGCTAAACCGGCATACGGGTTTACGCCTGTATCGAGGGTTCGAATCCCTCTCTCTCCGCTTTCGATCTGCCTGCACTTCGCTCGTCACTCCTCGCCGTCTCATGACCGGCACGGCGCGAGGAACTCCGGGTGTCATGCGCGACCGGCCCGCCGGCGACGCCTGACACCCGTTCCTTTTTTCCGAGCCGTCCGCATGTCCGCTTCCGGAACCCCGCGCGTTCGCTTCGCTCCTTCCCCGACGGGCTACCTCCATGTCGGGGGCGCACGGACCGCGCTCTTCAACTGGCTCTACGTGAAGAAGCACGGCGGGCAGTTCCTGCTGCGCATCGAGGATACCGACAAGGCGCGCAGCACCGACGAGAGCACGCGCGCCATCTTCGAGGGGCTCGAGTGGCTCGGACTGGGCTGGGACGAACCACCCGTCTATCAGGGCGCGAACCTCGAGCGCCATCGCGCCGACGCCGAGCGGATGCTCGCCAACGGCACCGTCTACCGCTGCTTCTGCACCCAGGGCGAGCTCGAGGAGCGGCGGCGGGACGCCGAGGCGAGGAAGGAGAGCTTCAAGTACGACCGCCGCTGCGACCGCCTGTCGAAGGCGGAGGTCGACGCGAAGCTCGCCGCCGGGACACCGTTCGTCCTGCGGTTCCGCGTTCCCGAGGGGACGACGGAGTGGGACGACCTCGTGCACGACCGGATCGCCTTCCCGAACAAGGACATCGAGGACTTCGTCATCCTCCGCTCGGACCGGACGCCGATCTACAACATGGCGGTGGTCTCCGACGACATCGCGATGCGGATCACCCTCGTCATGCGCGGCGACGATCACATCTCGAACACGCCGAAGCAGATCCTGCTCTACCGCGCGTTAGGCGCGGAGCTGCCGCAGTTCGCCCACCTGCCGATGATTCACGGGCTCGACGGCAAGAAGCTCAGCAAGCGGCATGGCGCGACCGCGGTCGCCGACTACCAGCACCAGGGGATCCTCCCCGGCGCGATGCTCAACTTCCTCGCGCTGCTCGGCTGGTCGCCGGGCGGCGACCGCGAGGTGATGACGATGGCCGAGATGATCGAGCTGTTCTCGGTGGACGGGCTGCAGAAGAAGGCGGCGGTGTTCGACACGAAGAAGCTCGAGTGGATGAACGGCCAGCACCTCAGCCGGACGCCGGCCGCCGAGCTGGCGCCGCTGGTCACCCCGCTGCTCGCCCGCGAAGGGCTCGTCACCCAGGCGGACATCGACCGCAAGCGCGACTGGTATCTCGCGTTGATCGACCTCCTCAAGGTGCGGGCGCGGACGACCGACGAGATCGTGCACCAGGCGCGCCCGTACTTCACCGACGAGATCAGCTATGACCCCGACGCCGTCGCCAGGCAGTGGAAGGACGCGGCGGCGACGCGGGACATCCTCGCCGCGACGCGGGAGCGCCTCGCGCGCACGACCTGGGAACCGGCGGCGATGGAGGAGGCGCTGCGCGCGCTCGCCGAGGAACGCGGCACGAGCGGCGGGAAGATCTTTCAGCCGCTCCGCGTCGCCCTCACCGGACTCACCGTGAGTCCGGGGATCTTCGACGTGCTGATGATGCTCGGACCAGACCGTGCGCTGCGGAGGATCGAAAGCGCGGAGCGCTGGCTCGATCTCAATCGCGACGCTGCATGAGATCCGATCATTGACGAGCCGCCGAGCGCGACCATACATTGACGTCGTGGGCAATACAGGTACTTTCGCCGGGTCGCCGATGACGGTGCCCGGCGAACCTTTTGGCGGAGGTCTCCCATGGCGGAGCCGCTTTCCCCGCTGGAGCAGAAAGTCTATCATTACCTGATCGACTTTCTTGCCGAGAATACATATCAGCCGAGCATCCGGGACATTGCCCGGAAGTTCCGGATCAAGTCGACGAAGACCGTGTCGGACTTGCTCCACTCGCTGGCGGTAAAGGGCTACATCCAGCGCGACCGCGCGCGCTCGCGCGGCGTGAAGCTCCTCGGGATCGGCGGGCTCACGGGCGTCCAGCCCGTCCCCTACTACGGGAAGATCCACGCCGGCGAGCCGGCGCTGCTCCCCGAGAACCGCATCCGCTACATCACGATGGACCGGCGGTTCGTCCCGTCCGAGGATTCGTTCTTCCTCAAGGTGATGGGCGACAGCATGAATGGCCGCGGCATCCTCGACGGCGACTATGTGCTCATCTCGCAGTCGCGCCGTGCGCAGGACGGCGACATCGTCGCCGCGCGGTTGGGGGAGGAAGCGACGGTGAAGACGCTCACGCACCGCGGGGCGACGATCGTCCTCGAGCCGGCCAACCCGGCCGACCGCGCGATCAGCGTCGGCCCCGGCGACGACTTCTCGATCCTCGGCGTGGTCTGCGGAGTGTTCCGCCCGTTCTGCGAGGAAGCCGACGCGGTGTCGGAGTCGTCGGCGGCGGACTGAGGAGGGGGTCAGGGGTCAGGGGTCAGGGGT